>JBBQIZ010000006.1:0-48836 GCA_038325425.1 Chthoniobacterales bacterium
CGCTTTGGCGCGACACCAGGGATTGCGCAACGCGCGGGCCTTGAGATCGGCGTCCTGCGCCAGCGCGAAGGTGCGCTCCGGCGCGACAGTCCGCAGCAAGCCGAGCGCGTCGATAGCCTGGGTCACTTCCGCGGGCGTCGGCGGTGTTTCGGTCTTCGCACCGTGGAATTGCCGCCACTGCGCGAAGGTCGTGTCTTCGAGCAGACAGAGCACCGCGAGCTGCGCCGTGGAACGCGGCCCATCGGGTTGATCGGCGAGCGCCGCGAGCAGCGCGGTCAGGCGCGGTTCGGAGGCGGTCGTGAGGGTGAACGACTGCGCCGTCGCGACGTTTTTGGACGAGAGCACCGCGACCGGCAACGTGACGTCCGCGGCGCCCTCCGCCGGCACGCTGGCCACGGCCGACCGCAGGACGATCACCCGATCTTCTGGCCGACGGCCAGCCGCGACGAGGCCCGCAGCGATGCCGACGCTGGTCGCGGTCGCGGAGCGATTGCGCAAGGTGAGCGTGAGTTGGTCGCGACCATTCCCCGCGGCTTCGAGTGCCACCTGTTTTTGTTCCAATGCGGCGGACAACGTCACTGCCGGTTCGGCATGGACAGCGGCGAGGCCCATGGCGAAAACCAGGACGGTGCGGCGGAGATGGGGGATCGATTTCAAGGCGAGAGAACGGGCGCTGTTACCTTCCACGCACCAGCGCAAAGTCAAAGCAACACGCGGAGCGTCGTGCCGGCGGTAGCCTACGCGCTGAGCACTTTCGCTTCCTCCGACTGCTCGTGGAAAAGTTGTCGGATCACTTCCTCGACCGGCAACTCCTCCACATTCAGGTCCGTCACCTTGCACGCACTCAGCACCTCCCGGCACGTCTCCGCCACCTTGGCGCGCGGCACCTTCAGCCGCACCCGGCCGGGCGTCTGCTCCACGATTTCCCCCAAGCTCGCAAAGTTGCACTCCGCGCCGTTCGGCTCAAAGGCCAGCCCGACGATCTTGTGAGTGGCGAAGCGGTCGATGATCGCGCTCAGTGGCCCGTCGTAAAAAATCTTCCCCGCGTCGATGATGATCACGCGCGCGCACAGCTCCTCGATGTCCTGCATGTAGTGGCTGGTCAGCATCGTCACGATCTTCCGATCGCGGTTGTAGTGGCGGAGGAACGCCCGCACCTTTTTTTGCGAAGTCACGTCGAGGCCGATCGTCGGTTCATCGAGGAAAAGTATCTTCGGCGAATGGAGCAGCGCGGCGATCAACTCCATCTTCATCCGCTCGCCGAGCGATAGCTCCCGGACCATCGTGTCCAGCTTGTCCGCGCAATCCAGCAACTCCGTGAGTTCGCCTACCATCGTCTTGAAGCGCGCCTTTTCGATCCCGTAAATCGCCCGGTTCAGCTCCAGCGACTCGCGCGCCGGCAGATCCCACCAGAGCGCATTCTTTTGCCCCATGAGCAGTGAAAACTGCCGTTTCATCGCGTCCTTGCGCTCCCACGGCACAAAACCCAGCACTTTCGCTTTCCCGCTCGTCGGATTGAGCAGTCCGGAGAGCATCTTCAGCACCGTCGTTTTGCCCGCGCCATTGGGTCCGAGGAACCCGACAAACTCGCCCTCCTCGATCGAAAACGTCACCCCATCGGCCGCGCGCACTTCCTCGTATTCGCGATGGCCGAGCCCCTTGATCGCCCCCCACAAGCCGGGGGCCTTTTTGTAAGTGCGATAGAACTTGGACAGTCCTTCCGTTTCGATGGCGCTCATGCGGGCGACGACTCTGCTCCACGCCCACCGTCCGCGCAACCCTGCCGCCTCAACTTGCCTCGACGGACTTTGCCCCTTCGACCAGTTCCTTGAATCGCTCGAGATTGCGCCGCATCCGCCCTTCCACCTGTTGACGATTTTGCCAACCGCCTTCCGGATTGTAGCGCATCTTCAGCGTCACTTCCGTCCACCCGCCGCCAGCATTCTGAAAGCAGGCCACGCCCGCGCTGTCCGGGCCTTCCAAGGTGCGCCAAGCCATCCGGCGCTCTGGGATGCGGAGCGTCAGCTCGCAGGTCGAGTGGAAATACTGTCCGTCATTCTCTGATTTCAGGCTGAAGCGTTTGTCATCCAGCCAGCGGATCTCGCGCACGCCTTCCATAAACGTCGGAAATTCCTCGACCCGACACCAGCGCGCGAAGACATCGGCGATCTTTGCACGAACAAGGACGGATTGTTCGACCGCAATAAACGAGGTTTGGGGCGAGGGAATGTCGGAGCCAAGCATGATCGAGATTTCGTTAAGGCAATGGACAACGATGGCGCCGCCCGATCAATGACTTTCCACCGTCGCCCGCTTCCCAGGCATATTTATTATTCGTTCGACGATTGTCGCCGTCTGATTTTCGGAGCGCAGCACACCATCCCAGCCGCACCCATACACCCGCCGCGGGCTGCGGAGGCGATTGGAAGGGTACTATGAGCACCAATTCCGAAAATACCTCCCTTCTCAACGATCTCATCCAGACCCTCAAGGACGGTCAGGCTGGCTTCAAGGCCGCCGCGGATGATGTGGATTCCGCGGAAATCCGGACCTTGTTTAACAGCCTCGTCCTGCAACGCTCGAAATTTGCCGGCGAACTCCAAGCCCTTGCGCACTCCCTCGGGGAAGCCGAACCGCAGACCAGCGGGTCTGTTTCCGGCGCGCTTCACCGTGGTTGGATCGACCTCAAAGCCGCGCTGACCAGCAACAACGAACACGCCATCCTCGCCGAGTGCGAACGCGGCGAAGACTCCGCCGTCGCTCACTACCGCGAAACCTTGGACCGCACCGACCTGCCGTCCAATGTCCGTGAAATCCTCGCCAACCAATTCGTCGAGATCAAAGCCGCGCACGATCAGGTGCGCGACCTGCGCGACTCCCTGGTCGCCAAGTAAATCCGGCGAACTCACCAATTCCTGCACAGACGCGCGGCGACACCGGTCATGGTGTCGCCGTGTGGTTTTACGGATGCGCGCCGCGGAAGAAATTCGTTCCCTCCCGGAGCATGGCTTGGTCTAGCATCGGCGCCTCCATGGATTATCTCGAAAAAGCCCGCCGCGTGATCGCGCTCGAACTGGCCGAAGTGCAGCGGCTGGGCGAGCGGCTCGATGGGACGTTCGTCGAGGCCGTCGAACTAATCCGGCACTGCGTGGAGCATCGCGGAAAAGTCGTGGTCGTGGGCGTCGGGAAATCCGGGCACATCGGCGAGAAAATCGCCGCGACGCTGACCAGCACCGGCGCACCTGCAGTGGTGCTGAATTCCCTGAACGCGCTCCATGGCGATCTCGGCGTGGTCTCAGACGGCGACGTGGTGCTGGCGCTGAGTTCCAGCGGCGAGACGGATGAACTGGTGAACATCCTGCCGGCCCTCTCGCGTTTCGATGTGAAGATCATCGCGCTGACCGGCAACCCGAAATCCTTCCTCGCGCAGAACAGCCATGTGCATCTCGACGTGAGCGTGGAACTCGAGGCCTGTCCGCTGAACCTCGCACCGACCTCGAGCACGACGGTGATGCTCGTCCTCGGTGATGCGCTCGCCATGGTCCTGCTCGAAGCGCGTGGTTTTCAAAAAGAGGACTTTGCGCGGTTTCATCCCGGCGGGCGGCTCGGCCGAACGCTGCTGCTGAAGGTTCACCAGATCATGCGCGGTGCCGACCAGATGGCGCTGGTCCAGCCGGCCATGGTCGTGCGCGCGGTCCTCCACGAAATGTCGCGGCGCAAGGCGGGGGCGGCGGTGGTGGTCGATGTGGACGGGCGGCTCCTTGGGATCTTCACGCACGGGGATTTTGCGCGGCATTTCCAACTCGACCCGGGGCTCGGCGAAACACCGGTGGAGCAGTTCATCACCCGTCACCCGGTGACGATCCGGAGCGACCGGCTCGCCGCGGAAGTATTGCAGATCCTCGAGCAGCACCGCATCGACGACCTCGTCGTGGTGGACGAAAGGCAGGTTCCAGTTGGCGTGGTCGATTCGCAGGATCTCGCCCGCTTCAAACTGATCTGAGGGAGGCGACGCTTCCGAAAGACGCTGAAGGCGTTTATTCCTCGGTCGGCAGGGTGCGGATCTTGATGTTGCGGAATGCGACTTCGTTGCCGTGATCCTGCAGGCAGATGTGGCCGGCGGCGGCTTTGGCGAAGTCGGGTTTGTCCTTGAACTTGGATTTGGCGAGGCGCTCGTTCCAGTCCGCGGAACCGATTTCGTAGTCCACGTATTTCACGCCATTCATCCAGTGCGTGCAGTGGTAGGTGCCGCGGGCGGTTTTCTGACAGCGCAGGATGAAGTTGTTCCACTGGCCGGCGGGTTTGGTGGTATCGACTTCCGCGGCGTAGAATTGATAAAGCCAGCCCGCCTTCTGCGGATCGTGTCCTTTTTCATTGTCCTGAATTTGCGCCTCGGGGCCCGTGAACCACGGCGCGCCGTCGGTTTCCTTGACCTTAAACATCACGCCCGAATTGCCGCCGGGGCTAATCTTCCAGTCGATCGAAAACTCGAAGCTGTCGAACTGGTCCTTGGTGATGATATCGCCGCCTTTGCCTTTGCGGACGAGGGCGTCGTTCTCGACTTTCCAGCCATCGGGCAGACCGTCCTTCTTGTAGCCGCGCCACCACGGGCTGGCGTCGTCGCCGTCGAAAAGCAGCTTCCAGCCCGCGGCCTTTTCTTTCTCGCCCAGTTCATTGACCGGCGCATCGGCGGCGAAGATCGGGGCGGCGGCGAGGAGGGCGAGCAGGGCGGGGAGGAGGAGGCGTTTCATGGGAAGTGTGGGGTAGAGAACAGTGCGGGAAATCGGGCGTCAATCGCCTTCGAGTTCGCGGAGGAAGAGTTCCTGGAGGACACCGTAAAAGCGGACCTGAACGAGGGCGAGGGCGCGCGGGTCGGCGCCCAGCGGCAGGGAGCGCTCCATTTCTTCCTCCGTAAAATCATGGGATGCGGCCAGTGCGAGCCGGGCTTGGTTAAGGCCGTGGATCCAGCTTTCAAGATGGCTGAGCGGGATGGATAGCGTGCCTTCGCCGCTCTTTTTGTCGATCTGCAGCTTGGGCAGATCGCCTTCGATGACTTCGAGGGTGGTGAGAAATATCCGTCGCAGTTCCGGCGCGACGTATTCTCGCCAGTCTTCGACGAGCTCCGTCTCCGCGTCGTCGTGCGAAGGGGCGCTGAAAAGGCGCGTCCGCGCTGCGGCGTTGTCGCCGGGGTCCGCACTTTTCGGAATCCGCCGGAGCAATTCAGCGAGGAAGGCGTCGAGCCGCGAGAGGCGGACGGTTTGGTCGTCAGGACGAGTGATCTGCACGGGTCACTGGCTTTTCTCGATGGTGGCGAGCAGGAGGTAGCCGTGCAATTGCTCGACGTAGGCTTCGGCGCGTTCGCGGGCCCCGGTCCAGACGATGGAGCGGCCCAGCTTGTGGACTTCCATCATGTGTTTTTCCGCGCGCTCGCGGGAGTAGCCGAAGACTTTTTCAAAGGTGCGCGTGACGTAGGTCATGAGGTTCACCGGATCGTTGTGCACGACCACATTCCACGGCACGTCGGTGGCCGTGCCGCTTTTGGTTTCCTGCTCAATGACGGTTTCGGTCACGACGCAGGGAACTACAGGCCCGGCACCGATGCGGGTGCGGACGTCGCTGGCGCTGGCGCCGGAGGGGCGAGCAATTTTTCGAGGCCGGCAATCCAGTCCTCGGCGTCGGGATGATTCGGGTGGGCCTTGATGAGGGCGAACATTTCGCTGATCGCGCGGTTTTTCTGGCCGAGGAGGAGGTATTCCTGCGAGCGGCTCCAGAGCAGGGAGGGCCGGCGTTCGGCGTTGAATTTTTCGATCTCATAAGCCAGCCGCGACCGCGAGGCGGTGTCCGCTTCCTTCTTCAGTTTGAGATCCCAGTAGTCGAGGACACGGGCGTCTTTTTGTTCGCGCAGTTCCGGCAGGATGATCTTCTCGAAAATGCCGTCGAGGTTGCCGGGATTGGTCTCCCACTTATCGACTTTCACGGCATCGGTCAGGCGCATCCATTTGACCACCGGGCTGGCGCCGAGGCCACCGCGCAGGATCTGGTCGTGCGCGCGTTTGATCGCGGCATCGCTGACTTTTCGCGCCTGGTTTTGGTTGCGACGATTGCCCGCGCCGGGAGGCGCGATGGCCGCTGCTTCCTTTTCCCGCTTGATGCTCTCGGCGAGGAGTTCCATCGCCGTCTCATCGGCGACGAGTTCTTTGGTGTAGGTGACCACGGCGGGGAGCATGTCCTTGACCTTGGCGCCGGCCGACCGCTGCAGCGTGAGCATCAGCCACGTGAGATGCAGATGCACGGCGTTCTGGACCTGGCTTTCCTTGAGCGCCTCGCCTTCGCCTTCTTTCCAGGCGCGGAATTGGGCGCCCTCCTTGGCCATGCCGTCGAACTGCGTCGCCCGCACGGCATCCTCCCACAGCTGGATGGCCCTTTCCGGGCTGCCGGCGGCCGAGCTGATCTGCTGCATCGCGGTCTGTTTTTGGGATTGGAGCATCGCTGTTTGCTGGTCGCGCAAGGCGCGCAGTGCCTGGAGCAATTGGCCGATATCAACCGGCGGAGCGTCCTGCTGGGCGCGGAGCGCAGGGGCGGCGGCGAGGCTGGCGACGAGCAGCAGCGAAAGGATACGGGAGTGGGGGCGGGGGATCTGGGGGTGCATGGAGGGGTGGATTTAAAGAGGCGAAACTTGTGCGAGGCAAGCTCGCAGGAGGCGTTCCTGCACACGGCGCATGCGAGCCGCCTCGCGGGCGGTCGCATCCTCGTAGCCGTTCAGGTGCAGCAGCCCGTGGATGATGTAAAGGGCCAGTTCTTGATCGAGCGGATGGTCGTAGTCCGCCGCGTAGTGCTGGGCGGTCTGCGCACTCATGACGATTTCTCCGTGGTCGAAGGTAATCACGTCGGTCGGCCCGGGAATATCCATAAAACGCTGATGGACATCGGCGATGACCCGGTCGGAGACGATGGAGATTTCGACTTCATCGAGCGCGCGCAGGGCAAACCGGTCGTCGGCCGAATGTCTCGCGCATTCCTGGAGCGCGATCTCGGCGAAATGGCGCAACCACGGCAATCGCACGGGCCGCGAGCGCTGGCGATTGTGGACGCTGATCTTCAAGCCGCGGAGATGGGCGGCACCGTGGAGCGGGACGCGGGCATCGGCGTTTCGCGCCGCTCGGTGCGCTCGTCGGGATACGCCACGCGGCTGTGCATCATGCTTTGCAGCGTGCGTTTGAAGCTCTCCGCGATCTCTTCCAGTTCGGTCATCGTCAGGTCGCATTCCTTGAGCTGACCATCGAGCAGGCGCTTTTCGATGATGTCGGTGACGAGCTGATCGACCTTTTGTGGGGTGACTTTTTCCAAGCTGCGCGACGCGCTTTCGATCGAATCGGCGAGGCTGATGATCGCCGTTTCCTTGGTCTGCGGGCGTGGGCCGCTGTAGCGGAAACTTTCCTCGCGCACTTCCGGGATGTCCTCCTCGCGGATGTTCATGATTTTGCCGCCGGCGCGGGCGTCTTCCTGCTGCTGGAGCGCCCGTTTGTAGAAGTAGAAGACGAGCGACGTGCCGTGGTGCTGCTGGATGACGTCGATGATCTCCTGATTGAGGTTGTGCTTGAGGGCGAGATCCACGCCTTCCTTGACGTGCGCGATGATGATCAGCGCGCTCATCGTCGGCGCGAGGTCATCGTGCGGATTGCGTTCGCGGCGCATGTTTTCTGTGAAGTAATCGGGCTTCACCAGCTTCCCGATGTCGTGGAAATAGGAGCACACGCGACAGCGCGCCGGGTTGGCGCCGATGACCTCGGCGGCGGCCTCGGAGAGATTGGCGACCACGAGGCTGTGGTGATAGGTGCCGGGGGCTTCGATCACGAGGCGCTTGAGCAGCGGGTGATTGAGATCGGCGAGCTCGAGCCACGAAATGTTCGTGGTGATGCGGAAGGCGCCTTCGAAAAGCGGCAGCGCGCCGCTGACCAGAAACGCCGTGAGCACGCCGCTGCCGACCGCGACGATGCTTTGCCACCCGATGATTCTCCAATTCGTGCCGGCCAGCGATTCCCAGATGATCGGTCCGATCAGGCCGAAGATGAACGCGAGGATCCAGGTCGAAAGCCCGATGAAAAAACCCGCGCGCACCAATTGATTGCGCCGCCGCACCTCCAGCGTGACGAAGACCGCGATGAACCCGCTGATCAGGCTGATGACCAGGAAGATGGGGTCGATGCCTTTGTAAATCAGCGCGCCCCACAAGCTGACGAAAGTGGCGGCGAAGATACCGTGATTTTTGCCGAGGAGGACCGACAGGATCAGCGGGGCGAAGGCGTACGGCACGGCCAGTTTCCAAAGCTGCTGCCGCTCCAACGGGCTGAAGCTGCCGGGCATGGCGGTGCCGCCTTTGAGGATTTGCTCATCCGCCGTGACCAACACCAGCTTGACGATCAGGAGATGCAGCAGGAAGACGCCAAAGATGAGCAACACCCGGGAATTGCTCGCGAAGGTCTGCGGGTGATTGATCCAGAGCTGGGCCAGCGCGGTCAGGAAGATGAGGACGGCGATGAAGACTTTCTCCATCGGCTGCGCCCGCACATCCGAATAAATCAGCAGCGCGAGCCCGACGATAAAGGCGACGAAAATGCCGATCTTGGCGACCCCTCCGAGCTCGAGGGTTTGCAGCCATTCGTTTTCGGTGCGACGGCGGCGCTGTTTCGAGGAGGCCAGGCCTTTTTTAACCAATCGCTGTCGTTCAAAAAAACCGAGCATGGGCGGCGAGTGCGGAGAGACTCAGTTGGCAGGAGGCGAAAATCAACGCTTCGTTTCCGTTTCGCCCGTGCCGCGATGGCGGCGATAGGCGCGGACGATGGATTGGACGAGTTCGTGACGGATGACGTCGCGCTCGCTGAAATGGTTGAAGGCGATGCCTTCGACGTTTTTCAACGCCTGCATGGCTTCGATCAGGCCGGAGCGTTTGTTCGAGGGCAGATCGATCTGTGTGTGATCGCCGGTGATGACCGCTTTCGATTCCGCCCCGAGCCGCGTGAGGAACATGAACATTTGTTCGGTCGTGGTGTTTTGCGCTTCGTCCAGCACGACGAAGGAGCGGTTCAAGGTGCGGCCGCGCATGTAGGCAAGGGGAGCGATTTCGATCACGCCGCGTTCCATCAGGCGCTGCATTTCCTCGGGCTCGACCATGTCGTTCAATGCGTCGTAGAGCGGGCGCAGATATGGCATGATTTTCTCCTTCAAGTCGCCCGGTAAAAAACCCAGCGCTTCGCCGGCCTCGACCGCCGGCCGGGTCAGAATGATGCGCGTAACCTGTTCGCGCTTGAGCGCCGAGACGGCCATGGCCATGGCCAGATAAGTTTTGCCGGTGCCCGCGGGACCGACGCCGAAGACCATGTCGTGAGTCTGGATCGCCTCGAGATAGGCGTGCTGTCCGGCAGTCTTCGGGACGATCGGGGGACGTTTGGCCGAGCCGAGGATTCGGATATCGAGCAGTTCGTCGAGGCTGGCTTCCTGCGGTTCGGTGACCGAGCGGAGCGCTTGCTGAAACTCGTGTTTGCGGATGGAAACGCCGGTCTGGCGAGCGCGTTCGAGTTGCTCAAAGACCCGCCGTGTCTGCTCGATGCGGTCGGGCGCGCCTTCGACGCGCAACCAGCCGTCACGCGTCGTCACGCGGACTTCGAGGGTCTTTTCCAGAACCTTGAGCAGCGCGAGATCGTTGCAGTAGAGCGATTGCAGCAGGCGCCCGCTCTCGAACTGCAATGTCTGGGCGTCGATCACAGACACAAACTGCGGGGCAAGCTCATGCGCAAAGCGGTCGCGGGCTACTTGAAGCCGTAAGCCAGCGACCAGTAGGTCCGTTCGTCCGGCGATTTCTCGACTTCGACGATCAGATAATAGGAACCCGTCTTTTTTGGCACGATGCGCGCCGCGGCGAAGTGTGGCTTCTGCCAGGCTTCGGCTTCGGCGAGGTTGCCGGCGCTGTCGTAGATGTGGACGGAAATCTTGGCGGCTTTCTGGTCAGTGCCCATCCAAAACCAGTATTCGTTGCCCTTGAAAAGCTGGTGGACGATCGCCTTGGTTGATTTGACGGGCAGGTCGCCGCCCCAATAATCTTCCCGGACGGTGAAGCCTTCCTTGACGTAGGGATCGGCGGCTTCGAGGGCGAAGGAGAGCGCGTCATCGATCGTTGCCCGGGCCGGGCCGGGGCCGAGGACGAAGAGCAGCAGGAGAAAAGCGAGGGGTGCGAATCGTTTCACAAAAAGAGGTTCGTGGATCACTGCGCCTTCGAAGTGATCGATTTGATGAGTTCCGAGGTGATGTCGTTGATCTCCTTCACGGATTTCTCCGAAATGTCGCTGCCTTCGGTCAGGCCGATCAGCGGGCGAATTTCGAGGAGGCCTTTCTGGACTTTGGTGACGACGGGATCGGATTTGAACTTCGGCTTCAAGCCGGCGAGGCGCTTTTCAAAATGGTCGAGGAGCAGCGGCTGATGGAGCAACTCGGCGCCGTCCTTGGAATACGATTTCTTGACCACGGCAGTCAGCGCTTCAGTGCCGCGAATCCAGCCGCCGAGGCTGATGAGCTGCGACAACGGCTCGCTGTTCAGTTCGACCATGGCGTTCTTCACGTCTTCCAGCGCGCCGTCCAGTTCGCGGCGCACGGCCGGCCAGTTCTTCTTGTCCGCCGAGTCGATGATGCTGTTACTGCGTTTGACCACGGACTTCTGGACATTGAACACCTTGGCGAGGTTGAGCACGCTTTTGCCGATCTGTTTGACCTGCTCGGCGTCCTCGGCTTCGACGGCGATAAATCCCTCGGCGATGACCGAGCCGAGGAGCAGCGCGTTCTGCGGTTGATCTCCGATCGCGCCGACGACGGTTTTGCTGGGGCGCTGGACGGCGCTCCAGTTGGGTTTCCCGAGTTTGTCGAGGACGCTGAAAATCTCGCTCGGCACGGGCACGACCACGTCGTCGATCAGTTTGGACTGCGGAGGAAGTTGGATTGTTTGGGGCACTTCGGCAAAGACGACAGGGGACAGTGCGACCAATGCCAGGGTGAGGGCTTTCTTCATAAAGTAAGGAGACAATCCAAGGAAATCGCAGGGACTCAAGCAAAGGCGCGTCTCAGCGAGCAAGTTTCTTTTCATGACTTAACCGTCCCCCAGCGCCGGTGGAGGAACCGTTCCCACGGGGAAAAGAGGATTTTGTCGGCCAGCAGGCCGATGACGACGATGACGAGCATGACGCCGATGACCTGATCCATGGCGTTTAATTCGCGACCGTAATGAAGCAGGTGGCCGAGACCGAAGCCGGTCAGAATCGTCACGTAGATCTCCGCGGCCATAAGGGAACGCCAGGCGAATGCCCAGCCTTGCTTGATCCCACTGACGATGAACGGAAGCGAGGCCGGCAGGATCACTTTGATCCAAGTGTGCAGGCCGCGGGAGCCCATGGTCTGCGCGGCCCGCTGGTAGATCGGAGGGACGTTGCGCACCCCGCTGTCGGTGGAAATTTGCACCGACCAGAGCGTGCCCATGATGACCACGAAAAGCATGGCGACTTCCGTCTGACCGAACCAGAGCAGGGCGAGCGGCACCCAGCAGACACTCGGCAGCGTTTGCAGGCCGAGTCCGACGACGCCGATGGTGTCGGACGCCCACTTGAAGCGCGCGGTGAGCAATCCGAGCGGGACGCCCGTAATCACGCCGAGGAAATATCCGACGAGCAGGCGTTTCGTCGTGACCAGAAGCGCCTCGAAGAGCGTGCCGTCGCGGACGGCGGAGAGCAGATATTGCCATACGCTCAGCGGATCGGGCACGAGCACCGCCGACCAGCGCCGCGTGCTGACCATGAAGTCGCGCCCGTAATGCCAGACGGCAATCAATGCGACGAAGAAAAGGAAGGCGGTGGCGAAGCGTTTCATCGGATCAATCGGCGACTTCCCGGCTCGCGTCGCGGTGGGACTTCAGCGCCTTGGTGATCTCCGTCGCGTAGTTGGCGAGGCTCGGGCTGTTGATGTCGCGCGGGCGCGGCAGGTCGATGGTGAATTGTTCGCGAATGCGGCCCGGATGCGGCGAGAACAGCACCACGCGATTGCCGAGACACGCCGCCTCGCGGACGTTGTGCGTGACGAACACGATCGTCTTTTTCCGCGCCGCCCAGATTTCCTGAAGATCGCCGTAAAGTTGCTCGCGGGTCATCGCATCGAGCGCGGCAAATGGCTCGTCCATCAAGAGCACGCGAGGGTTCGGGGCGAGCGAGCGGGCCAGGGCCACGCGCTGCCGCATGCCGCCGGAGAGTTCGTGGATGTTCGAGTGCATGTAGCGTTCGAGGCCGACGAGCTGGAGATAAAACTTGGCAACTTCGATGCGCTCCTTGTTGGTCAGGTTCGGCTTGAGTTTTAGCCCGAAGAGCACGTTGCCGATCACATCGAGCCATGGAAAGAGCGCCGATTCCTGAAACATCACCATCCGGTCGCGACCCGGTTCGGTGACCATTTTCCCGTCGGCCATGATCGAACCTTTGTCCGGCCGGTCGAGGCCTGCGATCATGTTCAGGAGGGTCGATTTTCCGCAACCGCTGGGGCCGACGAGGCAGACAAATTCGCCCTCATCCACGCTCAGGCTCACGTCGTCGAGGGCGTGTGTTTCCACCACGCCTTCGCGGAACCACTTCGACACGCCGTCGATCGACAGCTTGAGCGGTTTGATGACTTCGAGCTCGCGGGTGATGCTGCTCATTTCAAGGCGTCACGACCATGCGCGACAAATCGACCGCCCCCTTGAGAAAGCCCACGCTTTGCGCTTCGGCGAGAAACGAATCCAGGTCTTCGCGCTTTACGGTAGCGGTGAAGTGAATGCGCGCCCACGAGCGGTCGATCAGTTCGTCCGGCATGGCGCGTTTGGTCAATTCCTTCAATTCGGCATTGGCCAGTTTCTTCGCCTCGGCGGGATTGTCGTTGATCCATTGCGTCAGCTCGGCGTGCGCGGCGGCAAATTTCTTCACCATGTCCGGACGCTCGGCCAAGGCGCGCGCACTCGCGGTCAGCACGGTGGTGAGGGCATCCTTTTGCTCCAAGAAAATCTTGCCCTTCGCTTCCAACTCCAACCGTGAAACCCACGGCTCCACGGTCCACACGCCGTCGAGTTTGCCTTCGCCGAAAAGCGAGAGTTGATCAGGGTTGGCGGTCGGCAGCACGCGCACGTCGCCGCCGAGTTGGGTGATCGCGTAGCCCTGCTTTTTTAACCACGCCCGCGCGGCCACGTCCTGAGTGTTGCCGAGCTGCGGCGTGGCGATGGATTTCCCGCGGAAGTCCTCGGGTTTGCTCAGCCGGCCATCGGGCTGCACGACCAGCGCCGCGCCGCCCTTGGCCGAGCCGGCGATGATCCGCACTTCTTCGCCCTGCGATTTTACATACAGATTCAAGGCCGGGTTTGGGCCGACGTAGGTCAGATCGATCGAATTGGCGGCCATCGCCTCCATCGCGGACGGGCCGGCGTTATAAACGAACCATTGAATCTTCGTGCCGGGGCCGAGCCGTTCTTCAAACCACCCTTTGCCCTGCCGGGAAAGCTGCGCCGCGACCAGCGCCTGCGCGTGCGTGATATTCGGGAAATGCCCGACGCGCAGGGTCAGCGCATCCTCGGGCGACCCACCGGCGGGTTTCCGCGAGCAGGACGCCAATAATACCGGTAGCAGCGCGGCCGCGGCCAGCAGGCTAAAAAATCTGAGTAACATCGATGGGAATGAACCCGGGCAGGTGGTGGGGGGCTGGTCTTAGCGACCAGTCGTCAAATGGCAAACCATTCTTTCCACGATCGCCGGCCTGCGGCGCGCAGACGCTCAAGGCGCGACCTTGCGCAGTTGGAGGCCGTCGGCGACGACGTGGCCCTTCGTGTCCGCATTGCTCAGCGTCACGGCCAGCGCGCCGCCGGGCGGGAGGGTGAACCGCCCGAGGCTGGCGCGGTCGCTTTTGTCCTGCTGATTGATCACCGTGACTTTCTCGGTGCCGCCGAGAACCGTTCTCACGCGGACCTGTTTGGCGCGGTTCGCGTTGGAGGGGAAATGCAGGATGATTTCGTAGTCGCCAGCTTCCGTGATCACCGGTTTCCACGTCAGGCTCAACTGCCCCTTCTCGGCGTCGCCATCGTGCAGATAACCGTCGCCCACGCGGGCCGTTCCGCCGAGCGCCCCCGGTTGCCACTCGCCGGTTTTCACCGCGACCTCGTCGTCGAGGACGATCCCGTCGAGCTGCGGTTTGGGTGGTCCTGCTTTCCGCGCCGGTCCGGTCCATTCGAGAATCTGCCCGTCTTGCAGCAGCCGCGCCTGGAGTTTGGCGTAATCCACCTTTTGCACACTTGTCTGCCCATCCATCGCGAAGACCGCGGCCGTCGCGGCGCTCTGACCCATGATCATGAAGACCGGTTCCATCCGGATGCTGCCGTAGGCGATGTGCGAACCTGCGAGGCAGACGGGCACGAGCAGATTTTCCGCCTGCTCCGCCTGCGGGACGATCGAGCGGTAGGCGATCGGATATGGCCCGCCGACGCCGACCTGCACGTCGCCTTCATTGCGCGCGAAACCGTCCTGCACCAGCCGCTGGCAATTGTGCGAATCCATGGTGTAAGCGGCGAGCCCCACCGCATCGGCGGCCTTGCGTTCCCAGCGGCAGTCGGCCTCGGTCATGACGTAATCCGAGATCATCCGGCGCGCCTCGCGGACATACATCTGCGTCGGGAAACCGCCGTTCTCCGTGAATTCATCCTTGGTAAAACCCCAGGTATTCATCTCGTCCCGCAGCGGCTGCGGCACCCGCGCGCTGGTCGAGAGGAAGTAGAGGAAACCTTTGATGTAGTCTTCGTGCTCGCGCCAGATTTTCTCCCGCGTCGCGTAATCGCCGTCCGGGTAGGCGTAATTCGCGCCGATGAAATCCGTCGAAAAGGCGCCGTTGTTGTTCGTATCGGTTTTGTCATTGGGCATCGGCGTGGGGTTCATCAGCGCCCCAACTTTCAGGGGTTTGCCCGCGGCCACGCGCGCTTCGATGTAACGCGCCAGAAGTTCGAATTTCTTCTCGTCGTAACCCGCGGGTTTGATCGCGCTCCACGGGATTTGGTTCTCCTTGGTCCGCGTCATGCAGAGGCGGAAATTGTAGGCCTGCACCGCCTGGTCGCCGTCGCCGGGTTTTCCGCCGTCGCCGGGCTGGATGAACGGCAGCAGCCCGCTCGCCGGATCGCCCGGCTTCACGTAGGGATCGACATCGACCGTGAACTGATGATGCGGCGTCTTCGCCCGCACGCCATTGAGCGTCTCGCCATAGGTCGCATTTGCCTCGCGCCCGACGTGATAACTCACGCCCGCTTTTGCCATCAGATCACCCTCGTAGCTGGCATCGATGAACATCTTCCCGCGATACGTCCGCCCGCTCTCCGTGGTGAATTCCACAATCCGCGTCCCGTCCTTCTTTACGCTTTTGAGCTTCTCGCCGAGGTAATACTTCACCCCCGCATCGCCCAGCCATTTCTTGAAAATGCCCATCGCCACTGACGGTTCGAAGGTCCATTTCGTCTCGCGGCCGTTTTGCACCGAGACCGGATCCCGGCCTCTGGACTGCTCCACGCCGGGCACCGGGGGCTGCCATTTCCAGTTTTTGGTATCGGCGTAGTGCGCGTGGATTTGCTCGTAAAACTCCCGGGCGATCCCGCCGACCGCGCCCTTGTTGCCGATGTCCGTCGCGCCGAGACCGCCGGTCGTCAGCCCGCCGAGATGCGGCGTCCACTCCACGATCACCGAGCTTTTGCCGAGGCGTTTCGCCTGCACCGCCGCGGCGATGCCGCCGGCCGAAGCTCCGAAAATCACAATGTCGGTTTCGATGGTCTCGGCCCGGGCCGCGAGGGCGCCGGCGAGCAGAAGCGGGAGAAATGGGGAGGGGAGTTTCATGACCGGCATCATGAAAAATTCGCGCCGGATGTCGCGTGAAAACGCCGCGAGGCTTCCGCGATTTATTGGGCGGTCACGCGCAGCCGGACGAAGCCGCGGGCATCGGTGCCGGCATCGACGGGATACAACACCCGATGGTGAAGGATGCGCGTGTCGCCATCGGGCAGCAGCGTGGGCGAGTCGGCTTCCTCGTAAAGGGAAGCGGCGGCATCCCAACCGGTGACGTTCGGCGAGGTTTCAATCGCGACGGTCCAGCCGAACAAACCGATGCGCTGCCGATGATGGAAGACCAGATATTTCCGCCCATCTTCGGGCTTCGTCTCGACCGTCGCCCAATACCCCGGCGTGCTGTCCGCGGCGCTGGGATCGAGATTGGCAGCGTATTCGAAGGCATTGGAAAGCCCGTCGCCGTCGAAGTCGCCATCCGCCCCGTGGCGACCGGTGTCATTGTTCGTGTCGAGCCCGTGATCGGTCTCCCAGGCGTCCGGCAACCCGTCCAAATCGAGATCCGCAAAAGCGGCGAGCACGTTCCAATTCAGCATCGTGATGTTCGGCGGCTCCGCGGTGTCGCGGACGACGATCTGGAAAAGATTCGTGCCATTTTTGAGGACGGACGGGAACGTCCAACTGGCCAAAGCGTCGGACGTGAGCGCCCGTTCGCCATTGATCGTGATGGGTTGGAGGCCGCTGGCATCCGAGGCCGTCCCCGTGAGCAGATGGAGGTAACTCGACGAGGTCGGCGATGAGGTCACCGTCACCGCCGGCGCGGTGTTGTCCTGCGCGGATGTCGCTCGGTCGCTCCATGCGCTGGTCACCTCCGTGTCCAGAGAGGATTGCCAGGAGATGGACCCATCGTCGAGGCGCGGCGTGTGGGCAGGGTTGGTCGTCGCGAGGCGGGCGCGGAGGCGGATCGACGGCTGGCCCACGATGGCCGGAATTGTGTGGAGTTGAGTGCCGGCGGGCGCTTTGGCCGCCAGCGTGGTGCCTGCGGCATTGCCCGCGACCGCGCTGGTGTTGACATTGCTGGCCGCGCTGAGCGCAAAGTCCGCGGTGCCCGTGTGCGTCCAGGTTTCGTTGCTCCCGGGCATAGTCCGCCGGGCCCGCACCCGGAAATGGTAAGTCTGACCGTCGGTCAAGGTATTGAAGGTGTGGCTCGTGGTCGGGATCGGGCCGCTGCTCAGCGGGTTCGTGAATTCCAAGTCCGTCGCCGCCTCGACTTCGTAGGACATGGCGCCCGGCACCGCGCTCCAGGACAGGGTGTTGCTCGTTCCTCCCGTGATCGGCGGTTCGGCGGCGAGGACCGGAGCCGGGAGAACGACGGTCAGATTCAAGGGTCGCGTCGTGTTGCCGACACCGTTGGCGAGATTGGTGAAGGTCAACGTCCCGCTGTAGCTGCCGGGCTCGGTGGTCGTCGCCGCGACGGTTGCGGTGACGGTGGTGCTCGCGCCGACAGCCAGCGCGCCGCCGGTGGAGGAAAGGTTCAGCCATTCCGCGTCGTGGGCCGCTGTCCAAGTCAGCGGGGCGTTCCCGATATTGGTCAGGGTGTAGGTCGCGACGTTTGGCGTGAAGGGGCCACCGAAATTGCCCGTCGCGCTCAACCCGTCCGCTGGAGTGACCTGCAGGGAGGGATTCCCGACGATGTCGAAGACATTGCTTTCTCCCCTCACCCCGGAGGCTGTTGTGGCCGTGAGCGCCAGCCCGGCGGCGACTTGCTGGACGGTGACCGCTCCCGACCAGACGCCATTGGTGAGGGTGATGCTGGTGGGCGTCAGCGGAAGTGTGCCGGCGAATCCGAGGCGCAGATTAGGCAGACCGGTCGAAGGACTGGGCGCCGGGTTGCTGGTGCCCGACCAGGTGAGGGGATCCGCGTAGCTGCTGCCGCTGGCGTAGAGCGTGCGGAGGTTGCTCTTCGTCGTGCTCACGCAATTGGCGGAGACGGTGGCCGAGCCGTTGTGGGTGAAATCGACCATCAGATTGCTCGTGCCGTCGTAGTCGAAGGGCGCCGTCAGCGGCACATTCACCCAGACGGTGCCGGTTCCCGTGACCGCCAGATTCCCTTGATAGACGGTCGTCCAGCCGGTGTTTTCCCAAGCGGGTGTGGACCCGTAGCCGGTCAGCGCGGTGTGCTTCATCCGGATGGTGAAGTTGGAGAGCGTGCCGCCCGTGGCGCTAAAAATGTTTGCCCGCAAGCCGAGGCTGGCGATTCGCCCGGCTGGACCGACTTCCGCCGGCAGGTAGATGGCCTGGTCGCGTTGCTGGGTGGCGGAGCTGAAGAGGAAGATATATTGCCCATTTTCCGTGCCCGTGACCCGGGCCGGCATGCCGGCGGAGACGAAAGCGGTTTCGGTGATCCCCGGTAAAGGGTTTCCGTAGCTGTCCCGCGCGGTGACGGTGGCGCTGATGGGCAGACCGACGGTCTGCTGGCCGCCGATCGCACTCCAGGCCAGATGATCGAGCGTTCCCAAGCCAACATCGAAGCTGTTGCTGACGCCTCTCGCTTCTCCGCTGGCCGCGGTGATGGTTACGCCGGTGCCCGGCGCGGTGATCGCCACGTTGCCGCTCCACCAACCGAAGGACATCATGACGGTCGTCGGGGTGATGCCGACCGAGCCCCCGGTGCCCGCGGCGGTCAACTGGACCGGGCCGCTGAACGTGGAGATGGTCGCGTTGTTAATGTCGCGGGCTTCGATCGAAGTGTTGAAGGTCTTGTTCGCGATCTGCGAACCACCGATCTGCGAGGTGAAAGTGAAATGGTGCACCTCGTCATCGAGGACGGAGACGACGGCGGTGGCCGGACCAAACCCCGGAGCGCTGGCCACCACGATCACGGTCTGGGTGCCGTCCTGCTCGATGTCGTTCACGGCGCTGGCGTTAAAATTGACCACGGTCTGGCCGGCCGGGACGGTGACCGTTGCGGGGATGGTCAATTCGCCTGGGTCGGTATTGACCAGCGTCACGACCAAAGGCTCCGGCAGGCTCCCGGAGAGATAGAGATAGGCTGTGGTGGATTGTCCTTCGACGAGCGACGACAGCCCGCTCAAGCTGAGGTTCGCCGTTTCGTTGTCGGCGACGCTGACGATGGTCGCGGCTGGCACCCAACCGGGCGCGCTGGCCGTGAGCGTCACATTCTGCGGGCCGTCGATGGCGGAATCGTTGACCACGGTGATCGCGAATGGAGCGGTCGTCTGGCCCGGCTGGAAAGTGACGGCCGCGGGCACCTGAAGTTCGGAGGTATCGCTCGATACGAGGTTGAAGGTCAGCGGGCTCGCCGGTGCCGCGCCGAGATTCAGTGATCCGGTCAAATTCGTCACGCCTTCGGTGGTGGCTGCCGGGGCCGCGAGGACCAGCGTCGGCAGGTCGTTGTCGAAGATCTGCAGCGTCGCAGAACCCGATTGGAGTCCGGCGGTCGAGGCAGTGATGGCGACGTTTTTGATGCCGTCGAAGACCGGATCATCGAGCACCTCAAAGCTGAATTCAGCCGAGAGGGCACCCGCCGGGATCGTCATACTGGCCGGCACGGTGACTTTCGCCGGCGCGCCGGAAGCCAGCGTCACCACCGTGTCGGTCGCGCGGACACTCGGCAGCGTGACGCTGCCGGTCAGCGTGCCGACGCCTTCGGTCGCCTCCGCCGGCAGGGTCGTGCTCAGCCGGCCCGTGGCATTGCCGGTGATCGCGATGTCGTCGATGGCGATGCCGTTGCTGGAGATGGGGGCATAGCCGTATTGATTGAAGCGGATCTTGAAACTCGACGTGTAGCTCAGGCCGTGTGCGGTGAGGGCGGCGTCGAGGTCCACCGTCAATTGCGTCCAATTGGGGGTCAGCGTCCGCAGGGGCTGCACTTCATACCAGTTGACCCCGTCCGCGCTGATCGCCACGCCATCGAAATCCGCGCCTCCGACGAACGGCGCCGCCGGCGGTCCGTGCGGCGTGTCGTTGAATTCCTTGGCCCAGAACGTCAGCGTCACGTCGGAATAACCGATCAGATTGAGGGTCAGCGTGGCCTCGTTGCGGGAGTTATACGAATAGGCGGACTCGTCCATCGTGAGATGACGGGTCCCGGTGCGCGGACCGTTCGCCGTGGTCACTTGTGTGCGGTAGGTGTTCGTCCCGGTGATCTTCCACGCTGGGGAGAGCGTTCCGCTTTCAAAGGTTTCCGCAAAGGGCAGGACGGCGTTGGGAAGGGTCGTTTCCCGCGCGGCGAAAGTGTTGCTCAGGCCCCGGTGACCAGCGTCATCTTCGGCGCTCAAACGCGTCGCCGCCGAGGCGAAGGGCATCGAGACCTGTCCCGTCCAGGCACCATTGACGAACGCCCCGCTGGTCAGCGGCGAGATGGGCAGAAATTCCTCCGCGATGAGTTGAAGATGCGGGATCGAGTAGTCGCGGGAAGGGTATCCGCCGGTCGCGCCCGACCAGAGCCGCGGATCGCCGGCGGTGCTGTTGCTGGAGCCGTAAACCACCCGCGCGGCGGACGACTGAAAAGTGTAGCGGCAGTAAGAGGTCCCGGTGGTCGCGGCGTTGTCGAAGCTAAAGTCCACCATCAGATTGCTCGTGCCATCGTAGTCGAAAGGCGTGGTAAACGGGAACGTCACCCAGCCGGTGGCACTCGAGGTCAGACTCGCGCGATAGACTTCCGTCCAGCCGGCGCCGTCCCACGATCCGGTGGCAAATTGGGCGAGGGCGGTGTGTTTCAAACGAATAGTCCATGCATTGAACGTGCCGGCGCCCGCGGTCCCGACATACAGGGCGAGGCCTGTGATCCGTCCCGCGCCGCCGATCTCATCGGCCAGATAAATGACCTGGGTCCGGACGTCGTGGGCGCTGCCGTAAAGCGGCCGCGAAGTCGTGTTTGTGCCGGTCCCGATCTGCGGACGGGCGAGGGGCGTGGCACCCGCGAAGCGGGCGGTGCCATTGAAACCGCTGATCACGTTGTCCGCCACATCACGCGCGGTCACCGTCGCCAAAAAGGGCGTGTCCACGGTCTGATCGGAAACGGTCTCCCAGGCGAAGTGATGGACGGAGCCGCGGGCAGTCAAAGGCACGGCGAGCGTGGGCTGGCTCGTCGAGTTACTGGCGACGACCAGCGACCCGGCTGAGGTGGTGAGATTGAGCGGAGTGAACGTGACGGGGATCGTCCGCGTCTCGCCGGGTGCCAGCGTGAAAGCTGCGGTCGCTGGGACGCTGAATTGCGCCCCCGTGACGGCGATGCTGTTTACGGTGAGCGGACTCGAACCATTGCTCGTGATCGTCAGGTCCCGGGTCACGGGCCCGGCCTGCGCGCCGAAGTCGAGCGGCGACGGCGCCGCCAGGAGGGCTGGCGCGCCGGTGACCTGCATGCTGATCGGGACGGTGACCTTGGGCTGATCGGGATCGTTCGAGGCGATGCTCAGCGTGGCTCCATAAAAACCGGCGGGAAGACGGGAGGCGTTAAACGAGAGCGTGATCGTCTGCGCCGCGCCGGCCGCGACCGTGCCCTCGCTAGGCAACGGTGCGAACCAGTCGGGCGTGCCGATGGCCGCGAGGAAAGCATCCATCAGGTTGAGCGCCGCGGCGTTGTTGATGTAGGCGCCAGCGGTGCCGGCGTAGAGCAGATGGTAGATGCGGGTGACGCCGCCGAGTGAGGTCACGCGGTGGTAGTCGTCGTTCGTGTCGGTCGAAAATTCGTGAGCGACGCTACCGTTGTCGGCCACAATGATGAGGTGATTCACGGACGGATCGCTGGTCCCGTGGACGCGTTTGACGAAACCCCGGTAGGTCACGCCGCCGCGGGTCACGCTCAGGACCGCCGCATCGACCGAGCCGCTGCCGTCGGCCCCGAGGTTGCCAGTGATCTCGAAATAATTGACCGCGCCCACCACGTTGGCCGCGAAGACGAAGAGCCCGTCGAATTTGCGGGTGAAATAACTCGCGCCGTCGAGCGCCGCGGAAGCGGTCACGAGGTTGTCGCTGTAGGGGATCGCGCTGCCCAGATTGGTGCCGAGATAGTTGCCGCCATCGTACATGTCGTTGCCGCCATCGCCGATATTGGTTCCGCTGACGCCGTCGGAGAAATCGTAGCGCGAGGGGATGTTGCCGGTCACCGCGGCAAACTTTTGATTGAGATTGGTGAGGACGGTTTGCAGCGGCAGGACAAAAGCGGGGGTGGGATCGGACGCACCGGAGGTCAGCCGCGCGGCGACGTGCAGGTCGGAGGCCTCGGGCCGGGCGGGCGGCGTGCGGGCCAGGGTCTTGGCCGTGTCCGACGGTGCGGCGTCCGATTGGAACGCCGGGCTTTGATCGATCACGCTCCCGACGAAGGCGCTGGTTTCGGCGTTAAGTGTCCAGTGCAGCGGCGAGCCGCCAAGGTTGCGGATGTCGAAGGTCCGATCGAGCATTTCGCCGGAAAGCAGGGTCACCGAAATGCTCCCCGGCACGACCTCAATGTCCGGCGCGGCGAGCACATCAAACGGATCGCTCATGCCGGTTGCCGTGCCGGCCGTGCAGACGATTCGGGCGTTCGTCGCGGCCTCGGCCAACACCACGGGGCCGGTCCAGACGCCGGCGGCAAACTGGACGCTCGCCGGTTGCACCGCGGCCGCCCCGCCCCCGGCCGTCGCGCTGAGATTTGCGAGGCCGCGGAAGTACGCGACGGGGGCATTACTGGCGTCGCGGGCGGTGATCGCCACGGCAATCGGCTGGCCGCCGGATTGCGGACTGGGAATGAACGCAAACGTGAAGTGATCGGGGTCATCGTCGAGCACCGTCACGGTTTTGCTTCCGCTGGTGAAGCCCGCGGCGCTGGCCGTGATCGTGAGATTTTGCGAGCCGCCGGAAGCGCCGTTATCGACCACGGTCACATCGAACGACGCCGTCTTCTGGCCCGCCGGAATCACCACGCTGGCCGGGATCTGGAGCGCGCCGGGCACGCTGGAAGCGAGGCCGACGGTCAGCGCAACCGCAGACGTTCCGGACAGCGATACGGTGCCCGCCCCGAGGAGTTCCCCCGCGCCTTCCACGAGTTGGCCGGGCAGTTGGACAATCAACGTCGGAGTTTCATTGTCGAGCACCTCGAGATTGCGAGTGGCCGCCGCCCAATTTCCCAGCGTCGCGGATATCGTGACCGTACGCGGGCCATTCAGGACGTCGTCATCTGCGAGCTGGATCGGGAATTGCGCGGAGAGTTGGTTCGCCGGAATGATCACATTGGCGGGCAGCGCAACCAGCGACGGGGCGGTGGAGGCCAGCGGAATCGAAACAGCGACCGTGGGGGCGCTGCTCAAGGTGACGGTGCCCTGCACCGTCGTTCCTTCGAGGCCGCTCGCCGCAAAGCTCAAGCCGATGGCCGCGTTTTCATCGTCGAGAATGTCGATGCTCGCCTGCACGGCCGGCCGGCCGCTCGCGGCGGCGGTGATGGTCACTTGGCGGGTGCCGTCGAGCTCGGAATTATCGCTGATCGTCAGGTCGAAGGTCACCGATTGCTGTCCGGCCGGAATGGTCACGGTGGCGGGGATGCCGACCGTGGCCGCGCTCGCATTCAAGGCGAAGATCACCTCCGTCGCGGCGGGCGAGGCGAGGACGATCCGGCCCGCGCCCGGCAACTGTCCGGCGCCTTCGGAAACGATCGGCGGCAGGGTGAGCGCGCTGGCCGCAGGCGGCACGAAGGCCGCACTTTCCACGATGAAAACCTGCCCGGAAGACGTGCGGAACGCGAGGCCGTGCGCGCCCCATCGCACCAGGCTGCCTGCCGTTCCCGTCACTCCGGTGATTTGCACCGCACCGATTTCGGCAAAGGTGGCCGTATCGAACGCCAGCAGGTTCAGTGTCGAACCGCTGCCGGTCAGGAAAAAGACGCGATTGATCGTGGCATCGGGCCGCACCGGACCGCTGGCCGCGAGGGTCGCGAGGACGACGCGGTTGATCGGATCAATGACTTTTCCGTTCGTCGAATAGATGCGGCCGCCCTCGCCCACGATGTCCTGGTACAAGCCGCTGATCAGGTCGGGCGTCGTGTCGGTGATCGCGACGCCCGCCGGCGAAAGACTCATCGTGCGAAAGCCAAATTCGCTGGATTCATTGTTGTAGCCGAAGAGCGGATTCGCCGGGCCGGCGAAGGCGATGACCGGACTGCCGGATTGTTGCGCCGGGGTCGCCATCGGGCGCCGGACGCCGAGGTCAAAAACGGCGACCCCTTCGTGCGCTGGACTGCTGCTGATGTTGCGCAGGGAAATCGCCACCGCGTCGGGATTGCCGGGCACGGGCTCCAAGTCCGCAGCCAGGATCGGGCCGCTGGAGAGTCCGTTGCCGAAAGGAATCAGGGGTCCCGGAAGTTGCCCGCCCGCGGCCAGCCAGCGCATCCCAGCCGCGCCATCGATCCCGACGAAAAGCCGATCAGAGCCGCCCGCACTCGCGAGGCGCCCGGGATTGCTGCCGACGAGGACCGGCGCGCCGACCGCGCCGGTCACCGGATCGATCGGCACGACGCTATTGCCAAAGCCCGCGACGCTGGACGGCACACTGGCGAAGATCTTTCCGCTGCTCCGGTCGAAAACCAGATCGGAGGTCGCCAGCGGGATTTTCGTGATTCGCGTGCCGACGACCGCCGCGGCCACGGTGCTGGTCCGCGAAACCGCGTTGTTCGCCGTATTTGGATCCGGGGTGCTGGCGGTGACGCTCGCCGTATTGGTCAGTGTGCCCGCGGCCGCCGACCGGACCACGATGACCACGGTCGCGGCGGCGCGGTTGGCCAGTGCGCCGAGGCTGGCCGTCACCACGCCTCCGGATTGGCTGCACGTGCCTTGCGAAGCGGTCGCGGAGACCAGCGCCACTCCGGCGGGCAGCGTATCGGTCACAGTCACATTTTCCGCCGTGGCGAGTCCCTGGTTGGTGATCTGGAGGGTGTAGGTCAGGTCGCGGCCGACGGTGGCGGGTTCTGGTGCGCCGATCTGCGCGACCGCGAGATCCGCGCCCCCGGTGGACGGGACGAGGGTCGAGGCGCGGAGGAGGTAAAGCTGGCCGCCGCTGGTCCGGAACGCCAGCCCCTCACGGCCCCAACGAATGAGGCTCGTCGGTGTGCCGGAAACCCCTGGAATTTCGAGGGAACCGATCTCGCGGAAAGTGCTCGTGCTGAAGGCGCGGAGGTTCCAGGTCAAGCCGCTCCCGGTCAGGAAAAAGACGCGATCCGCGGTCGCGTCCGGAACGACCAAACCCGATGCGCCGATAGTCGCCACAAGCCTGCGGGTCACGGGGTCGATGACCCGCCCCGTACTGGCATAAATCCGCCCCGCATCGTAGGCGATTTCCGTGGAGTAGTCGGGAATGAGGCTCGCGGTGAGATTCGTCACGAGCACGCCCAATGGCGTGACGGACAGCGAGCGGAAGCCGAATTCGCTGGTTTCATGGTCGTGCCCGAAGAGCGCGGCCGCTGAACTCCCGAATTCGATCGCCGAAATCCTGTCGGGGTAAGTCGTCTGGACCGGACGTTGGACGCCATTGTCATAGATCGCGACGTGTTCGCTGCTCCCGCTGACTTTCTTCACGACCGCCACCGACTCCGCACTTCCCGGGACGACGGCGAGATCGCCGACTTGCAGCGGAGTTCCGCCGCCCGAGACGCCCAGCGACCACTGCAGGCCTGGCGACTGCGACGGTAGATCGAAGCGTCGGACGCCGTTGTCGATCGCGACGTAGAGATAACGCCCATCGTCCGAACGCGCGAGTTTGCCAGCGGTCGTGCCCAGGGCGATCGGGGCACCCACCGCGGCGGTGGCCGGTTCGATCGGCACCAGGCTGCCCGTCGGCGTGCTGGCGTAGATGCGCTGCGTGCCCGCGTCGTAGAGGAGGTCGTTGGCCAGCAGGCTGATGGCCTGGACGGGCGGGGCGAACACGTTGAAGGAATTGCTCTGGCCCACGGCTGCGCCGCGGGCGGCGCGGAGGACCACTGCGCTGGCCACCTGATTGACGGCGATGCTGCCGGTCCACAGGCCGTTGGCAAATGCGGATGCGTTGTTCGGCGTGATCGAGAGGTTTCCGGCACCGCTCGCGGCGCTGAGGCTGGCCGTGCCGTTGAATCCCGCGGCGACCACCCCATTCACATCGCGCGCGGTGATCGTCGTGAGGAAGGTCGCGCCGCTGTACTGCGGGCTGCTGATTGTCCCGAAAGTGAAATGATGCGGATCGTTGTCGGCGACGCTGACCAGCAGCGTGCCATCGCTGAACCCCGGTGCGCTGGCCGTGAGGAGCGCGGACTGTGCGCCGTCGGTATCCGCATCGTCCACGATTGTCGCCGTGAAGTCGGCGGAAAATTGTCCGGCGGGAATGACGACTGTCGCAGGCACGGTGATTTCGCTGGTGTCGCCCGAGGCCAGGTTCACCACCAGCGGACTGGTCATCGTGCCGCTGATTTGCACGGTCCCGACGCGTGGGCCGTCGCCTTCGTTCACCGGTCCCGGCAGTTGGATGGCCAGGGTCCGGAGTTCATTATCCGCGATCTCGATGTTGGCCGTGCCGTCGATCCAGTTCGCGACATGCGCCGTCACGGTCACGGTGATCGGGCCTTCGATCCTCGTATCATCGACGGGCGTAAGAGTGAAAATCGCGGAGGTCTGCCCGGCGACGACCGTGACGACCGCCGGCACCTGGAGATCTGCGGGTTCGCTGGAGGTGAGCGTGACGGCGACGTTGGATTCCGCCGGCGCGCTGAACGTCACCGTGCCGGTCAGATCCGAAACATCCTCAGTGGCCAGGGCCGGGATGTTCAGGGTGATGGTGGCGGTTTCATTGTCCGTGACGCCGAAGCTGGCGGCCGCGCCGGTAAAGAGCGGTGCGGTCGCGGTAATCGTCACCGACTGCGTGCCATCGAGCAGCGCATCGTCGAGTAAGGTGACAGGCACGGTCACGGTCGATTGCCCGGCCGGAATCGTGATCGTCTCCGGCACGGTCGCTTCGCTGCGATCGCTGCTCGCGAGGGTCACCGTCAGGTCGGTGGCCGGGGCGGGTAGGGCGAGCAAGGTGGCGTCGATGCTGTCCGCGCCTTCGTTCGCCGTCGCCGGCAGGGTGAGGGTCAGGCGGTTGTTGACCACTTCGATCAGCTCGATGTCGTCGAACGCGAAGCCATCGGTCGGCAGGGTGTAGTTGTCGAAATGATTGAAACGGATCTTGAAGCTGGCGTTGTAAGCCAGGCCGCGCGCCGCGATGGCGGCGTCGAGGTCCACCACGAAACGGGTGTAGGAACCCACGTAGGTCCGCAGCGGCTGCACTTCATACCAGGTCGTCCCATCGGCGCTGATCGCCACACCATCGAAATTCGCGCCACCGATGAAGGGCGAGGGCGGCGGGCCGTTCGGTTCGTCGTTGTACATTCGTAGCCAGAACCGCAGTTGCACATTGCTCCGGCCCGTGAGGTCCACCGTCCAGGTGGCTTCGTTTCGCGCGTCGGAAAGATCCGTCGAAGAATCCATGGTCAGGTGATAGCTGCCGCCACGCGGGCCGTTCGAGGTCGTCACCAGCGTGCGATGCGTGTTCGTGCCGGTGATCGTCCACGCGGGTCCGGCGCTGCCACTCTCCCAATTCTCGCTGGCGATCAAGAGCATCAGCGGCTCGACATGGATCGCAATCGCTCGCTGCTGGGCCAGACCGCTCGTCGTGTTGGTGAAGAGCAGCGTCGCGCTGTGATCGCCAATCGGCAGCGCATTGGTCGCCGGGAGCAGCGTGGCGATGACCGTCACGCTGGCGCCGGCGGCAAGCGTGCCGCCGTTCTCCGACACCGCCAGCCAGGGCGCCTGCTCGCTCAGCGTCCAGTCGAGCGGTTCGGCGCTGGTGTTCTGGAGGGTGTAAGTAACCGTCCCCGGCGTGAACGGGCCGCCGGCCGTTCCGGTGATCTGCGTGGGCGCTTTCGGATTGACGGTCAACGCGTCAGGAAGGTCGAAATTCTCGACGATGCCCGAGGTCGTAAAGCTCCCGGGCGAGGTCGCACTGGCGCCCATTCCGCGTTTGGAAAAGGCGGACCACAGATCGCCGCGATTCGCGCCGCCGCTGTTCACCAGATCGGCCTGCAGGATCGCGTCGCGCGCTTGCAGGAAATTCGGGTTGGCGGGCGCCAGCTTCATCCCGTCAGTCACCAGTTGCAGGATGAGATCGTTGCCCGCCGTCGCGCCATGCCGGGCGATCAACAGCGCCCGCGCTTCCCATAAGGTCACGCACCACAGTTCGCCTTGATTGTGCACCTGGTCGGCGGTGCCACCGGCGATCGGGCTCTTCGGCACACCGGCGTGGGCGCTGATCTGCGCCGGATCGAGGTCCTTGAGGGTCAGCGGATTTTTGAGCAGGTCCGTCGAATACGGATAGCGCCGGATGCCGAAGTAATAGTTTTGGGTCAGCCCGGCCAGTTGGTAGCTGGCGTAAGCCCCCGCCGCATAGACGCCGTTCGGATCATCCGCCGGCGCGCCCAAAAGGCAGAGCCCGTAGAAATCCGACCAGCCTTCGCCCATGCCGCGCGTTTGCAGCGCGCTGATCCCGATCCCGCCGCCGACCAGCCGATTGCTCAAGCCGTGGGTGTATTCGTGAATGACGATTTCCTGGTCGAAGTCGCCGTCGCGATCCGGATTCGGACCGGTGAAGACATACATTTGCATGCGCCCAGGGGAGCCGTCGGGCGGGGTGGAAAAATTGGCATTGTTCGTCCCGGAACCATCCTGCGCATCGGCCTGCACGGCGTCGTTGCCGAAGCCCCCGCGGCCAAAGTTGTTGTTCTGGAAATTGCCTGCCGCCTCGGTGAACCCGAGCTGGTAGTAGCGGTCGTGGATGTAGTTGTTCCAATAAAACAGATTGGTCACCGCCGCGTCCCGATAGGCGCTGGGCGCTTGCGTGAGGTTGAGCGGGAAATCAAAGACGCGATCCGGCGAACCCTGCGGCCGAGGCGTGTCGGCGACATCGTCCGCATTCAGATCGAGGTGCGCGTCCACGTTGTTGCCGCGGGTTTCGTTGATGCCGTCGTCGATCCAGCCGTTGGGCGACGCGTTGATGTCGAACGCCGACAGCGTGACCAAAGTGCGGGGCGATTCCTGCGGCTGCGTCGTGCTCGGCGTCGCCGCGCCGGGTGACATCGGCGTCGGGCTGTCCCCGAGGAATACGCGATAACTCGCCGGCGAAATGTGTTCCGTCAGCCCCTGTCGCACCACCACTTCGCCCGTCGTGGCATCGACCAGCGCGCGGAACATCTCACCGTTGCCCTTGCTCGTGAAAATCACCTCCCAGCACAAACGCAGCGTCGCCTCGTCGAGCGGCAGCCACACGTATTCCGCGCTCACCCCGAGCAGCCGCGTGCTGCGGAACTCCTGCTTCCGCGTCGCGCCCACGGGCGGGGCATTCTCCGCGATCTGCGCCGGAGGCAATTCCTCGCCGACCGATTTCGCCGCCGCGCTGATCGCCGTCTTCACATCGACCGCGGGATGGACCAGCGCCTGCGCAGGATCTTCCGCCGCCTTCTCGGGATCGGGCACCAGCCGGCTGGCCACGTTGATCAGTTCGCCGGTTTTGGTCAGGTGCGCCTGCAGGGTCGATTCGAAAACGCGGACGCCTTCGAGTTCCTGCTGCCAGACGATGGTCCGCATGCCGTTGTGCGGCGTTTCGTAATCGCGGATCAGGCGCGTCCCGGTCAGCGCCTCCGCCCCGAAACCAAACACCGCCGCTTGTTCTTCGAGAAAGGCTTTGACCACACGCTGCCGATCATCCTCCGCAAATTGGCCGAGCCGCGCCGCACTGACCGCGCCGCCCCGTCCGCTCGGCGTCGCGAGGAAACCCTGCGTCGAGCCGATGAATTTGGGGGAGCCGAGTGTCGCGTCGAAATCGACGCGCAGTCCGGGAACCAGCTCCGCGAGCTCCTCCGCAGCGCGCACCCGTTCCGCGCGAGGTCCGGCCAGAGCCGCCTGTTTCGCACCTTCCCCGACGGGAACTTGCCGTCGGTCAAAGTTGGGAAATTCCCGGCGCGGGTTCGCGACCCGGGTCAGCGCCGGAGCGGCGGGTGCGCCGGGTGCGGGAGTCGCCGCGGCTGGAGGAGGTGTGGCGGGTGTGCGGGCCACGGGTGACTGCGCCGAACCCGAAGCTCCCGCGCGGGGTGCCGGGCGATCCATGAGCCAGACGAGCGACAAAACCACCACCGCCATGGAGGGTAACCAAAACCATAACGCGTGGCGACGGTGCATGAGAAGTCCTTGGGGGTCTGCTCACCTTTTGCGGTGGCAGCCATCCGCGGTAGTAAGCAGGTTTCAGTCGAGCAGATTTCCTTGGGCTGCCAAGCGTAAACTCCCCGTAGCGCAACGTCTCCAGACGCCAGCGTGGGCCAATCGCTCGAGTCAATGGGCAATGGCACCCTTTATCCCGGCCTTTGCTTGGAATGGCCACGGCGGCAGACACGACCGGAAGATTGGACTCCTTTCGTCCGGCGCCGTTACGGCAACTGAATGAAAAGTCGCAGAAAACGGGTGCCGGTGCCGAGCGGGAGATGGTCGCGCACGCGCAGCGTGGTGGGCGTGTTCGCTTCGATGATCAGCCCGCTCGCCGACCAGCTCAGCGCATCGCCGAGATCGCTGGTCGCGCGCACTTGATACTGCAGATCTGTGGCGGCGGGATTCTTCGGAACGGTGAGGCGCAGAAAGCGATCCGCGCCGATGGTGACGGTGTCGGCGACAATGGGCGAGGGGCTGTTGGCGTTCGGGAGTGTGCCGACGGCGTATTCGAGGAGGTTGTTGAGGACGTCGAAATCGGGGTTGGCGGTCGGGCCGGTGAGGAGCGGTTTATTGGCGTCCGTTCCGAAATGCTGGAAACGCCATTGATCCACCGGCCGGTCGGCGAGGGTGACGGTGGCGGAAGCGGCCGCGCCGATGGCGTAGGCAGAATCGGCCACGAGATTGAGCGCGATCGTTTCCGGTCCCTCGGCCAGCGGATCGGCGAGGGGAGTGACCGGGACGGCGGTGCTGGTGCTGCCATCCGGGATAATCAGCGGCGAAGTCACGGAGGTGAAATCGGCGCCGGGGCTGGCGGTGCCACCCCACGAAAACGCGATCGGCAAATTTCCACCGCTGCCTGTCCGACTCACCGTGAACTGCCCGGGCACGAGGCCGAATTCCGTGGCGCCGGGCGCGCTGGCCGTGACCGTGACGGTCGCGATCGCGGCGGTGAACGTCACTTCGTCGCTGGTCATGATTTCCCCATCGTCGGCCGTGAGCCGCAGGACGTAGGTACCGGGCACGGAAAAAATGACGCCGCCGGTCGGACTGGACGCATTCATAAAATCGACCGGGCCCGGACCGCTGACCTGCGACCAAGTGCTGACCACGCTCCCCGGATCGCCCGGCCGCCCATCGTCGGTGACGCTCCCAGCGAGGGTCTTCGTGGCGCCGACGCTGATCGCGAGATTGGGTCCCGCATCGACCAGCGGACCGTTATTTTCGATCGCGCCGGTGAGGCGGACGTTATCGACAATCCCGAGCGAGAGTTCGCTATTCGTGGCGGAAGAAAAGGCCAGCCCGACCTGCGCGGTCGTCGCGATCGAGAGAGTCTGCGGTGTCCCGCGCTGGGTCCAGGTCGCGCCGTCCGGCGAATCGAACGCGGTGAAGACATTGCCGCTGCGGGTCAAGCGCAGCCACCACGCGGGCGCGATGCCGACGGTGGTGACCGCCGTAACGCTGACGCTGCTGGTCGGGCGGTAGTTGAAGGAGGTGAGATTGGTCGCGGTGGAAAAGCTCGCGGAAGGCGCGATGAACATCGCCGCCGTGCGAGCATTGCTGGCCGTGCTTTCGCGGACCATCACCCCGATGCGGGCGCTGGTGCTGGTGTTCACCAAATGCTGCACGCGGGCGACGATCTCGCCGTTGCCGGTGAGCGGACGGTGGCGGAAGAAAAGCGAATCGCTGGTGCCGGTCGGTGCGGCGCCCGCGGCGCTCAGCGCGAGTTGGCCGTGCTGTTCGGCCGCGGCGCCGGCGAGGCTGACGGTACCGACGTTCGTGTTGGTCCACGGCTGGATCGCGGCCCCGGCAGTCACCGTGACATCGAGGGTCGCGGATTGCTCGCCGTCGCTGGCCGTGAGCCGCAGCAGATAACTCCCGCTGACCGAGAAGCGGGCGCGAGTAGCCGGCGCGGCGGGGTCGTCGAAAGTCACGGTGCCCGGCCCGGAAATCCGGCTCCACGTCGTCGTGAGGGTGGCCGGTGTGTCGTCCGTGGCCCGTGCGTCGAGATGCAGGAAGACGTTGGCCGGCACGCCGGGCGTGCTGCTGCGCGGCGAGACGAGATGGAGGAACGGCGGGTCGTCACTCTGCGCATCGGCGATGCGGATGCTGGCGCTGCTGGAACCGCCGGGCAGCGAGGTGCCGGACGGCGCGAGCGCGACGGTGACCGTCTCCGGTCCCTCGGTCAGGCCGTCGGCCAGCGCGGTGAGCGTGAAGGTGGTGGAAGATTGGCCGTGAGGAATCGCGACGCTCGTCGGCAGCGCGGTGAAATCGGTGCCGCTGCTCGCCGTGCCCGACACGCTCAAGGGCACGTTCAGCGCGCCGTTGGTGTGGCCGCGGCGCGTCAGGCGGAACTGCGCGGTGTCGCCGCCTTCCGTGGCAAAAGGATCGACCGCCTCGATCAGGATCCGCGGTTCGTTGTCGAGAATGAGCACCGCACACCGCCCGCCGTTGGCGCCGATCTGCGCGGCGGACGGATTGAGAAGCTGGACGACGAGACCCTCGACGCCTTCGGGCAGGACATCGTCGATCAGTTCGACCGGCACGTTCCTCACCGTTTCACCGGGCGCGAAATCAAGGCGGCCCGTGGCCAGTCGGAAATCCACGCCGCTCCCGGAGGCGGTGGCGTAACGCAGGCTGTATTCCACCGAACAACTGGTGCCGGCGACGCCAGCCCCGCTCCGCGCGACCGGCAGGAAGATCGTGCCGTCTCCTTCCCCGACGGTCTTGCTGGTCTGGGCGAAGGCGACCGTATTCGTCGAGCCGCTGTCGTTATCCAGCACCGTGAGTCGAGCCGTGGGAATCTCGAGGCCATATCTGCGGGGGCTGCCGGTGTCGGGCAGGATCGTCAGTTCGATCGTCTCCACACCCTCGGCGAGGCTGTCGTTGATCGTGGCGACTACGACCTCCGCGCCCGTCGCGCCGGCCGGAATCGTGACGCTGTAAAGGAGCGGTTCAAAATCCGAGGCGTCGGCGGTGCCGCCGATCGAGTAGGAAAGCGGGAGCGCGCTCGTGGTGCTGCCGGTGCGCGAGACATAAAATCCGCCGCCGCCGCCTTCGGTCAGGCTGAGGACGGTGGGCGACACGCTGATCATGTTGACCGCGTCGTCATCGCGGATCGTCAGGGACGCGGAGCTTTTCAGATCCACCTGATAAGCGGCGCTGGGCAGCACGGTCAGGGTGACGGTTTCCGCATCCTCCGGCAGGCTGTCGTTGATTGGCACGATCGTGATCGTGGCTGAGGCGTTCCGCCCGAGACTGACGTTGCCGGACAGCGCCGTGAAATCCACGCCGCTGGTGGCGGTGCCGGTGATTTGATAACTCACCGTGATATTGCCCGCACCGGTGCCGGTGGTGGTGATGGCAAAACTGCCGCTGTCCGCGCTCGCTTTTTCCTCGGCGATCCCGTCGGTCAAAGTAACCGCGACCACCGGCAGATCGCCGTCATCGGTCAACGTGATGGTCGCGCTGCTTGGCGCGGCGACGCCGTAGTGCGGCGCGCTGCGCAATTGCAGGACGACGGATTGCGCCGGTTCGCCGTGCGTGTCCTGGATCGGGATAATTCGCACCTGCGCGGTGGCCTGTCCGGCGGGCAGCGTGACGAATCCGGGGAGCGCCTGGTAATCGGTGCCGTGGAGGGCATCGCCGGTCGTGGAGTATTGTACGGTGAGCGGCGCGGCGGTGTCGCCGGTGCGCGAAATTGTGAAGGTGCCGGTGTCGCCGTTTTCGTGGGCGGTCGGGTCGGTGGCGGCCACGGTGACCGTCGCGATGTCGTCGTCGTTGATCTTTGCCGTGGCCGTGGTCGCGGTATCGAGGATGTAGTTCGCGTGGGAGGTCAGCGTCAGTTTCACCAGTTCCATGCCTTCGGTGAGCGCGTCGTCGATTGGCGCGATAGTGATGAGCGCAGACGCCGCACCGGCGGGAATGACCACGCTCGCGCCGATGGAAGTGTAGTCGGTGCCGTTCGTGGCGAAACGGGCCACGGCGTTGGCCAGCACGGCGGCATCGACGGCGAAATTCACGGTCAGCGCCGCGGCGGTATCGCCGGTCCGGGAAACCAGAAACGCCGCGGTGTCCGGGCTGGCCTCGGTCGCTTCGGAATCGAGGAGCTTCAGTGCCACCCGTGGTCTCGTCGTGTCGTCGTCGTCGATCGTCAGGGTGATCGTCTGCGGGCCGGCCGGCAGATAGGTATTGCCGGCATTGACGAGGGAAATGACGAGCGTCTCCGGTCCTTCCTGCGTCGTGTCCTGCAGAGGCGTCAGCGTGATGAGCAGTTCGCTCGCGCCGGCGGGAATGGTGAAGACTTCCAGCGGAGAGGCAAGGGTGGTGTTGACCGCCGGGTTCAAGGTGTAATCCGCGCTCGCCGCCGAACCGCTGAAATCGACATGCACCGCCAGCGCGCTGGCCGTGGAGCCGGTCCGGCTCAAGCGGAACTCCGCGATGCCACCGCCTTCCGCGGCATTGGCATTCAGTGCTTCGAGGGTGACGCGCGTGGTCGGGTTCGCCGTGAAATCCCGATCAACTCGGCTCGGACCGACGGTGATCGGATTCGTAAAAACCGGCGTGAAACTCGATCCGGCCTGGGTCGCGGAGACGGTCACATTCCCGGCCGCGAGATTGGTGATGACATAGAAGCCGTCGCTATCGGTGTAAGCACCGCGGAAGTTCGCGCCGGTCTGGCCATTGTGGACGCGCACATCATGGATCGGCGTCAGCGCGCCATCGGTCACCCGGCCGCTGATCGTAAAATTCCCCGGCGTTCCGACCTGCACGAGCACCGTCTTGCGCGCGACCCCGCCCTTCATGTCACTGGCCGTACCCTGCACCGCGTACCAACCGGCGGTGCCGAAGGTTTTCGTCTGGACGCCGCTGTTGTCGGTGCTGAACGTCGGGCCGTTGTAGGAGGTCTGTTTGTCGCCGAAAGTCCAGTGGTAGGCGAGGGGATCGCCGTCGGGATCGACGGCCGTGGCTGTGAAAGTGATGGCGCCGCCGGTGGCGATGCTCGTGGCGCTGGGCGCGATGCTCAGCGTCGGCGCGGTGTTTGTCGCCGCGGTGCCGATCTGCACCACGACATCGAGCGATTCGGGGCTTGTGCCGCCTTTTGCGATGGGCGTGATGTGGACGTCCGCCGCGGTGTCCGAAAAGGTCCGCCCGATGACGAGCGGCGAGTCGTTTTTGTCATCCGGCGAGCCGGGCGTCATATCGAGCAACTGCGTGCCGCTATTGCTCCCTTGGTTGGTGGAATTGCCATCCGCGCGGCCCCACGGGCTCCAGTTGATCGAAGCGCCGCTCGAGTACCACGGATTCGTCGTCAGCTTTTGCCGGAACTCGATCCAGTAGTCGCGATCCGCATCCTTGGCGACCTTGACCGCGAAACGCCGCGCGGGATCCTGATTCACCTGATCGAACTGGAAGATCCGATACACCCCGGACTGCGCCGCGGTGTGGTAGGTTTCCGGGGTTAGCCACTGGAGCTGCTCCTTCATGCTGGCATTGAAATGGCCGCCGCTGCCGCTGCTGCCCATTACGTCCTGATGATGCCCGTATTCCTCATTGGTGCCCGGACCGATCGTGCTCGTGCCGCTGGTGTTCCAGTAGTTGGAATGCCAGACGCCGATGTTATGGCCGATCTCATGACGGAAGGTTCCGATCGCGACGCTGCGCAGCCAGGTGTTGGCGCCGTTCACGCTCCCGAGGCCGCCGAAGCTGCCCGGCCCGCCGCTGTAGAGCACGACAAAGTGATGGAAATCCTCCGGCGGATAACCGGCGGCGCGCGCCGCCTCTTTGGCGTCGGTCATGATCGGGGAGTTGCTGCCCGTCGCCGTGTAATTGGCCTTGTACCACGCCTCGCTTCGCGGCAAGAGCAGCACTGGCGTGACCTTGCCCTGAAAGGCCAGTTTGCCGGAGGAATTTTCCTGAAAGTATTCGTCGAGCTGCCGGCAGTTTGACCAGGCGGCCTGCTCGTTCTGCGGCTCCTGCAGGCGGTCAGGAAAAATCAGGCGCATGTAAAGATGGCGCCGCAGCCCGGTGCTGTTCTGCCGGGTGAGCGGCAGCCCACTCGTCGGTGCCGTCGGCCCGCCGGTCGCGCCTTCCGGCGCGAGGATGTCGTCCACGAGCTGGCGGATGTGCCCGCCGTCACAGAGGTAGATGATTTGGTCTCCCGCCTCGACTGCCGGCGTGTCGGGGGTGATCGCCGGCGGAGTTTCGCCGGGGAGGTCTTCGACCGCAGTGTTCAAGCCCGAGACCGGACATTTCTCGACTGCCGCTTTCGTCCGATCCGGTACTTCGCCGATCTCCAGCGACCGCACCGGACTTTCGCTGAGCGCCATGTGCTCATCGATGCCGACCCCGTTCATCATCGCTTGTTTCTGGGACATCTGCTGTTCTCTCGCACCATAGACATGGGCGCGCCATTCCCGACCGTGGAGCGTCGCAAAACGCCGGAAGGTCGGCTCCGTCGGGTCGCTATCCGGCGACACCGCCTGCACTTCGAACCGGCCCACGCCGCTCAATCGCGTCTCGAGTTCGCGCACGATTTCGGCCGGGAGTTGCTGCCGCGCCACCATCGGCACCGCCTCCTCGAGCGCCCGGCGCGGATCCGCGGCGATCAGTTTCCGATACTCGATCCGGCGGGCTTGCGCCTTGCGAATGCCCTCCGGAAGCAGCGTCGCGCGGTCCGCGGGTGGAGCGGCGAAGTAGGCGCGCACCCAATCGAAAAACTGTGCGCTCGGAGTTCCCGGCTCGGGCTGCGGTAGCAGGGCCGGCATACGAGGCGCGGCCGGAGGACCAGCCGCGCGCGGAATCGCCGGCGCAGGCATGGAAGCGAGAGCGGATGACGGTGTGGGCCGAGGGAGCGCGGACGTGCTCGGCGCCGGCGCGGATTCTTTTCCGCCGACGTAAAACCACAGCGCTACGGCGACACCGCCGCACAACGCGACCGCGACCGCGACACCGCGGCGGAGCAGGATTGTAAAGTTCAAAGGGGGAGGGATTTGTGGATTGGCATGGCGAGATTGCGGAGCTGAGCTGAAAAAGGAATGCAAAAAACGGACCACCCTCGCTGATCGACGCCGCTTGAGGTTGTCCGAGGCGTTTGCCATCGTGAGCCCGTGAATCCTCTTCGCTTCCTCCCGTTGCTCGCTGCGCTGCTTTTCTTGACGGGTTGTCAGACGAGCCAGACGAGTACTAAATTTACCAAGCTGCGCGCGACGAATCATCGCGGGGAATTGATCGCGGAATGGATCGCCCGAGGCCGCGTGAGAGCGACCGAGAACGGCTACCGGATCACCGCCGTCGAACGTCTCAGCGCTCCACCATATCCCACCCTGACAACGTATCCGGACGGTTGGCGGACCAACGTCGTCGGGCCGCACATCGTGCGCTGGCGCTGTCCCAAACCCCTGTGGCTGGCAGAACTGGATGAAGACCCGGAGCTTTTGACGGTGTCGTACTCCAAATAGCCATCCGTTGCCGTCGGGCAAAATCGGAACGACCCGATCGGGCCGGCGCTGCCGGCGCATCAACCGCACGCCGTTGGCTCGAACGGGCGAGCACAGAATTCTAATTCTCCTTGCCGCCGCCTGAAGAATCCAGATAGTTGCCGGCGTTCCCGATGACGGGACGAGCAATGAATCCGGTCGGTCGCCTTGGGAGTTGACAAGCTCCTCGCCGATTCGGAAATCATTGTCAGCCGTAGGAGCCGCTCTAGGAGCGTTCCTGTGGATTGTTGATTTTCAATGGAAGGGTGGCTGAGTCCGGTCTAAGGCACTCGACTCGAAATCGAGCGTGCTGTTAAAGGCACCGTGGGTTCAAATCCCACCCCTTCCGCCACTGCCAGAGGGACTTACATGGCTGTGAATCGATGTGCGGTGCTGACATTTTTGTGGAGGCTTACCCCCAACTTAACCCCTTTTGCAGCAGTCGAATTTAAGCCTGGTTTCAACTTTGCTATGAAAATTCAACGTCCAACTCGCGCGCGACTGAACTGGTATCCCAAGCTGAAAAAGAAGAATTTGACCGAGCGCATTGGTGGCTAGACTCGACTGGCAGGGGCTTCCTGAACCCGCCTTCAGGTTCGCAGGAAAAGGACCGAAATTGAGAGCAGCCATCGCATGGGAGGTGCGGAGGCGCCCACCCACGGAAGAACTTTCAATTCGGAGCCCCGAGAAGATCGCCCAGACGAACTTATCGGAGTGGACTTGCGTTGCGCGCGATGAGGATGGCGACGGCGCTGCTCGCGACCGCGCTGCCGACGAGCGCCGGCCAGCGGCCTGAGGAGCGCGGTGGGAAGTTCACACCGGATGAATCGCACGCGCCGCCCGCGCGGCCCGGCGTGCCGCGCCGGTGCCTACTTGGTTTTCGCGACTCCGATCACGCCGACCGCCACGCGATCACCCGCGTCGCCGCTCGGCTGCGAGAGGAGGTCGTCCGCTTTCGCATGCACCACGATGCCGCGACCGAGGATGGATTCCTTGCCCTCAAGCGTGAGGTGCTCGAGCACGCCACTATACCTGGCCGGGCCGGTGGTTTCAGCGGTGATATTGCCGAGATCGCCGACATGCTTCTTCGTGGCGCCCGGCCCACCATGCGGCTCGCCGGTTGGATTGTAATGGCCGCCCGCGGCCGAGCCGTCCGCAGAGCTAAGGTCGCCATATTCGTGAATGTGGAAGCCGTGTTTGCCGACCGTGAGTCCCGTGACGGTGGCTTCAACCTGGATGCCTTGCGATACCTTGGTGAAGGTGACGGTGCCATGGACTTTGCTGTCTTTGGTCGGCACGAGAATGGCGATGGCTTTGGTGACTTCCTTCGCGTGTTGGTGCCCGTCTTCCGCGACGATGGCTGGCGTGAAAGTAAGCAGCAGCGCGGTGGCGGCGGCGGCGGTGAATAAGGTAGCGGTGGTTTGCATGAGAAAAATTCCTCCTTTGCTGAACCTTTCGCGCCTCCGCGATTACCTGCGTGCGCCGATGCGCTATCTGACAGAAATGTAATCCCGCGGCGGTGGGCACGGCTTACAGCGGAATCATCAAGGCCGTCCCTGCCCTGCGGCGACGCCTGAGCGGGCGCTCCGAAAGCGCCGCTGCGCCGCACGGGCCGTCCACATCTCGTTTACCGTCTGCGTGAACGCCGCGATCGGAAACGGTTTCTCCAGGAATCGCGTGTCTCCCCCCAGCGTGACCAGTTGCTGGTGTCCACGCGCTGCGAGGAATTCATGGTCCGCTTCGAGCACTTGATAGCCTTGGTCGTCGAGGATCATTTTTACAAACCGGCGGATCGGCGCATAATCCTCCGCCAAAATAGTCTGGGATGGATGTGACAGCATCATCCGACGACCCGCGGCGCGCGCGTTCACTGCTCGCAGGATTGTAATTTGCGCGAAAGGTTCGCGAAAGGCGTAAGCCGTCAGGTGGCCACGCTGTGCTTGCCGTAGTAGTCTGCGAGCCGCCGCTCGTAGGTTTCCAACCGCGGCGCGGTCGCGTCGTATTCGGGCGCGTTCTTTACCAAGTCGCGCGGGATGGTGAGATAGACCGTCTGCTTCTCCCAGCTCACCTCGCGAATCGCCGCGGTCGGCACGACGACTTCCTTTCCAAACCAGAGGGCTGTATCGACGATGAAATAGCGAAGCGACCAGTCGCCGTCATCGACCAGGAAATCGCCCACGCGGCCGATCTCGTCGTCGCTGCCGCGGATGGTGTGGCCGGTCACGTCATGCGCGCTGCGCAGATGGTAATCCGTGTTCTCCCGCTGCCGGCGGGCGAGGTGTTCGGGTGAGCCCGGCGGCGGCATCGTCGGCATCGCCGCGGAGGCCGCCGTGCCCACGCCCACGCCCACCATGCCCATCGTGGGCATATATCCGCCCCAATACGGCGCATAGCCGTAGTAATTGTAGTAAGCGGTCTCCTGCTGTCGGGAGACCGGACGCTGGGTGTCAATGTCCGGCGCGTGCTTGATCTTCTCGTGGGTCAGATCGACGTGGATTGTCTCGCCTGCCACATCGATCCGGCCGAGCGCTTGCGGGGAGATGAGCACTTCCTTCCCGAACAGCCAGGTGCCGGTGTTCACGACGAGGTAGCGAACGGTCCATTCGTGGCTGTCGAAATAAACATCGCGGACGCTGCCGATGTCGCCGTCGATGGAAGAGAGAGCATAACCTTTGAGGGAGCTGGCGGGATGTAACATAAGAAATGGAAAATGGGTCGCGACTCGAGATGCTGCGGACCGGGAAGATTGGATTCCCAGCCCGCAGGTGCCTCCACGGCGCGAAGGGGGTTAGTTGACTTTAATGTTGTTATAGACCTGCCGGGCGCCGCCTTCGTAAGCGTTCTCGGTAGCCTTGTTGTATTCCAACCAGCTATCCGCTGCGCCGGTCAGCGTCGCCACGCCATTCTCAACCTTCACGGCGATGTCGTCGAAGTCCACCCAAGGGCTCCAGACCATTTGCTCCTCGATGTCATCCTTCATTTCGGCGTCGCTCGTGTAAGGCCAGGTGGAAGCGTAAGGCGACCGGTGATAGTAATACGGCGGATAGTAATCCCAGTAAGGATCGTAGCCGAGGGCGTAGTAGGGATAGGCCGGGTAACTCACCGTCAGGCTGTTCCGCACATCGGTCACTCCATTGGCGCGCGCCGCCACGTCTTCGGCCTCGGATTTTTCAAAGAAGGAATCCACCGTGCCGGTGAGTGTCACCACGCCGTTCTTCGCTTTCGCGTCGATCTTGTAGCTATCCACGATCGGATCGCGCAGCAGTGCGGACTTCACATTCTGCGCGACCTTATCATCCGCGAGCGGCTTGGCGGGGCGCACCTTCAGCAGGTTTTTCACGCGCCAGACGCCCACGGTGTTTTTTGCATCCTGCTCGGCAGCGCGCTTGGCTTTCAAGTTATCCACCGTGCCGGTCAGCGTCACCACGCCGTTTTTCACTTCGACCGTGGGATTGAACGAATTGACACGCGGATCATAGAGGAGCGCGTCCTTCACCGCGTCTTTGATCTGCGGGTCGCCTTTGATGAGGATGGTCCGCTCGCGTTGGTCGCGCCCCTTGGCCCACGGCTCGACTTTCAACCCATCCACGTTGATCGACTTTGCGCCGGAGGTCGAGGCCAGCATCATCGCACGGGTCCGTTGCGCGGTGCTGCCGACCGCGCCGGTGAGCGTGACGACGCCGTCTTTCACCTCGCTGGTGATAAAGTTCGGATCGAGCCACACATCGATCGCGATGGCGCGCTTGATGTGCGCCGCGATTTCCGCGTCGGGCCGGTCGATCCTGGGCTTGAGCGTGATGTTGTCTTTGACTTCCTTCACGCCGGTGACGCCCTTGGCCACATGCAGCGCGAGCTGTTCTTCGCGATACGATTGCACGGTGCCGCTGAGCGTCACCACGCCATCTTGGACCGCAGGCGTGAGCTCGTAAGAATCCGTGGCCGCGTCATAGAGGAGGGCGGCCTCGACATCTTTGCGCAGCTCGTCGTCGGTGCGCGAAGGCATCTCCAGCGTGATCGTATTCACCACTCCGCGCACTCCACGAATCGTCTCCGCGAGCTTGACGGCGCGCTCCCTGGCCATCAGGTGATCGGCCTTGCCCGAGAGGGTCACGATGCCCTCGCTCACGCTGGCGTCGAGCTGGTTATTAAGCAGCGCGGAGTCGGTCAGCAGGGTGTGCTCGACGGCATTGTCGATGTCCTGATCGGTCATCTTCTTCTTGTCTTCGGGCGCTGCCCAACTGGTCGCGGAGGCGCAGCCCAGGCAGACGGCCGCGGCAAGAGCGGTGAATGATTTCCGGCCAACGCGACGACCATCGGGAAAGGGAGGGAATTTAGTTTTGTGTTTCATGGCATTGAAGTTCCGACAGAGGTATCGCGCCGTAGTTCGTTGCCGCGCGATTACAATTGTGACATTGAAGACGGGCTTACAGAGCGGCATTCAGAATGCAGTCAGGAAGCAGCGCGCAGCGAACGTCGAGCGGCGATTCGTTGCTATGTCCGCTGATCTCGGAACCTTCGCGCGCCATGCCTGCATCACCATCGGGTTGGCCGCGCTGGCGATCATCGGCCTCGCGCTGCTTTGGTATGCGAGCGACGTGCTGCTGCTCGTTTTCACGGCGATTCTGCTGGCGGTTTTTCTGCGCGGGCTGGGCGAGTTGCTGGCGGAACATTCGCCGCTTTCCTCGGGCTGGGCGCTCGGCGTGGTCATTTCGCTGCTGCTGCTCGTGGCCGGGCTCAGTGCCTGGCTGCTCGCGCCGGCGGTAGCCGCGCAGACCGATCAGCTTTCGCAAAGTCTCGCGCAATCCTTCCAGCAACTCGGCGATCAACTGCGCCGCTATGAATGGGGCCGGCAGATCCTCGCGGAAGCACCCAGCCTCGGCGCGCTCACGCGCAAAGCGGACCTTTTCTCCCGCGTGACCGGACTTTTTTCCACCACGCTCGGAGTGCTCGCAAATATCATTCTCGTCGCCTTCATCGGCCTTTATCTCGCCATCAAGCCGGAACTCTACGTGCGCGGGACGGTGCGCCTTTTCCCGCCGGCAAAGCGCGCCCGGATGCGCGCGGTCTTCGCGGAATCCGGTGAGACGCTGCGCCACTGGCTGATCGGGCGCTTCATCCTCATGGTGCTCAATGGCGTGCTCACCGCGCTCGGTCTGTGGATGCTCGGCACGCCGCTCGCGCTCACGCTCGGCATCCTCACCGGGCTGCTCAATTTCATCCCGAATATCGGCCCGCTCATCGCCGGCGCGCCCGCCGTGCTCATCGCCTGGACACAAAGCCCCACGCAGGCGCTCTACGTTTTCCTGCTCTATCTCGTGCTGCAAAATATCGACGGCTATGTGCTCACCCCGCTGGTCCAGCAGCGCACCGTCTCGCTGCCGCCCGCGCTCACGATCCTCGCGCAATTACTCTTCGGCATCCTCGCCGGCACGCTCGGTCTGCTCCTCGCCACGCCGCTCGCCGCCGCGGCACTCGTCTTTGTCAAAAGGCTCTACCTCGAAGACGTCCTCGGCGACCGGGAGGACGCGGCGAAGTCTGAGAGTTAACTGCCGTGCAAATGCTTTGGGTCCGCGGCGCTGGCGGGATCATCGAGCAGGCCCGCCTCGTGGCGGGCGGTGGCGATGAGCTGCGCTTCGGCTTGCAGCCAGTGCGCCAGCGCATGCTGCCCGGGACGGCCTTCCGCCACATAGATGAAGAAGGCGCAGCGCTCGATGTCTTCGTGCGTGGGGGCGACGTAGTTGCTCATGGATGCGACCTATTGTGCAGCCGCATTTTCTTTTCCTCGCGGGGTCCGCTCGAGGAAAGTCTGCGCGCCCATCGTGCGCAGGCCGGCGATGTCCACGTGGCCGGCGCGCATCTCGGCGAGGCCCTGTTGCAGCAGTGTGCGCCCGCCCTTTTCTCGCAAATGCCGCCGCAGCGCGTGCTCATCCGCGCCGCCCAGGCCGAGGTCGTAAAACTCCGCGGCGGCGGGCGAGACTTCAAAGATGCCGGTGCGTCCGAGATAGCCGCTCTGCCCGCAGTGCCCGCAACCCATGGCGTGCGAAACGCGCTCCGGCACTTCCTCGCCGAGGCCGCGCAGCCAGCGCGCATCGGCGTCCGTCGGCTTTTCGTGGCGCCGACACTTGGGGCACAGCTTGGGCACCAGCCGTTGCGCGACCACGTAGGCGAGCGCGGTGGCGATCTCGTGATTGCCGAGCCCAAAATTGCGCAGCGCCGTGACCGCGCCGGCGACATCGCGGCTGTGCATCGTGCTCAGCACCACGCGGCCCGTGCCCGCCGCTTCGAGCGCGATCGCCGCGGTGGCGGAGTCGCGGATTTCACCGAGCAGGAGGTAGTCCGGATCGTGGCGCAGCGCCGCTTTGAGCCCTTCGGCGAAGGTGAACCCGCGCTTCTCATCGACCTGCATTTGGTTGATCCCCTGCATCTGGTATTCGACCGGATTCTCGATGGTCAGGATGCTGTGCTGCACGAGATCGAGCTCCGCGAGCAGCGCATAAAGCGTCGTCGTTTTCCCACTGCCGATCGGCCCAGTGACGAGGAACATGCCGCTGATATCGCCCAGCCAGCGCTCGATCCGCTGCCGGTCTTCGTCCGCCAACCCCAGTTCGCCGAGCCGCCGCAAGACAACCTTCCAGAGACATATCGCGCCTGAGCCTGACGCGCAGGTGTCCGCGCGGTTACAACATTCTCGACGGCCGGCCGATCATAGACGTGGAGCGCCGCCACCTTGCACCCCCACCGAGCCGCCCGCGCGCTGATCCTCGCGTTCAGCGCGCGGGCGAGGAGTGTTAGTAGACGACCGGGGTCATCCAGTAATACGGCATCCCGTAGTAGCCGTAAGTCCGCGTGTTCCAGCCCGAGTCGTTGTAGTCGGGCCAGGTATTGCGCTCGAAGAAGATCTCGTTGGTCAGCTTTGCTTTATCGACGTTGTGCACATAGCCGGGCGTCGCTTCCTTGCTCTGCCGGATGAGGCTCCACGGCACCGTCGTCAGCTTGTCGCCATAGCCGGCCCACGTGCCGATATCCACGACTCCATAAGCGACCTTGCCCGAGTTCGGATGCAAGAGCAGCTCCTCGACGTCGCCGATCTTGTCCGCTTTTTGGTTCCATAGTTCCGCTCCGATCACTTCGCTCGCGCGCACCAGCTTCACGCCATTGAACCGATCGGCCTTCATTCCGAAATAGGTCAGCGTCGTGCCATTCCAGCTATCGGTGATCACCGGCCATGCGGTTTTTCCAAAGTGCGGCGCGGCCTTGAGCCGCACTTTGTCCGCGTCCATGACGAAGCCCGGCGTATCTTTTTCACTCTGCTTGATGTGCTTCCAGGGCACCACGGTGAGCTCCTCGCCCATGCCCAGCCATCCGCCGACGGCGACCACCGCATAGGCGATTTCGCCATTGTTCTCGTCGAAGTAGAAATCGTTGATCTCGCCAATGTGATCGGCGGTTTGGTTGAAGAGTTTGACGCCCAGCACCTGCGAGCCTTTGACGAGCTTGCCGGTCAGCGGTTTATCCGCCTGGGCAAATGCTCCGCTCGTCGCCAAGCCGAGGCTGAGACAGACGGTGAGGGTTTGCTTGAGTAGTGTTTTCATGTTCGGTGACTTTCTTACTTTTGGGTTGTTTGTTTGTGAGTCCCGCCTCGCAGCGGGGGAGATTGATGCGACGTGCGGTTGGCTTACCTCAGCCGAGTGACTTGGTGAGCGACGATTATCGGACGCTCCTCCCACCGGACATAGTAGGTAGGATAGCCGACGGTGCCCACACCGTAGAAACCCGGCCCCACGGCGTAGGGCCTGCCGTAGCCATACAAACCCAGGCCCGATCCGTAGAAACCGGTCCGGTAACCTCGCTGGAATTCCTGCCAGCGGAAGATGCGCACGAGGCCAGTCACCCGCACGCGATCCCCGGGCGCCAGCCGCGGCGGCGTCACCAGCGGACCGCGCGTTACCACGCGCAGATCACTTTTCAGAAAACCATCCGGGCCGACGGTGAACGAGCCTGGGCTATAAACCTCGTTCACGATCCCGGACACCGTCACTCGCTCACCGACGTGCCGTTCCGGGCGGTTGATGATATCCGTCCCCGTCCTGCCGAGCGCGGCGGACGGTTCCTGTTGCAGGGCGCACGCCCCCAGGGCGAGGGCGGCGGCGACTGCGGAAAGCTTGAGCAATTGTTTTAATGACATAGTCGAATTCCTCCAGACATAACCAAGTCGCCGCTCCCCCCTCTTCCGGTTCTGTGATGACACACTTGTAACGTTCGATTCCGGCGACGGGGGAGACAATGGAGGGCGCTACGCGGCGCGCGGGCGTCAGTAAAAGCGGCTCACTAAAGCGTTGCACCTCAGTTTCGGCTTCGCCTTTTAGCCCAGCCAGCCCGCTCACTGCCGACGATCCTCAGATAAGAAACCACAACCATGCCAAACCCATGAAATCACTCGCCCTCCCCGCGTTTGCCCTCCTCCTCGCCGTGTCTCCCTTGTCGCTGCCATCGGCGGTCCATGCCCAGACGGCCGCCGCTCCCGCCGCCACCGCGCTAGAGACGCCCGGCTTTCTGAGAGTCGGCGAATGGTATGTCGCCCAATATTTCGAGCCTTCGCGGCCCGTGCATTTCAGGATGCTCGAAGCCGGCCGTGGCGGCTGGATCAAGGCCCAGGTCCGCGACGAGGTGATGTGGCTGAACACGAATGCCGTCCTGCTCATCAAACCCGGCACGCCGGAGTAATACCAAACAACTTTAAAAAACGGGCTTTCTGTGGAGCCGGAGGCTCCGTGGAAATTAGCCGGTGGCGCGAGCCACCGGATTACTCGATCAAACGAGTCAGCCCCGGAGGGGCGCGCTGGGATTTCCGCCGCCCCTGCCGGGGCGGGACCGCATTTTTTTCTCGATCCGGTGGTTCCGCTCGCAGACTCGCTTCACCACCGGCTAATCTCTGTGGTGCCTCCGGCACCGGCGCTAACCGACTCGAGCTTCCTCCGGGCTAGCTTCCGCCGCCGCTCATCGGGGGAGCCCACTTGCCGGGTCCGTGCGAAGCGTCATGCACATCGGCGGACGGACCTTGATAGCCCTCTTCGGCGCGCGGCTCCCACTTGTCGGCATCCACCATGAGAGGATTCGGATTGCGCAGCCGTGCGAGGTAACTCACGCGCGGCTCAATGTTCAGGTAAGTGAGCAGCCTGTAGTTGCGCGGGTCAATCTTGAGCTTCACCACGGCGGCGGCGGGATCGGAGATGTCGCCAAAGACTATGGCATCCGCGGGGCACGCTTGCTGGCAGGCTGTTTTGAAGCTGTCGGTCGGCAGCTTAATCTGGTCTGAAGCACCTGCCGCCACCAATTGCGCGATCTTCGCTTCCTGGATGCGCTGCACGCAGAACGTGCATTTTTCCATGACGCCTCTCATGCGCACAGTCACGTTCGGATTCTTCTGCATCTTGAGCGTCGGCGGCATCCCCTTTTCCGTGAGGGGAGTGGGGATGTAGAGTTCGTCGAGCTGGCGCTCGTTGTAATTGAAGAAGTTGAAGCGGCGGACTTTGAAGGGGCAGTTATTCGCGCAATACCGGGTGCCGATGCAGCGGTTATAGACCATCACGTTCAGGCCCTCGCGGTTATGCACCGTGGCGTTGACCGGGCAGACCGGTTCGCAGGGCGCGTTTTCGCAATGCTGGCAGAGCATCGGCTGCATCAGCATTTGCGGTTCGGGATCGTTGGCCGCCGTGCTGGAAAAGTAACGGTCCAGCCGCAGCCAATGCATCTCGCGACCGTTGATCACCTGCTCCTTGCCGACAATCGGCACATTGTTTTCCGCCTGGCAGGCGACCAGGCAGGCGTTGCAGCCGGTGCAGACGTTGAGATCGATCGCCATCGCCCACTGGTGCGGCGCGTTGAGCGGCGGATGGCTATAGAGGGATGGGCTGCCTGGGTGTTCGTCCTCGCCCTCGAGCTTGGCAAAGTGCGGGTGTTCGCGAAAGAGAGCGAGCGTCCCCTCCCGCACCAGCGCGCGGCCTTCCATGCTCCAGTGCTCCTGGGTGATGGCGAGCGCATACCTTTCGCCGGTGGCGCGCGCCGTGGCGCCGGTCGCAAAATAAGGCGCGGCGCTCGTGCGCAACTGGTAGCCATTGAACCCGGACAAGTCGCCGATCGCCGTCGCGCCTTTCTGGCCATAACCGAGCGGGACGCCGATCGACCCATCGGCGTGCCCCGGCACGATCAGCGCCGGGATGCGCAGCGCGCGCCCATGCACACTGAGCTCGATCAATTCGCCGTTGCGCACGCCGACTTGTTGCGCAGTGAGAGGACTGAGCAGCGCGGCGTTGTCCCAAGTGAGCTTGGTGATCGGGTCGGGCGTCTCCTGGAGCCAGCCGTTATTGATATAGCGTCCGTCATACATCGTGTAGTCGGCGAGGAAAGTGATCTCGAGCCCGGCGGCGGCGTCCACGAGGTCCGCGTCGGAAGCATTCGCGGCCACGCTCGCGGTCGCCTGGAAATCCAAGGGGATCGCCTTTGCTTCGCTGTCTTTGTGAAAGCCAACGCGCAAGAACTCATACCAACCTGCGTCCGTGCCGGCGGCGCCTCCGGTGAGTTTGCGGAAAGTGGTGCGCACCTGGTCGAGCGCGGGCGGCGTCCCCGGAATCGGCACATGGATGCTTTGGCGGAGGCCCGACGAAAGCGGCAGCGCCTGCGCGGGCGGCGTAAAGCCGGCCACGAATCCGGCGAGCAATTCGATCTGCGAAACGCCGCCCCAGAGCGGCAGAATCATCGGCTGCACCGCCAGCAGCGAACCGTCCGCCGCCCGCGTGTCGCCCCATGATTCCAGAAAATGCGCGGCTGGAATGTGCCACTCGCTGCGGAGCGACGTGGCGTCAACGTAGTCGCTGAGATGGGTGACGTGGCCGACCCGCGCTTGCAGCCCCGCCCAGTCGAGATCGGCAGGCGCATTGTAGGCGGGATTGCCGCCGAAGATGAACAGGTCGCTCACTTCGCCGCCGTCCATTTTCCGCGCAAGTTCGCTCAGGGGCACGGCCGGCTTCTGCCACTCCGGCAAGCCGATGACGGCGTGCCCCAGGTTGCCGAGCGCTGCATTCATCGCATGCGCCAGGAGATGCACTCGCAGAGGCTGGCGCGAGCCCGGGATGACGACGCTCGTGCCGCGCGCGGCAACGAGATCGCGCGCACATTCCACCATCCACTGGCGAGTGCGGGCATCGAGCGGCGCAGCTCCACCGCGAGCCCGCTCAGCCGCGCAT
>JBBQIZ010000007.1:0-48731 GCA_038325425.1 Chthoniobacterales bacterium
TAACCGCGCGATCACGACGATCCAGGTGCTGGAGGAACTGATCAAGGTCGCGAAGGAACTCGACGCGGCCACGAAGGCGGGCAAGGAGATGGGGCTGACCGACGACGAGAAGGCGTTCTACGATGCGCTGGCCGTCAATGAGTCGGCGGTGAGCATGATGGGCGACCAGCAACTCAAGGTGATCGCGACCGAACTGATCACCAAAGTCCGCAAAAGCGTGAGCATCGACTGGACGGTGCGCGAAGGCGCGCGGGCGAAAATCCGCGTGATGGTGCGGCGCATCCTGAGCTTCTACGGCTACCCGCCCGACCTGCAGGAGGAGGCGGTGAAGACGGTGCTGCGGCAGGCGGAGTTGCTCTGCGCGGAGTGGGTGTGAGGGGCGGGTGTCACCGGAATGTTGCGAAAAAGGGGGTGACCGGGGGGCGGGGGCGGCGATGCTTGCAGGGCCGACGAGGTGAGGTGTCCTGGGAGTTGCTGCCCGCTATGTGGGTGGTCCCCGAGGCCCCCCTCGTCGGCGGCGGGGGGCTGCGGATTTCCGGTCGCTGGGGCTCGTGCCTTTTGTCGTTTCCCTCGAGGAAACGTGCTTTCCCTCGAGCCATGCGTCGTTTCCCTCGAGCCATTGGGTGTTTCCCTCGTGCCTTTGTTTGTTTCCCTCGAGCCTTGGCTCGTTTCCCTCGAGCCTTTGGTGCTTTCCCTCGAGCCATTTGACGTTTCCCTCGAGCCGCGCGGCCTTTCCGTCGAGCCTTTGGGGGTTTCCGTCGAGGGAATCGGCGGTTCCCTCTTACCTTGGGACCTTTCCGTCGAGGGAATGGTCGTTTTCCTCGAGGGAATGGTCCTTTCCGTCGAGGGAATCGGGCGTTTCCTCCGGCCAAAATGGCCCGACGATGGGCGTTTTACAGTGATGGAGCCCGGGGTCCCATGCTCGGAGGGACGCGCTCCCGCGCGTTCCCTGAAAATCGGGGAGTACGCAGGGGCGTGTCCCTCCGGGTGTCAGCTTGGGGGCTCGGCCACGGGGTCCGGCGGAAAGGGCGGTGGGCGGTGGGTTGGCCTTGGGGCGCTTTTGGAAGATGGGACGGCGCGGCATTTCGCGACGGCGCGTCATTTCGCAACGGGTCGGGGGCGGTCGCGGCGGCGCGGCCGGGTCGGGACGGTGGTGATGTCTGCCGACGGCGCGGCGCTTCGCGGGGGAGTTTGCCGACGGGAAAGGGCTCGCTTTTGGACATCCGGCGGGTCCCGGCGGGTCGGCGGAGGCGGCGGCACGACGCGCCGGTGGTCGTGGCTGCCTGGTGCAGAAGTGTGGATGCTCGGGACCCGACGCGGCCATTTCACCCGTGGTCTTTCGACTGGGACGGGGCGCGATCGGTCTGTCGCCGCGGGGGCTCAGCGCGGCCAGTCGGGCGAGTCGATCTTCTGGTAGGGTTGGCTGTTGGTGAGCACTTTCACATTGCGGCGATCGGGGGCCACGTAGCGGGCTCCATGGGGCAGGACGGCGACGTAGGCGGGTCGGTCCGCGGTGTAGTAAACATACCGTCGCCCGCTGCGGTAATAGCGCCGTTGGCCGGCGGCGTAGTAAGGCGCGTATTGATCGGGGGTTCGGGTGGTGACGACGGACACGCTTCGGGTCTCGCGGCGGTTTTCGAGTTGGTCGGATTCGCAACCGCTGGCCACTAGGACCGCGCAAGCGAGGGGAAATAGGAGGATTCGATGGTTCATGGTGAGGATTGGTTACCGAATCAATCGCGCCTGCCGGTGGCGGAGGATTGGTGGGCGTGCCGGGAAATTGGTCGGGTGGTTATCGGAAGGGGACTTCGGCGGAGGGTCGGCAGGCGGGCGGCGGGCGCCACTGCCGCGGGGGGCAGCGGGGTCCCTAGGACCGGTGGGAGACGGTGAGCGAGTCGCTGAGCGAGGCGGCGACGAGGTGGTGCAGTTGCGCCCCGGTGAAGGGTTTGGCGAGGAAACCATCGAAGGGGGTGGGATCGACCACGGCGCTCATGAGGCCGGTGATGAGGATGATGGGGGTGTGGGGCGACTGGTTTTTGATGGCCCGCGCAAGTTCTTCGCCGCCGAGGCCGGGCATGGCGCGGTCGGTGATCACGAGGTCGAATGGCTGCTGCTGGAATCGCCGCAGGCCTTCCACTCCACCGGGCGCGGTGATGACTTGCCGATCTTCTCTCTGCAGGATGATTTTAATAAGAGCGCACATCGCGGGCTCGTCATCGACGACGAGGATTCGAAGGGGCGCCTCCGATAGGGATTCGGGGAAGTGCATTGCTGAAGTCTTTCGCAGGCCATTGGCGGGGTGGATGGCTCGGTTTTTATAGTTTTTGCTTCTCGTTCCTAAAGTCCGCCTCTCGTTCCCAAAGTTAGCGGAGCGCTTTGGGAATGCTTATCTGACGATTCCGGCTCTCCCGCCCAGCGAGTGACGGACGCGAGCGCGGTCCCGCAGCCGCCCCGCCTTAGAAACGGAGTTTCGCCCTGATGTTCGTTCCCAAAGCGCTTCGCTAACTTTGGGAACGAGGATCGCTAACTTTGGGACGAGGATCGCTAACTTTAGGAACGAGGATCGCCAGGGGGGCGCTCCAGCGAGCGGGCGGCGGGGAGGGGCTTGTCGGGAGGGGTCGGGCGAGGACGACGGCGGGCCTCTGTTTGACTTCCCAAGCGGGTTTCTCTACTGGTCTGCCCACTTTGAATGCGGCTCCTTCCTCCGGCGTGCGATCGATCTCGCTGGTCACGGCGACGTGTATCGTGATCGCCAATATGGTGGGCACGGGGGTTTTCACGAGCCTGGGGTTTCAGGCGCCGGATTTGCCTTCGGGCTTTGCAATCGTGGTGCTGTGGCTGGTGGGCGGGGTGGCGGCGCTCTGCGGGGCGGTGGCGTATGCGGAGCTGGGGGCGGCTCTACCGCGGTCGGGCGGGGAGTACCATTTTACGACGCAGATTTATGGGCCGACGGTGGGTTTTCTGTCGGGCTGGCTGTCGATCACGGTGGGCTTCGCAGCGCCGGTGGCGGCGGCGGCGATGGCGCTGGGGGGGTACGGTCATGAGGTGCTGCCGGCGGTGCCGGCGCTGCCGGTGGCGGTGGGGATCGTGCTGCTGATCACGCTGGTGCATCTGGGCGGGGTGCGGATCGGGAGTTGGTTTCAGAATGCGGCGACGGCGTTTAAGATCGGGCTGATCGTGGTGTTCATCCTGGCGGGGGTGTTTGTGCTGAAGGATCCGCAGCCGGTGAGTTTCGCGCCGCGGGCGGGGGACCTGGCGCTGATTCTGAGCCCGCCTTTCGCGATCAGCCTGGTGTATGTGATGTATGCGTATTCGGGGTGGAATGCTTCGACTTACATCATCGGGGAGATCCGCAATCCGGGGCGCAATGTGTTCCTCTCGGTGGCGATCGGGACGAGTCTGGTGGCGGCGCTGTATGTGGCGCTGAATATGGTGTTTTTCCGCGCGGCTTCGATCCCGGAGATGAGCTTTAAAAAGGAGGTGGGGCTGATCGCAGGGCGGCATATTTTCGGGGAGGCGGGCGGGCAGTTCATGGCGGGGCTGATCTGCGTGGGGCTGATCTCGACGATCAGCGCGATGGTGTGGGTGGGGCCGCGGGTGGCGCAGCGGATGGGGCAGGATCTGGTGCCGCTGCGCTGGCTGGCGCGGACGAATGCGGCGGGGACGCCGACGGTGGCGCTGATTTTCCAGGCGGTGATCGCGGTGGTGCTGGTGGTGACGGCGACGTTCGAGGCGGTGATCAATTACGTGCAGTTCAGCCTGACGCTGTCTTCGGCGGTGACGGTGGCGGGGCTCTTCGTGCTGCGCTGGCGGCAGCCGGGGCTGGCGCGGCCGTATCGGGCGTGGGGATATCCGGTGACGCCGCTGCTTTTCCTGGCGATCAGTGGCTGGATGCTGGCCTACATGCTGATCGAGGAGCGGACGCGGCAGCCTTCGCTGCTGGGGCTGACGACGATCCTGATCGGGCTGGCGGTTTATGCGATCCTGCCCAAGTCTCCGGCCCCCCCGGAACGTGCGGTATGAAATCGCTCGCTGCTCTGCTCCTCCTCTCCCTGCTGGCGCTGCCGGCGCGCGGGGCCTCGCCGCAGGATACGGCGCAATTCCTGGCGGGGCTGCCGGTGCGGGATACGCCGCTGGCGGCGCTGAGCCTGAATCTGGCGTGGGTGGATCACGCGACGGGCTTCGACAAGGCGTGGCAGCAACTGGAGGCGCGGCAGCTCGGGAAGCTCCGGGCGTGGGCGCCGGAATTTCTCCCCGAGGCGCACGCGGATGGCGGGCCGGTTTTCTATTTCTTCAGCGGCCCGGATATTCTCTACGCGCATGCGCTTTATCCGCAGGCTTCGACGTATGTGCTGGCGGGGCTGGAGCCGGTGGGCACGCCGCCGGATCTGGCGGCGCTGCCGCCGGAGGCGCTGGCCGCGGGGCTGGATAATCTGCGGAAGTCGCTGAATTCGGTGCTGAGCTTTTCGTTTTTCATCACGAAGGACATGAAGGTGGATCTGCAGCAGAGCGAGCTCAGCGGGACGCTGCCGGTGCTCTATGTCTTCCTCGCGCGGGCGGGTTGCCGGATTGGGAACGTGGAGCTGGTCTGGCTGGATAAGGCGGGTGCGGTCTCGACGGAGAAGGCGGCGACGCCGGGCGTGCGCATCGCTTTCACGGGGCCGGGCGGGGCGCCGCAGACGCTCTATTATTTCTCCACGGATCTCTCGAACCACGGGATCCGCACGCAGCCGGGGTTCCTGAAGTTCTGCGAGCAGCTCGGGCGCGGGCGGTCGCTGGTGAAGGCGGCGTCGTATCTGATGCATCTCGGGTCGTTCACGACGGCGCGCGATTTCCTGCTGACGCGGACGAGCACGATCGTGCAGGACGATTCGGGGATCCCGATCCGGAATTTCCCGCCGGCCGCGTGGGCGGTGCGCTACTTCGGGAGCTATCCGGGGCCGATCGATATTTTCAAGGAGCACACGCAGCCGGAGCTCGCGGATATTTATCGGCGCAGCAATCCCCCGCCCCTGCCCTTCGGCTTCGGCTACCGCTGGCAGGCGAGCCAGTCTTCGCTCATGATCGCGACGCCGCGCGGCATTTCCGTGCGGCCGGTCGCGCCACCTGAATCCCATCTGCCATGAAACTCCCGCCCTTCGTCGCCCTGCTCCTGCTCAGCACTGCCGCGCTGCTCCACGCCGCGCCTTCGCCGGATGATCTGGCGCGCTTCGTGGCCGGCCTGCCGGTGGGCGACGGCGCGCTGGCGGCCCGCACGCAGGAGCGGAACTGGATCGGCCACGCGCAGGTGCTGGACCGGAAATGGGCGCGGATGGACGAGCGGCAGCTCATCCACGCGCGGGCCTGGGCGCGCGGCAACCCGGCGGTGGCGCGCGTCTCGGGGACGGTCTTTTATCCGTTCAGCGGGCCGGACTTTCTCTACGCGCAGACGCTTTTCCCGAACGCCTCGACCTATATCCTGTGCGGCACCGAACCGATCGGCAGCGTGCCGGACATCACGCAGATGTCGGCGCCGCATCTGGCCGCCGATCTGGCGACGGTGCGGACGGCGCTGGAGACGATGCTGACGACGCATTATTTCATCACGAAGGATATGCGCGTGGATCTGACCCGCGGGAACATCAGCGGGACGCTGCCGATCCTCTATTTCTTCCTCGCCCGCACCGGCTGCACGATCCAGCGGGTGACGCTGAACGGGCCGAGCGTGCAGATCGATTTCCGCAGCCCCGGCGGCAAACGCCAGACGCTCTATTACATCAAGACCGATCTCTCGAACGGCGGCGGTAACGCGCAGTACTTTGCCTTCTGCAAGAAGTTCGCGCCCGGGGCGACGCTGCTCAAATCCGCGAGCTACCTGATGCATACCGACGGCTTTTCGAAGGTGCGGAACTGGCTGCTCGAGCACAGCAAGGTGATCGTGCAGGACGACTCGGGCATCCCGCTCCGCGCGTTCGATCCGCAGCGCTGGACGATCCGGCTCTTCGGCGACTACCGCGCGCCGATCGAGCTCTTCCAGGAATACTACCAGCCGAATCTCGCCGCCGCCTACCAGCAGGCCAACCCCGCGCCGCTCGGCTTTGCCTTCGGCTATGCGTGGCAGAAGGAAAGAGGGCTGCTCATCCAGGCGACGCGCCGGTAGCAGCGCCGGGCGAATGCGCCGCTCGTGGGCACGCATGCGGCCCGCGGTGCGGGTGTGATACCATCTCTCGCAAAGAACCTGACAGTGAGCCCCGGGTCGCCGTCATTTCCTCTGCGGCCCTTGGCGTGCTCCGCGCCTCTGCGGTAGAGGGTAGGCTGACTTTTACCGCAGAGGCGCAAAGAACGCAGAGGGCCGCAGAGTGCCCGATTGATTCTGGGAGATGGTGTGATTGAATGTGGGACCAAGGAGAGGGGAGAGGCGGTCCGAGTCGGGAAGCTGCTGACGGGCCAAAGGCCCAGCGACAAGCCAGCCCAGGGCAACGCCCTGAGGTAACCCATGACCAACGGCTCATTCCGCTGGGGGAAAGCGACCCAGGGCGTTGCCCTGGGCTGGCTTGTTGGCGCACCTTTGGTGCTCGCCGCCGCCTCGTCATTGGACCCACTTTCCATCACACGCCCGCGGTGCCGCGCTGATTTATCGCTGTCGCCTTGCGGCGGCGCTTCCGCTACCTTCCGGTTCCGCCCCCAGTCCTCATGCGCCTCTTCGCTCTCCCCTGCCTCCTACTGCTGACCGTCGCCGCCCAGGCGCAAAACGGCCTGACCGGCCAATACTTCGACACCGCAACCTTCGGCACGCTGAAGACGACCCGCACCGACGCGACGGTGAATTTCGATTGGGGCACGACGATTCCCACCGGCACGGCGATCACGAATGCGGACACGTTTTCCGTGGCGTGGGTGGGCCAGATCGAGCCGGAATTTTCGCAGCTCTACACGTTTTACGTCACCGCGGATGACGGCGCGCGGCTGTGGGTGAATGACCAGTTGCTGGTCACGCGGACGTTTTTCGCGGCCCCGACGGAGATGCGTGGGCAGGTGGTTTTGAAGGCGGGGCAGCGGGTCAATATCCGGCTGGAATACATCGAGCAATCCGGGGTGGCGGCGGTGAAGCTGGAGTGGTCGGCGGCGTCGCGGGCGCGCGAAGTCATCCCGACGGGGCGGCTCTTCCCCGCGCGGGTGGCGAAGGCGGGCGGCGCGCTGCTGAAGGAGCACTGGAGCGGGATCGCGGGCGGCACGATCGCCGCGCTGACCGCGCATGCGAACTATCCGAACAAGCCGGGCGGGCGCGAGTTCATCACGTCCTTCGAGGGGCTGGCGCAGGACTGGAGCGACGCCTACGGCACGCGCGTGACCGGTTACATCGTCCCGCCGGTGAGCGGGAATTATCTCTTCGCGGTGAGCGGCGATGCCGTCGCGGAGCTGTATCTCAGCACGGACGCCACGCCGGCCAACAAATCGCTGATCGCGAGCGTCGCGACAGCGACGGGATTCCGGGTCTGGGATGCGCAGCCGGCGCAGCAATCGTCGGCGCGGGCGCTGCTCCAGGGGCAGCGGTATTACGTCGAGCTTTTGCACAAGGAAAACACCGGCAGCGATCACTGGAGTGTGGGCTGGAGAAAGCCGGACGACGTGGCGTTCAGCGTGATCCCCGGCAGCGCGCTGGTCCAACCCGGGCTGGCCAATGCCCAGCCCGCGCAGGCCGCGCTGCTCGACACGATGGCGCAGGATCATCCGCGGATCTTCGCCACCGCCGAACGCTTCGCAAAGCTGCGCGCGACCTGGCAAAGCGCGGCCTCCAGCCAGCCGAAGACGTGGGCGCAAAATGCGATCAACAGCGCCGCGACCATCCTGACGCAACCCGCGATCACCTACGCGCCCGACGTGCGCGGCACCATCCTCAACGACGCGCGAAAGGTCGTGGACCGCATGTACAAGCTCGGCCTGGCCTGGCAGCTCACGGGCGACAGCCAGTATGCGGAGCGGGCGTGGACGGAACTCAGCGCGGTGGCGGCGTTCCCCGACTGGCATCCCGCGCACTTCCTCGACACCGCGGAGATGACCCACGCCTGCGCGATCGGTTACGATTGGTTTTACCACTACTGGACGCAGCCGCGGCGCGACACGATCCGCACGGCGATCATCAACTTCGGGCTCAATCCGGGGCTTACCCAATTTACGAACAACGTCGGTTGGTCGCGGAGCACGGGGAACAATTGGAACATGGTCTGCAACGGCGGCCTGAGCATCGGTGCGCTCGCCGTCGGAATGGAAAGCGAAGCGCTCGCCGAAAACATCCTGAACCGCGCGCTCAATTCCACGCGCCCGGTGTGGGGGCATTTCACCACGGACTGCGGCGGGTGGTACGAAGGGCCCGGCTACTGGGGTTACACGACGGAGTATGGCATCCGCATGTTTGCGGCGCTCGAGTGGGTGCTCGGCAGCGACTTCGGCATCAGCAGCACGCAGGGCATTTCGGAGAGCGGCTTTGCGCCGATCGAAAGCACGGGGCCGACGAACATCATCTTCAACTACGCCGACGCCGGCGCGGGCGGACCGACGCGCGGGCCGGTCTATCAATGGATGGCGCGGCGCTACGGCCAGCCGCTCTACGACTGGTGGGAAAATCAGGGCGGTGGCGGCGCGCTCGATGCGCTCTGGCACAACGACAGCACGGCATCGCTGCTCGCCTCGGCGACGCCGCCCGACATGGCGTTCCATGGCGACGCGGGCACCGCATTCCAGCCGCAGGAGATGGTGACGATGCGCGGGAGATGGAACGACAGCCGCGCGACCTTCATCGGGAGCAAGGGCGGCGACATGGGCGCGGATCACGGGAATCTCGACGCCGGAACCTTCGTCCTCGACGCCCTCGGCAAACGCTGGTTCCACGATCTCGGCGGCGATAATTACGCGCTCCCCGGTTACTTCAGCGGCACGCCGAGCACGGGCACGGATCGCTGGGATTACTACCGGATGCGGCCCGAGGGGCAGAACACGCTGACGATCAATCCCAGCGCCAACGCCGACATGGTGCTCGGCGCGGATGCGCCGCTGGTCGCTTACCAAAGCGAGCCGGGCGGGAGCAGCAGCTTCGCCATCCATGATCTGACCGGCGTGTACAGCGGGATGACGCGCGCCTGGCGCGGCACCCGGCTGCTGGGGGCGCGCGATGAGATGCTCGTGCAGGATGAGATCCAATCCGCCACGGGCAAGACCGTCTGGTGGTTCGCGCACTTCACCTCGCCGACAACCACGGTCGTGATCGATCCCGACGGCACCTCGGCGATGATGACGCAAGGCGCGGAGCGGCTCTGGTGCAAGATCGTCAGCGGTGGCGGCACTTTCCAAATCATGGACGCCGTGCCGCTGCCGACGTCGCCGAACCCGGCGGGGCAGAACGCGAACACCGGCCACAAGAAGCTCGCGATCCAGCTCACGAACGTGACCAACACCACGCTCGCCGTGTGGTTCGTGCCGCTTTCCACGGGCGAAGCCGCGCCCGCGACACGGCCGACGATCACCGCGCTGAACACCTGGAATCTCGCGACGGCCATCGACGCGCCGAATGCGGCCAATGGCGGCGCGGCAGGCAGTGGCGAGAACACCGTGGACATCGATCTCCGCAGCTATGTGACCGACGACTCGACGCCGCCGGAGCAGATGCGCTTCAGCGTCGGCGCGGGCGTGAACGGCACCGTCATTCTCCTCGCCGACGGCCACACCGCGCGTTTCACACCGACGCCCGGCTACACCGGCGTGCCGCAGTTTGACTTCACGGCCACCGACACCACGGCCCATCCGAATGCGCTCCTGACCTACGACTTCGAGCGGCCCGACACCTCGACGGCGGATGTGGTTCCGGACGCTTCCGGGCTCGGCCGCGACGGTACGCTCGAAGCCATCGGGACAGGCGCGGCCACGCTGCAGACCGACGTCCCCACCGGCTTTCGCAGCCTCGATCTGGCCGAAAACGGCGGCGCCAATGCCGCCCGGCTGAGCCGCGTCCTGACGACCAGCGAGATCGCTTTTAACTCGAGCGATTGGACGATCGCCGGCTGGTTCAAGCGCCGCGACAGCGCGAGCGAAGACATGATCTGGCATCTGAACAACGGCGACGGTTATGGCACCAACGAGGAGCTTTACCTGATGGCGAACGGCGCGTCGTCCCTCACTCTGCACCACTACCCCGGGCCCGATGTCGCCATCGTCAGCACCGCGGCCACGCCCGGCGTTTGGCATCACTTTGCGGTCGTCCGCAGCGGCGCCACGATCAGCCTTTATTTAAACGGCGCACTCGTCGGCAGCGACTCCGCCTTTGTGCTGGACATCAATCAAGCCTATCCGCTGATCTTCGGCGGCCACACCGACAGCAGCGCGACGTATGCGCCGCGCTGGTTCGATGGCAGGCTCGATGAACTCGCGGTTTTCAGCGCCGCGCTCTCGCCCGCCCAAATCACCACGCTGGCGGGCGGCCTGACCGCGCGCCATTTCGGCGGCCTCAGCGCGACGGGCACGATCACGCTTTCGACCACCCCGGTGACTTATGTCTGGAACAACCTGACCGCCGGCAGTCCGCTGCCGTGGAGCGCCGGCGCGAATTGGTCGGGCGCGGCGTCGCCGGTCAGCAGCCGCGGCGCCGCCGTGCAGTTCTTCAGCGGACAAACGCTGGCCGGCGGCACGATCACCTCGAATCGCGACTTTGCCGGCGAGTTCGTGCTGAACAACCTCACGCTCGCCGGCACCGCCAGCGCCGTGACGACGGCCACGATCTCCGGCGGCGCTCTCACCTTTCTCAACAACGGCCTGCTCAACCCGTCGGTCTCGCTCAGTGCGACGAACGGCTCAGGCCTGACCTACGAAGTCGCCACGCCGATCACGCTCGGCGCCGCGACGACTTTCAGCGGGACGGGCACGGCGACGGTGCGCTTCACCGGCGCGATCGGCGGCGCGGGCGATCTGCTCAAAGCGAGCAACGGCACCCTCGTCCTGAGCGGCCCGAACACCGCCACCGGCGACACGCTCATCAGCACCGGCACGCTGCAGATCGGCGCGGATGGCGCGAGCGGTGCGCTCGGGAGCGGCGACGTGATCAACAACGCCACGCTGCGCTTCGACCGCACGGGAACGCTCGACGTGCCCAACAGCATCGGCGGCACCGGCAGCGTCACCGTCGATTGTCCCATCGGCGCCGGCACCATCATCCTGAGCGGCACGAACAGCTTCGAAGGCAACGTCACCGTATCCAGCGGCGCGCTGCGCATCACCAACAGCTTCGCCCTCGGCGACGGCATCAAAACCATCGGCCTGACCAACGGCACCGTTGGCGCGCCGCAGCTCCGGCTCGACGGCAGCCTCGACCGCATCGAGCTGCCCGCGACGATCAGCTTCAATACGAGCAGCAGTACCGGCGCGATCATCAATGAAGCCGGGGAAAACGTCATCAGCGGAAACATCACGCTCACCGGCGGCGGGGGCGACACGCGGATCGTCGCCGCCGCAGGCACCCTCATCTTGGAAGGCGCGATCGCGCCGAACATCACCGCCCGGACCCTCCAACTGGCCGGCGCGGGCATCGGCCTGATCAGCGGCACGATCAGCAATGGCGGCACGAGCTTTCAGCTCAATGTCGTCAAAAGCGAAACCGGCACCTGGACGCTCTTCGGGGCGAATCGCCACAGCGGCACCACCACGGTCAGTACCGGCACGCTCGTGCTCGGCCATCCGGGCGCGCTCGGCGATGGCGGCACCGCGATCGGCACCACCACGGGCGGAACTTCGATCACCTCGGGCGCGACGCTGGATCTCAACGGGCAGAACGGGATCAACGAAGTCCTGACGATTCGCGGCACCGGAGTTGGCGCCCTCGGCGGAATGGTGAATAACGGCGTCGCGACCGCGAGCATCGCTGGCGAGATCGTCTCGTCGCTTTCCGTGACCGCCGGCGGAACGCATGCCGCCGTGCCCGACGTCGCCCTCACCGGGGCAGGCTCGGGCGCGACTGCCACCGCGACCCTCGGCGTGACCGCCGCCAGCTTCACCATCGCGGGCGGTTCGACCGTTTATTCCACCGCACCGACCGTGACGATCAGCGGCGGGGGCGGCACAGCAGCCACGGCCACCGCCGTGCTCACGTCCGGGATAGTGAGCGGCATCACGATCACGAATGCCGGCACCGGGTACGTGAGCGCGCCGACGATCGCGTTTACCGGAGGGACGATCACGACCACCGGAGCCAATCCCACCGGCAGCGGGAACGCGGCGAACTTCACCGTCTCGGGCCTGACCGTGACCAACCCCGGCGCGGGCTACGCCACCGCACCGACCGTCACCTTCAGCAGCGGCACCGGCACCATCGCGACGGCCCATCTTTCGTCCGTCATCCTCGGAGCCAACACCAGCATCGGCGGCAGCGGCGACCTGATCGTCAATGCGCCGATCTCGGGAGGCTTCGCGTTGACCAAGATCGGTCCGGGCACATTGATGCTCAACGGTGCCCACACTTACACCGGCACAACCACGATCAATGCCGGCTGGCTCGTCCTCGCCGGCAGCGTGACGAGCAACGTATCCGCCAACGCCGCGGTCTTTGCCCCGCAGGGCACGCCGGCGACGACCGGCAGCCTCACCCTCGCTTCGACGGCGACGTTTCAAGTCCGCCTGAACAGCAGCACCGTCGGCACGGGCTTCGATCAAATGAATGTCGCGGGGAGTGTGAGTTTAAACGGCTCGCTCGACCTCGTCGCCGGACCAAACCTCGCTCCCGGCAGCTCATTCACCATCATCAATAAGACCGGGACCGGCGCGGTCAGCGGCACCTTCGCGGGCCGGGCCAACAACAGCACGTTCGCCGCGGGCGGTTACAATTGGCGCATCAACTACGACGGCGGCACGGGCAACGATGTCGTGCTCACTCTCCTCACGACCGCCGTGGAAAATTGGCGCCACGTCCACTACGGCGCGATTCATAACACCGGCGCCGCGGCCGATTTCGCGGACCTCGATTTCGACGGGCTCGTCAACTTGCTCGAATACGCTCTCGGCGGAGATCCGCGCACCGCCTCCCCCGCCCCGCTCCCGCAAGCCAGCACCCTCGGTGGCCGGCTTGCGATCACCTTCCTCCGGACGCTGACGAGCAACGACATCACGATCACCGTGCAAGGCGCCGACGCGGTCGCCGGGCCGTGGACGGATCTGGCGTCCAGCGTCCACGGCGCCTCGACCGCCGCGCTCCTCGGCGGCGTCAGCGTGACCGAGTCCGGGACGGGCGGGACCCGCAGCGTGGAAGTGCGCGATCTTTACCTCACGACCGATCCGGCCCACCCGCGCCGTTTCCTGCGGGTGCGCGTGACGAAACCTTGAAACACCGTCGTTGCGGCAGCCGATAATCGAGGTGAATTCGCGCGCGACGCGGACGGCCTTTGCGGGTTGAAGGGAAAGGCTAGGCGTGCCCTTTTTTCCCTCTCCACAAAACTATGAAAACTCCTGCGCCTCCTCGCGCCGAACTCGACCGAACCGTGGCCGTCGGACGACGCAATCCTGGCCTCGAACCATCGCCCCGGTGAAACGCACATTTCTTCTCCTGGCCACGCTCGCGGCGAATCTGTCGATCGGCACGGCGGCAGACTTTCGCCGGGAGATCCGGCCAATCCTGGCGTCGTACTGTTACGACTGCCACGGCGACGACAAACCGAAGGGCGGGCTGCGGCTGACCACCCGCGCGAACGCGCTCAAGGGCGGTGAATCCGGGGACCCGGCATTCGTGGCCGGCCAGAGCGCGAAGAGCGAACTACTCCTGCGGGTCGCCTCGCACGACAAGGACGAAGTCATGCCGCCGAAAGGCGAGCGCCTGAGTGCACGCGAGATCGAGTTGCTCAGGCAATGGATCGACGCCGGGGCGAAGTGGCCCGAGAACGTGCAGCACTGGGCCTACGAAGCGCCGCAGCGGTCGGAACCGCCGACCCTTCAGGATCCACCGGCCGGCACCCGCAATGTGATCGACGGCTTCGTCTTGGCCCGGCTCCAGCAGGAAAAACTCGCGCCGTCTCCCGAAGCCGACCGCGCGACGCTGCTGCGGCGAGTGACGCTCGATCTCACCGGCCTGCCGCCAACGCCCACCGAGGTCGATCAATTCCTCGCCGATCCAAATCCCGGCGCTTACGAGCGCACGGTGAATCGGCTGCTCGCCTCGCCGCAGTTCGGCGTGCGTTGGGCGCGGCCGTGGCTCGACCTCGCGCGCTACGCCGACTCGCATGGTTTTCAGCGCGACGATCTGCACGACCTCTGGCCGTATCGCGACTGGGTGGTCCGCGCGCTGAACGCCGACATGCCATTCGATCAGTTCACCGTCGAACAGCTCGCGGGCGACCTTTTGCCCAATGCGACCGCGGCTCAGTTCGTCGCCACGGGTTTCAACCGCGGCACGCCGTGCAATGTGGAAGCCGGGACGGAGCCGGAAGAAAATCGCGTCAATCAAGTCTTCGACCGCGTCAACACACTCGGCGCCGTCTGGCTGGGCACGACGCTGGAATGCGCGCAATGCCACGACCACAAATACGACCCGATCTCGATGCGGGAGTATTACCAGTTCTTCGCGTTCTTTAATCAGACCGCGCTCGAGGCCGACCGGGCGAATCCGAAGACGCCCGGCTCGATCCGGTTTCTCGGCCCATATCGCGAACTGCAGGATGAAGCGCAGAGCGCAGAGCGCGCGACCAGGCTGGTCGAACAAGGCCAACTGAAAGCGGCAATCACCGCGCGGGAACAGGAACTCGCGACGAGCAACGACGATTGGGAGGCGCAGCAAAACGCGGCGCTGCGCGCGACCGCACAGACGCATGTCCTGGAGATCGCGGAGTTCGATTCGCAGGCCGGCTCCGCGCATCGCGTGCTCGACGATCAATCCGTGCTCCTGAGCGACGACAACGTGCCCGACAAGGACACGTACACCGTGACCGTGCGCACGCCGCTCACCGGCATCACGGGATTAAAGATCGAAGCGCTGACCGATGCATCGCTGCCCGGCAAAGGGCCGGGACGCGGCGACGCCGTCCGGCCCAACTTCGTGCTCAACGAATTCCACGTCACCGCCGCGCCGGCCAACGCCAACGCCAACGCCAACGCCAAGGCCGCGCGGGTGAAGTTCACCAAAGCGACGGCGTCCTTTTCGCAGAAGAATTTTCCGGTCGAGGAACTGCTCACCGGCACGAGCGGCGACAAACAAAGCGGCTGGGCGATCAATCCGCAGTTTCATCAGCCGCATTGGGCGATCTTCGCCTGCGCGGAGCCGCTCGGTTTCGTCGGCGGCACCACGCTGACCTTCCAGTTCGTGCAAAACTTCGGCAGCGGGCGGACGATTGGGCGACTGCGCGTTTCGGCGCTGACCGGCCCGCTGGACCGCGAACCGCTGCCCGCTGAATTGGCGAAGCTGCTTCCCATCCCTGCCGCGCAGCGCACGGCGGCACAGGGGAAAAATTTAGCCGAGTTTCGAGCGAACCAAGATTCAGTTCTCGCCAGGCTGCGCAGCGAGCTTCGGCAGGTCGAACTGCAACTGCTGAAATCGAAACCCTCACAAACGCTCGTCATGCAGGAACTCGCCGAACCGCGGATGAGCACCATGTTCAAACGCGGGGTTTACACCGACCGCGGCGAACCCGTGCAGCCGGGCACGCCGGCGGTCCTGCCGCAGTCGGCGAGCGAACCGCGCAACCGCCTCGATCTCGCGCGCTGGCTGGTCGCGCGCGGCAATCCGCTGACCGCGCGTGTGGTTGTGAACCGCTGGTGGGCGGAGCTGTTCGGCCGCGGCCTCGTCGGCACGGCGGAAGATTTCGGGATCAAAGGTGAGATGCCCACGCATCCCGAATTGCTCGATTGGCTGGCCGTCGAGTTCATGGAGGGCGGCTGGTCGATGAAGAAAATCCTGCGCGCCATGGTGACGAGCGCGACCTATCGGCAGTCGTCCAAAATCACCCCAGAGCTGTTCGCCCGCGACGATCAAAACAAGCTCCTCGCCCGCGGTCCGCGCCACCGACTCGACGCCGAAATGATCCGTGACAACGCCCTCGCCATCGGCGGCCTGCTCAGCCTGAAGCAAGGCGGTCCGCCCATTCGTCCGCCGCAGCCGGACGGCTTGTGGGAGAAAGTCGGCGGACAGAAATACGACTACCAGGTCAGCGTCGGCGAAGACCGCTACCGGCGCGGCCTCTACGTCGTGCTGAAACGCGGCTCACCGTATCCGAGCTTCGTAAATTTCGATGCCAGCGCGCGCCTCGCCTGCACGGTCAAGCGCTCCCGGTCGAACACCCCGCTCCAAGCGCTCACCCTGCTCAACGATCCGGTCTATGTCGAAGCCGCGCAGGCTTTCGCCCGGAGGATCGTTGCGGAACAACCGGACGCACCGCTCGACGCTCGCCTGCGCCACGCCTTCCGACTCGCCGTCGCGCGCCCGCCGAAGGATCTGGAACTGCAAACCTTGCGCAGGCTGTTCGCTGCGCAACGCGCCGCGACCAATGAAACCGCCGCGTGGCAGGCCGTCGCCGTCGCGCTGCTCAATCTCGATGAAACCATCACCAAAGGCTGAATCCTCCGACCGATGAATCCTCTTGAAGACCTCCTCGCCGCGCACAGCCGCCGGCAATTCTTCCGCCGCAGCGGCCTGACCCTCGGCTCCGCGGCCCTCGCCGGACTGCTGCGGGAAAATCTCGCCGCCGCACCCGCGCCCGCCGATCCGCTGGCGATGCGTCCGCCACACTTCGCGCCAAAGGCGAAGAACGTGATCTATCTCCACATGATCGGCGCGCCGTCGCATCTCGACCTTTTCCAGCAGAAGCCGGAACTGGTGAAACGGGACGGCGAGGATTGCCCCGAAGAATTACTCGCCGGCAAACGCTTCGCCTTCCTCGGCGGGAAGATGAAGCTGTCGGGATCGAAGTATCGCTTCGCGCCGCACGGGCAAAGCGGACACGTCTTTTCCGAATTGCTGCCGCATCTCGCAAGCGTCGCCGACGATCTCTCGTTCGTGCATTCGCTGCACACCGAGGAGATCAATCACGCGCCGGCGCAGATGTTCCTCCACACCGGATTCGGCCGGGGCGGACGACCGAGCTTTGGTTCGTGGGTGACGTATGGCCTCGGCTCCGAAAATCGCGATCTACCCGCCTACGTCGTGATGCTTTCCGGCCCGGCCGGTGGTGCGGGCACGAGCCTGTGGAGCACCGGTTTCCTGCCGAGCGTGTATCAGGGCATCCAGTTTCGCAGCAAAGGCGAGCCGGTGCTTTTCCTTGGCAACCCTGATGGCCACAGCGCGGCCGACCGGCGTCGCGTGCTCGATGCCGTGGGCGCGCTCAACCAGGCGCACCTCGCGGATGTCGGCGACCCGGAGATCGCCACGCGGATCAACCAATACGAGATGGCGTTCCGCATGCAGACCAGCGTGCCGGAGCTGATGGACATTGGAAAAGAAACGCCCGACACGCTCGCGCTCTACGGCGCGGAACCGGGCAAGGCATCCTTCGCCAACAACTGCCTGCTCGCGCGCCGCCTGGTCGAGCGCGGCGTTCGGATGGTGCAGCTTTACGATTCCGACTGGGACCACCACGCCAACCTCGCTGCAGCCCTGCCGAGGAAATGCAAGGACATCGACCAAGCCTGTGCCGCGTTGATCACGGATCTCAAACAGCGCGGACTGCTCGACGACACGCTGGTCATCTGGGGCGCGGAGTTTGGGCGCACACCGCTCGCGCAAGGCATCAGCGGCGACGGCACCACCACCAAACCGGGGCGCGATCATCACAAGGACGCCTTCACCATGTGGCTCGCCGGCGGCGGGGTGAAGCCGGGCGTGAGCTACGGCAAGACGGACGACTTCGGCTTCAATGTCGCGGAAAATCCCGTCCACGTGCATGACCTGAATGCGACCGTGCTGCACCTGCTCGGCCTCGATCACGAGCGGCTCACTTTCCAATACCAGGGCCGCAATTTCCGCCTGACCGACGTGCATGGGCACGTCGTAAAACCGCTCCTCCGCGGGGTCTGAAAGTTCACGATACGTCATGAAGAACACCACCCAAGCAACGCTCCCACCGCGCTGGAAACGGAGCCCGGCGCAAACCCTCCTCTGGGCCGTCTGCTGGCTGGTCTGGACGGTCACCGCCTCCGCCCGTCCGCCCAACATCCTGCTCATCGTCAGCGACGATCAGGGCTATCCTGATCTCGGTTGCATCGGCACAAAGCCGGTGAAGACTCCCCACCTCGATCGACTCGCCGCCGAAGGGGTGCGCGGGACGAATTTCTACGTGACCTGGCCCGCCTGCACGCCGTCGCGCGGGAGTGTGCTCACCGGGCGCTATCCGCAGCGCAATGGGCTCTACGACATGGTTCGCAACGATCTCGTGAACTTCGGCCATCACTACGACGCCGAGGAATATGCGGTCTCACCGGAGATGACGCTCGGCCTCGATCCGCGCGAAATCACCGTCGGCGACGTGCTCCGGCGCGCCGGCTATGCGACCGGCGTGGTGGGCAAATGGGACATGGGCCAGGCGCGGCGCTTTCTGCCGCTGCAGCGCGGTTTCGACTTCTTCTACGGGCACGGCAACAACGGCATCGATTACTACACGCACGAGCGTTACGGCGTGCCGTCGATGTTTCGCGGCAACCAGCGGACGCAGGAAGATCGCGGCACTTACGCGACCGATCTTTTCGAGCGCGAGTCGCTCGCCTTCATCCGCGCGCAAGCCGCCAAGCCGTGGTTTCTTTACCTCTGCTTCAATGCACCGCATTCCGCTTCGTCCTTCGCGCCCAGCGAGGAGACAGATGCGAGTCCGCAGCGCAAGGCTGGCGTCGGCGTGCAGGTGCCCGAAAAGTACGCCGTGCCGTATCTCGCGGAGGGCCTACCGGAAAAGCTCGCGCGTTACTACGGCGCGGTGACCCGGATGGACGAAGCCATCGGCGCGCTGCTCGATGAACTCAAAGCGCGCGGCCTCGATCGTGACACGCTCGTCGTTTTCCACTCCGACAACGGCGGCAGCGGCAACGGCGGCAATGCACCCTTGCGCGGCAGCAAGAGCACGATGTGGGAAGGCGGTCTGCGCGTGCCGTTCATTGCGCGCTGGCCGGGCCGTCTGCCGGCGGGACGCGTGAGCGACGACTTCCTGACCACGCTCGAACTTCTCCCGACATTTGCCGCGGCCGCGGGCGCACCGCTGCCCAAGGCGAAGCTGGATGGCTTCGATGCGCTGCCGATTCTGGCCGGGGAAAAAGCCTCCGCGCGCGCGGAGATGTTCTGGCAACGCCGCGGCGATGTGGCGGCGCGCGTCGGCCAGTGGAAATGGGTCAAATCCGCCAAAGGAACCGGGCTCTTCGACCTCACGACCGATATCGGTGAAGCGAAAGACCTGTCGAAGGAACGCCCGGAAATATTGGCCCGCGTGCAGACGCGCTTCTCCGCCTGGCGACAGGAGATGGATGCGAGCGAGCCGCGCGGGCCCTTTCGCGACTACTAAAACCGCAGCCGCGCGCTTCGTCAGGCGATCAAACGCTCCACCTCGACCGAGACGAGGCAGACGTCGTCGCTGAATTGCTTGCTCGCCGAGAATTGCTGGATTTCTGTCAGCACTTCGCGGCAGAGATCGCCCGCGGCGAGTGCGGATCGGCGGCTGACCGCCTTGATCAAGCAGCCTTCGTCGTAAAGTTCGCCGCCCACTCCTTCGACCTCGAAGAGGCCGTCGGTGAAGGACAACACGATGTCATGCACGGAAAGCTCCTGCTGATACGTTCCGTATTGCGCGCCCTCAAACATTCCGAGCACCGGCCCGCGCTTGCAGTGATTCAGCGGCCGGGTCTGCGTGCCTCCCCTTTCGTGCCGAACGCAGAGCGGATGCGGGTGGCCCGCATTTGCGTAGCGGAACTCTCCCTTGGCGATGTCTGCGACCACATAAGACGCCGAGGCAAACATCGGAATGTCCGTGTGCTTCAAAATGCCGGAGAGCTTTTGGTTGAGTTGATAGAGGAATTCTCCGGGAGTGTCGCCGATCCCTTTCAGTTCCTCGACCAGCGCCCGCAAGATGGCGGCGACAAGCGCGGCGCGCATCCCGTGCCCCATCACGTCGCAGATGAAAATCCCAGCGGTGTTGTCGGAAAGCTGGAGAATGTCGAAAAAGTCGCCGCTCACCGACGTCGAAGGATTGAAGAAGTGGGAAAAATGCAGGGCGCTTTCCTGGGCCGTCGCATCATGAGGAAAGCACGGGTATTGACGCGGGAGCAGCGCGTTCTGAAGTTCCCGCGCCATGGCGAGGTCTTCCTCCAGTTCCTGATTCTTGCGGCGCAGTTCTTCCGCGTAACGGGCGAGTTGCTCTTCCGCCCGCCGCCGGTCGGTGATGTCGCGGGACAGGCCAAAGGAACCAACGATGCGGCCCTGCGGGTCGCGGATGGGAAGCTTGGTCGTGGACACCCAGGTCTCGCGTCCATCGCGCCACGTTTCATGCTCGATCAGATCCAGCAACGGCTGTCCGGTCTGAACGATCCGCTGCTCGTCATCGAAGGCCTCCTGCGCGTGTTCCTTGGTGAAAAAATCGAAGTCGGTTTTTCCCATAACCTCACCGACCGTGCGGACGCCGAACCGCGAAAGCATGGCGTCGCTGATCCGCACAAAACGGCTCGCCGTGTCCTTGAAATAGATCTGATCCGGAATGTTCTCCATCAACGTGCGCAGCAGAAACCGCTCGTTGGCCAGCGCCTCCTCCATGGATTTGCGCTCGGTGATGTCCCAGCAGGCGCCGGTCAGGCGGACATGCTCGCCCCCGTCGCGATAAATTTTGCCGCGGGCGCGCAGATGATGCACCGAGCCGTCCGCGGGCCAGGTGACGCGATATTCGCTGATGAAATCGGCACCCGTGCGCGCGCACTCCGCCACTTCCGCACCCACGCGGTCGCAGTCCTCCGGATGGATGAGTTTTTCCATGTTCTCCCGCCGCACGACAAACTCGCCCGGCTTCACGCCAAAGAGTTGGTGCGTGATGTCATCCCAGATCAATTGATTGGAAGACATCTCCCAGACCCAGGTTCCGATTCCCGCAGCCTCCAAGGCGAGCCGGGAACGCAGCTCCTGTTCGCGGGCATCGGCCCGCGGTGGCGGGGGAACGGCGAAGCCGCTCTGGGATTCTGGAGATGGATCTGCAGTCATACGGCCCATCCCCACTTTCACGGCCCATGGCGCTCCCGGCAAGCAGCATTCCTGCTCCCGGGAGCGGGCGGCGACTAGCTTTCGCTCGCGGCGAGGAAGCCCTGCAGATGGCGGCAACGCGTCGGGTGCCGCATCTTTTTGAGCGCCTTGGCCTCGATCTGGCGGATGCGCTCGCGCGTCACTTTGAACTGCCGACCGAGTTCCTCGAGCGTGCGGCCGAAGCCATCGACGAGACCGAACCGAAGTTCGAGCACTTGCCGCTCGCGCTCGCTGACCGTGCCCAGCACGTCCTTGATCTTCTCTTTCAAGATCAAGGAGCCAGCCATCTCGCTCGGATTCTCGGCGCCCTGATCTTCGATGAAATCGCCGAAGCTCTTGTCATCATCTTCGCCCACCGGCGTCTGCATCGAAATCGGCTGTTGCGCCATCTTGAGCACCGCGCGGACGCGCTCGACCGGGAGCTGGATTTCGTCGGCGATCTCCTCGGGCGTCGGCTCGTGGCCGTAATCCTGAAGGAGTTGCTTCTGCACCCGGAGCAGCTTGTTGATCGTCTCGATCATGTGGACCGGAATCCGAATGGTGCGGGCCTGGTCGGCAATCGCGCGGGTGATCGCCTGGCGGATCCACCACGTCGCGTAGGTCGAGAATTTATAGCCGCGGCGGTATTCGAATTTTTCCACGCCCTTCATCAGGCCCATGTTGCCTTCCTGGATGAGGTCGAGGAAAGGCACCCCGCGGTTCATGTATTTTTTCGCGATCGAGATCACGAGACGCAGGTTCGCTTCGACCATTTCGGTCTTCGCCTTGACCGCTTTGCGCAGCCACTGCTTCAGCGCCTGATATTCGGCGAGAAATTCGTCCGCGTTCAGCCAGGTGCGCATCTGTTGCTCCTTGAGCTTCGCCGCGCAGTCGGTCGCGGTCGTGCTTTGCGGCTTCTGGGATTCCGCGCGCCACTGCGTGAGCAGGCGGTGCGTCTCGTCGGCGAGATGGACGAATTCCTCGGTGACCTTCTGCTTGAAAAAGAATTTCGGATAAAGGCGCTGGATGGCGTCGTGGGCTTTTTTGAAATCCTGATAACCCTTCGTCTCGTGATTCTTGCCGCCGTGCGCGACGTAGCTCTTGTAAGTCGTCGTGCAAAGCTCGGCGGCGCGGTCGAGTTGCGCGCAAAGCTTCGGCAGAGCCTTCATGTAGCGTTCCCGGCTCTCGATTTTCTGATCGAGAATGACGCGGTCAAAACGCTCGCGACCTTCCATCAGCCGCTGCGCCAGGTCGAGATAGGCCCGGGGAATGAAGCCGAAACGGTTGAGATGTTTCTGCGCGTTCAGTTCCGCCTCTTCGATCCGCTTGGAAATTTCCACTTCCTGCTCACGGGTGAGCAGCGAGACCTTGCCCATCTGCCGGAGATACATCCGCACCGGGTCATCGAGAATATCGAGATGCGTGTCCGGCTTTTCTTCCTCCTCGCCTTCGACTTCGGTCTTCTTAAAACGATCGGCATCGGCCGCTTCGATGATTTCGATCTCCATGCTCCGCAGCCGCGTCGTCATCGCTTCCATCTCCGCCGGTTGATCGGGGTGCGCCTCGATCAAGTCGTCAAACGTGAGATGCCCCTGCTCCTTCGCCAGCAACACCAACTCCCGCAACTTCTCCTGCATCCCCGGCGCATCGACTGCCGGAGTCGGGGCGGCGTTGATCGCCGCCGCTTCGCTCGCTCCCTTGGCCGTGCCATTCTTGGCCTTCGGCGGCCGTCCCTTTGCGGCTGGCCGGACTTTGCTGGCTGCGGGTTTCGAGGTTTTTGAGGAAGCGATTTTGTTGGAATTAGGCATGTCCGGCAGTTGTTCAGCTATGATCCGCAGTCTCGGAGTGTCGAAGCGCTCGTGGAAACGGAGACAAGGGCGCGCACTATCGATGAGCGTTTTGCGAGGTCAAGGGGTTGTTCAATATTTCCCAAAAGAACTTTCGCCCCTCTCTATTCCTCCACCTCGCGTCCCCGTCAACCCGCTCTCTCCGCGGACGATGCCATCCGCGTTTCTACGGACCCGGAGGGCGTCGCCAGACGGTCGAATTCCTCCTCGTAACGCGGGTGATTCGTCCCCATCAAACGGTCCCAAAGATTGAAGTAGAGCCCGTAATTACAATGCACGTAGCGGTGGTGCATATTGTGATGCACGGAAGTGTTGTGCCAGCGCCAGAAGCGATTTTTGACGAAACCGGCGGGTAGAATTTCAAACCCGAGATGGCCCAGGACGTTCATCGCGGTCATATAAACCAGCCAGAGCAACGCGGCCAGCGGATGGACCGGCAGGATGAGCACGGCGAGTGGAAAGATGATCGCCTGGACCGCCGCCTCCAGTGGTTGAAACGAAAACGACGCCCACGGCGTGGGATTGTGGCTGAGGTGATGCACCCGATGGAACATCGGGAAGAGCGGCTTCCAATGCATCAAGCGATGCGTCCAGTAAAACCAGGTGTCGTGCAGGAAGATCAGCGCGGCGAGGGAGAACCAAAGGTAGGGCCAGCCGTAGCGGTCGATCTTGAAATAGAGCTGCGTCCAGCCCAGGCGCTGCCAAGTGAGGGTGAGCAAACCAGCCCCGCAAAAGACGAGGAAGGAAAGCAGGCTGTAGGAAATCTCGCGGCGGAGGTCGGCGGATTTAGGAAACGCCGCTTGGATCTTCCGGCCGATCACTCGGGGTCGGAACCAGACGTAAAAGACAAAGTAAGCAGCGCCGGCGAACAGCAGGTAGCGGATGAAGTGCGCGATGTATTCCGCGGTCAGAATCTGCGTGATCTTTTTGACGGCGACCGGATCGATGTTCATGGGCGGGCGGCTCCAGACCTACACCACCGGGCAGAAACTTCCAAGTCCGGCAGTCCCAGTCGCTCGGCCCATGCTGGCAATCAGCACGCCCTTCGAACGTCGGAAATGAATCGGCTGGTTTCTCTCAACCCGCAGCGACATGTTGTTCGGATGCTTTGCTTCCGCCCGTGCACCCTTCTTCTCGCCCTGACACTGGGTCTTTGCGCAGGCCTGCCCACGCCGGCCCGAGCGGACAATCCGCTGGAAAAACTGCACAAGAAAATCTTCGGAAGCGACGATCGAAAAAAGGATGACGACAAGAAGAGGGACCGCGACCGGGACCGCGACAAGGATCGCCGATACGACGACGATCGACGGCATGATGACCGCCGTTACGACAGCCGGTATTATGACGAGCGGTATGACCGACGCGATCCCGTGGTCGTGGAGCGCCGGATTTATGTCGAACCCGCCCCGCGGACCTACTACCAGCCAGCGCCGCGCAGCTACGCCGCGCCGCGCCCGATCGAAGTGGATGTGCAACTCGCCCTGCGTCGCGAGGGTTACTATCGCGGCCCGATCGACGGCGATCTCGGCCCCGGCTCCCGCGCGGCGATCCGTGCCTATCAATACGACCATCGATTGCCCGCAACCGGCCGGATCGACAACTATCTGCTTCGCTCGCTCGGGCTTTAAGCAGCGCGGCAGCCGGATATCCGCGGGGAGAAATCATTGACAGCGTCGCCGCCTTCCCTTGCCATCCGCCGATGAATTTCGAGCCTCTCGATTTCTCGAAGATCCGGACCTATCCCGTCGCCGAGCGCGCGAACAAAGTGAACGCTGCTTCCTTTGCCAGGCCGCATCTGGCGGGCGGTTCGTTGCGCGATTTTCTCGACGGGCTGCCCGACTTTCTCGCGGTGCAGGACCTGAGGAAAATCGTCGTCGCAGTCGTCGCCGCGGTGCGAGAGAAACGTCCAGTCGTGCTCATGATGGGAGCACACTCGATCAAGGTCGGCCTCAATCCCCTCTTCGTGGACGCCATGCGCCGCGGCATCCTCAATGCCGTCGCCTTCAACGGCGCGGGTGCGATTCATGACTTCGAACTCTGCTATCAGGGCGAGACGAGCGAGGACGTACAACGCGGACTCGATGACGGTTCGTTCGGCATGGTCGAGGAAACCGGGCGCCGCATGAATGCGGCCCTCGCCGAAGGAGTGGCCCGCGGACTCGGCGCCGGGCGCGCCCTCGGTGAAGCCGCGCGCACCGCAAACTTCCCCAACCTCCACCTTTCCATCCTCGCCACGGCCGCAGAACTCGGCATCCCCGTCACCTCGCATATCGCCATCGGGACCGACATCATTCACCAACACCCCACCACCAACGGCGCCGTGCTCGGCGAGGCGACGTATCGGGACTTTCAGACCTTCGCCGCCGTCTGTGCGCAACTCGAAGGCGGCGTCGTGCTGAACATCGGCAGCGCCGTCATCATGCCCGAGGTCTTCCTCAAGGCGCTCACCATCGCGCGCAATCTCGGCCACCAAGTCCAACGCTTTACGACCGCAACCTTTGACATGACGCGCCACTATCGACCGACGGAGAACGTCCAGCGCCGCCCGACCAAACTCGGCGGCCAGGGCTTCTACCTCGTCGGCCATCACGAAATTATGATTCCGCTGCTCTTCGCCGCGATCACCGAGGAACTCGCCCGATGAACCGCGACCGTGTGGCCACGCTGCTCCGCGATTTTGCGAGCAAACGCATCCTCGTCATCGGCGATCTCATGCTCGATGAATTTCTCTGGGGCAAAGTCTCGCGCATTTCGCCGGAAGCGCCGGTGCCAGTCGTGGAAGTCGTGAAGGAGGAATGGTTCCCCGGCGGCGCGGCCAACGTCGCGCGCAACCTCGCCGAGTTTTCCAAAAACGTTCATATCATGGGGGTGACGGGCCAGTGCGCGCACGCCGAGCATCTCAAGCGTCTTCTGACCAGCGAAGGGATCAACGTCGAGGCCGTCCAATCGCATTCCTGCTACCAGACGATCGTCAAGACGCGGATCATCGCGCGACAGCAGCACGTCGTACGGATCGACCGCGAGACGAGGCTGGAGGTCCGGTCGGAACACGCCGCGGTCGCGCTCGCGCAACTCGCCACCTTGCTCCCGGAAATCGACGCGATCATCCTCGAAGATTACGGCAAGGGGTTCCTCGCGCAGGATTTCACGGCAGCGGCCTGCGAACTGGCGAACCGGGCGGGAAAAATCGTCGCGGTCGATCCCAACCCAAATAATCCCCTCGCCTGGCGGCATGTCTCGGTGATCAAGCCAAACCGCGTCGAAGCCTTTACCAGCGCGGGTTTGCCCGTCACCGATCCGGTCGATCCGCCAGAGCGCGATGCCGCGCTGCTCGAAGCCGGTCGCGTGCTTTCCGAAAAGTGGGACGCCGACAATTTGCTGATCACGCTCGGCGAGCAGGGTGTGCTTCTTTTCCGCCACGACACCCCGCCCTACCACGCGCCGACGCGCGCGCAAAAAGTCTTCGACGTCAGCGGTGCGGGCGACACGGTCATCGCGCTCTTCACGCTCGCGCTCAGCGCCGGCGCGACGCCGCCCGAGGCGGCCGAGATCGCCAATCATGCCAGCGGCGTGGTCGTCGGCAAACTCGGGACGGCCACCGTCACTCCGGCAGAGCTTCTGGGCAGCTTCGAGAGTTGAGTGCCACGTTGCCGGCGTCCAACCCGGTCATCGTGAGTTTGCGAAGTTCCCCACCGCATAGCGCCCGCGCGGCGCCCCTAGTCCACGAACATGAACTCGTTCGTCTGGAGCAGTACCTGCGCGTATTGCTCCCAAGGCTTTAACGCAGGCGGCAGCGGCGGAGGCGGGCCGGCGAATTGCGCTTTGGCATCCCACTGACCGGCCTCGCCGCGAATCAACGGCGCCCAGACAAAGCCATCCGAACTATCACTGCTCCGGCAGCCGACGAGGAAATCGATCGTTTCTCCCGCCTTCACTTCCAACCGCTCGACTTTCGCTTCCGCGCTCCCCGCGGCGGGGACCTCGGCTTTCCAAAGTTCACCCATCCGACTGGAAACGATCCGCCCCACGACACCATCCCCATCCTTGCTCGGCCGGCGGAGGACACCGGAAATCGTGATTGTGCCGTCCCGCGGCGCGGTCCATCGGCGGATGGCGTCCTGCTGCGCATTGCGGCCGGTGTGGCCACTTTCGTTGCGGAGATAGACGTAGCCGAACTTTTCATTCGGGAGTTTTGCGCCCGTCTGCCAGGTGTCCTTGGCATACGTCGCGAATTTCTGGAACTCCACCCGTTTCGCGGCTTCGTCGTAAAAACCGACGCCGTATTGCCACACCGGCAGCGCCACTTCGCGCAGGCTCGGATTCGTGATTCCGTTCATGACAAACTGCAGCCCGGCATCCACTTCGGACGCTTCGGCCGAGCGCGCCAGCACATATTGGTAGAGTTCATGAATCTGCGCCTCGTAGGCCTGCGGTTGCCGGAATTCCGGCTTGGCGACGGTCGCGCGCGCCTGCTCCAGCACGAACGGATCGTTCATCATGAAGAGCGCCTGCTGCGGTCCTGAGGTTTGGAAACGCTGCGGGCTGGTCGTGTCGGGCGAGGCGAAGTCGAAGGTGCGAAAGACGCCGGGCAGGTTCTGCCGATCGATGAAGCCATAGACGGCGCGCCGTTGGGCGTAGGGCGCTTTGGTCAATTCCACCGGACGTCCGCCCATCGTGGTATCGAGCCGCCCGGCCGCGAAGAGGAGCGAATCGCGCAGCGCCTCAAACTCGAGACGGCGACGGTTCATGCGGTGGACCAGCCGATTTTCCGGATCGGCCATGACGGCGTCGGGACGGCTGTCGCTGGATTGCTGATACGCGTTCGAAAGCATGATCTGCCGGTGCAGTTTCTTTACCGACCAGCCGTTTTCCACAAACTGCGTGGCGAGGTAATCGAGCAATTCGGGATGCGTCGGCGCTTCCCCTTTCACCCCGAAGTCGCCCGGAGTGCGCACCAATCCGGCACCAAAATGATAGGTCCACACGCGATTGACGAGCACTCGCGCGGTCAGCGGGTTGTCCTCGCTGGCGATAGCCTTGGCCAGTTCCAGGCGACCGCTGCCGTCCTTGAACGGCTCGGGTTTGCCGCCGCTCAGCACCTCGAGAAAACGCCGCGGCACGGCTTCGCCCGGACGCCCGGGATTGCCGCGGATGAAGACCCGCGGGTTATACAACTGCGGCGTATCGACCAGCGCCATCGGCCGCGGCGGCGAAAGCGGGCCGGCGTTTACCTCCTCCACTTTTTTGCGCAATTTGTTGAGTTCGATCTTCGCCTGCCTGTCCATCAGCCGCTCGGTGAGGTCCTGCGGAATGACGGCCGGCACCCCCAGCAGCGCCAGCGTCCGCAGCGCGTAGTTCTGCCGGGATTTTTCCAGATGTTTGTTCACCTCGCCGTCGCGCTCCGCGATCTGCTTCTGGTATTCCGCCTCCGTCGCCGGATCGACGTTATTCTTCAGCACCGGCAGATCCTTGCTCGCCGGTTCGACCGATGAAGCAAAGACGCCGTAGAGCGCGTAATAATCCTTCGCACTGATCGGGTCGAATTTGTGATCGTGGCAGCGCGCGCAAGCCACCGTGATGCCCATCAACCCGCGGGAGACGACATCGATGCGGTCGTCGATAATGTCCGCCTGGTTGTTCAGGAACCGCCGCCCGAGCGTGATGAACCCAAGCGCCGCGAGCGGTTCCGGATTTTCCGGTGTGGCGATGCGATCCCCAGCCAGTTGCTGGATGATGAACTGGTCGTAGGGGAGGTCTTCATTGAAGGCGCGGATGACCCAGTCGCGATACGTGTAGCTGTAGGAAAAGCGGCGGTTCTCATCGCCTGCGAGATAACCTTTGGTGTCCGCGTAACGGGCCACGTCCAGCCAATGGCGCCCCCAGCGTTCGCCGTAGCGAGGCGAAGCCAGCAGGCGATCCAGCGCCTTGGCATAGGCATCCGGCGCCTGATCTTTCTCCAAGGCCTCGATCTCCGCCGCGGTCGGCGGCAAACCCGTCAAATCGTAAGTCGCGCGCCGGAGCAGGGTGCGCTTCGAGGCGGCGGGAGAAGGCGCGATTTTCTTCGCCTCGAGCCCCGCCAGGATGAATTGGTCCACCGGCGTCCGCGCCCACTTCTGCGGATCCGCCACGGTCGGCGGCGTGGCTTTTTTCATCGGCTGATACGACCAATGCTTCCTGGCTTCATCCGCCGCGGAGGCGGTCACCGGCCCGTCATTCTCCGGCCACGGCATGCCCATCCGGACCCACTCGCTCATCGCCGCGATTTGGGCGTCGGAGAGCTTGTCGGCTTTTTCCGGCATCTTGGAGTTGCCGGTGTGTTTGAGCGATTTGATGAAATCACTCTCCTCCGGTTTGCCTTCCACGATCACCGGACCGAGATCGGTGCCCTTCAGGATCGCGGCCCGCGAATCCACCCGCAGCGCCCCCTTCTGCTTATCCGGGCCGTGGCACTTGTAGCACTGCTCGGCGAGCACCGGTCGGATGCTCTTCTCGAAAAATTCGACCTCCTGCGGCGAGATGGCGCGCGCCGTGGAAAGGGCGGCGGCGAAGAACGTGAGGCTGACAACAAATGGGCGCATGGACTCGGCCATCTTAACCCAGAATGGGCCCAGCCATTAGCGGTTTTTGACGGTGCGGAACCGGCCCGCACTCGCCCGCTTTAGCGCGCCATCGAGCGCTCGGCGTTCCTGCGTTGCAATTCGAGATCGCGCTGGGTGAAGCCGGAGCCTTGTCCGTCGTATGCACAGCCGCTCAGCAGGAGCGCGGAAAGAAGGGCGAGAACGAGAAAAGTGGGGACAAGCTGTTTCATGGGGTAAGGAGAACGGGGGTGCAGTGGCAACGAAGACCGCGCTGAGGACAACCTGCCAGGCGCCCGCTTCACAAGCCGAATCTCCCGCGGCCGATCTCCGCGCATCTCCTCCCGCGCGCCCCTTGCCGGAAAAATGGGCGGGTGTTAGCGTGCGCCGCCTTCATGCCGCCCCCCTCCGAATCCCTTCTCCAGGAATGCTCGACCTGCGGCGCCCTGCTCGATGTCTCCGGCGAAGAACCGTTTGCGTTGATGCATTGCCCGACCTGCGGCGCGGCGATGCGGGTCCGGCGGAAGTTTCATCACTTTGAGATCCAGGAGGAATTGGGAGCCGGCGGCATGGGCACGGTCTATCGCGCGCTCGATACCAATCTCAACCGGCCCGTCGCGCTGAAACTCCTCCAGCGGCAGCACAGCGGCGATCCCCAGTTTGTCGCGCAATTTCAAAAGGAAGCGGCGACCACCGCTTCGATCAACCACCCGCACGTCGTCAAAGTTTACAGCACGGGCCGCGATCACGGGCTGGTCTATATCGCGATGGAACTCGTGGACAAAGGATCGCTCGAGAGCCTGATGCACGCCCATAGCCGGGTCGCGGAACTGCAGGTGCTGACCATCGGGGGACAGATCGCGCAAGGCCTCCAGGCCGCTCTCGAAAAGGGGCTGATCCATCGCGATATCAAGCCGGGCAACATTCTCTTCGCCAATCCGGCGACCGCCAAAATCGTGGACTTCGGCCTCGCCATCCTGGCCGAGCACGCCGGGACCGCCGAGGGGGAAGTCTGGGCGACGCCGTTCTATGTTTCGCCGGAGACCGTGGAGGGCCAGCCGGAGGATTTCCGCAGCGACATGTATTCGCTGGGCGCGGCGCTTTTCCACGCGATCGCCGGCCGCCCGCCGCACGAGGTGGAGAGCAATTCCATGAGCGAATTGGCCGCCGCGAAAAAGATGCCGGTCAGCCTGCAAGCGGTCGCGCCGGATGTGTCGAGCACCACCGCCTTCGTCCTGAACAAGGTGCTCAGCCACCTTCCCGCCGACCGCCACCAGAGTTATCCCGAACTGATCGAGCATCTGGAGTTTGCGCGCTCCGAACTGCTCGCCTCGCTGGCCGCCGCCGAAGTCGCGCGGAACGCCGCGGAAGCGCAAGCAGCGCGGGATTGGGGCTGGCTCACGCCGCTCGTCGCGCTGGTCGTCGTCCTTGCGGGCGTCGGTGTTTTTGAGTTCCGCGATCAGCTTTTTCCTCCTCCTCCGCCGCCGCTCGTCGAGGAACCGGAACCGCAGACTCACGAGCGCATCGACGCGAAATACCAGGAAGCGCGCCAGCGACTCGTCGCGGGCGAAGCCGCGCAAGCCGCCGAGGCACTGGCCAAGCTGGATGCCGGGATGACCGCCCCACAGCCCCTGCGGAACTGGATCACCCTGCACGCGGGCCTCGCGGAATTGCTCGCGGGGCGCACGGACGCGGCCCAGGCACACTTCGGTGCGATCATCGAGCGCGGGGTGTATTCTCCCGATCCCGCGGAGCAGGATCTCGCGAATTTCTTCGTCGAGACCGCGCGGCAAGCCAATGGCACGAGCGCGATCACGCCGGACGCGGTCAAGGATCTCGACCGCACGGGCTACGAGACGCTGAAGCTTTTCGTCTTCGCGGTGAAAAACTGGACGCTCGGCGCATCCGACGAGGCCTGGCAACTCTTCCGGCAATTTACGGTCTGCACGCCGCAAGATCGTTACGCCTGGATTTCCGAATACAAACCGCTCGCCTCGCCCTACCTCGTGGAGATTAACGCCTTCCGCGCCGCGAACGAAACCGCGCAGGCGGCCACCTCGCTCGAAGCCCGGCAACGCGCTTTGCAACTCATCCAGGACACCAAAGCGCAGTTCCATCTGCCCAGTCAATTTCCCGTGCAACTCGACGCGCTCGCCCGCGACTTGCAGCAGAAAATCACCGCCGAGCAGGAGGAAGCCGCGCGCCGGATGTCCGCGACCGAAGCCGCGGATGTAAAGGCGCTCGCGGACGCCCAGGCGAAGATCGCGCCGCTGTGGCAGCAGTTCCGGCTGGTCGAGGCGTTCGCGGTCGCTCGGGGCGTGCAGGTCACGGGTGAAAAGGGCCAGCGGGCGCACGCCGCGTTGATGAAGCGCATGGAATGGCTCGCGAGATTCAAGGCGACCCTGATCAACGATTTGAATGCGCTCGGTTATGCCGCGCCGGTGACTAGAAAAACGGGCGGGCAGATTCCCGGCCCGGTGCGTCGCGCCAACGAAACGCAGATCGAGACGGTCACCCCGTTTGGCACCCTGCCCGCAGCCTGGCAGGATCTCGCGCCGGAGAGCATCCTCGCGATGGGTAAATCCTTCCTGCGCGCGGAACTCCCGGCGACGAGCCTCGCCGACCGCCAGTGGTTGCTCGGCGTCTATGCGATCCAGACTGGCCGGCAACACGAAGGCCGCGAACTGCTCATTGCCGCCGCCCAGATCCGCGAGAGCTACCGCGAAGACTTGAGCCTTCTACTCGAAAGCGCCGACACACCGTAGAGCGCGGGCTGGACAACATTTCGACCTCTGGTAGCGTGCGCCACCGATCGCCTCGCTTTCGATAACTATTCCACCATGAACAACACTTCCGACACACCCCTCAACCGCCGCACTTTCCTCACCCGATCCGCTGCGGCGCTCGCCGCTACCTCGATCGCGGGCTTCCCCGCGATCGTGCGGGCGAACGACGAAAAGATCATCAAGCTGGGCATCGTCGGCTGCGGCGGTCGCGGCACCGGGGCAATCAACAACGCGCTTTCCGCCGACAAAAACGTGGTCCTCACGGCCATGGGCGATGTCGTCCGTGAGCGCATTTACACCAGCCACGAGAACATCAGCAAAACCAAGCCTGCTCAGGTGAAGGTCGAGGAAGGCCAGAAATTCGTGGGGCTCGAAGCGATCGATCAAGTGCTCGCCACGGATGTCGACGTCGTCATCCTGACGACGCCTCCCGGTTTCCGCCCCGCGCACCTGAAAAAGGCGGTCGCCGCCGGCAAGCACACCTTCTGCGAGAAGCCGGTGGCCGTCGATGCGCCCGGCGTGCGCGACGTGATCGCCACGGCCGCGGAGGCGAAGAAAAAGGGGTTGGCCATCCAATCGGGCTTTTGCTGGCGGACGAGTTATGGCGAGCGGGAGATTTTCAAAAAGATTCACGCCGGGGCGATTGGCGATGTGCGGTCGGTCTACGGCACCTATCTGACCGGATCGCTCTGGTCGAAGGAACGCCAACCGGGCTGGACCGATCTCGAATGGCAGCTCCGGAACTGGATGTATTTCACCTGGCTTTCCGGCGATCACCTCGTCGAGCAGGCGATCCATACCGTGGACAAAATGTGCTGGGCGTTCAAAGACGTGAACCCGATCAGCGCGACTGCAGTCGGCGGCCGCCAGCAACGCGTAGAGGAGCAGTATGGCCACATCTTCGATCATTTCGGAGTGACCTGGACCTTTCCCGATGACGCGCGGGGTTTTGTCTTCTGCCGGCAGCAGGCGGGGTGCGACAGCGAAACGGCGGACGAAATTCTCGGCACCGAAGGCACCGCGCGGATCAACGGCTCGCGGAAAATGCAGGTCATCACCGGCAAAAATTCCTGGCGTTATGACGGCCCGAAAAACGACATGTATCAGACGGAGCACGAGGAAATGTTCGCCTCGATTCGCCAAGGGAAGCCGGTGAACTTCGGCCCGGAACTCGCGCACAGCACGATGGTCGGGATCATGGGCCGCATGGCCGCTTATTCCGGCAAGACGGTGACTTGGGAACAGGCGCTGAATTCTACCGAGGTGCTCGCGCCCAAGGAACCCCTCACCTGGGACATGACGCTTCCTGTCCCGCCCGTCGCCATGCCCGGCCGGACAAAATTCCTCTGATTCACCTTCGGCATGAACCGCCGCACCTTCCTCCAGATCACCGGCGCCGCGCTCGCTGCGCCCGCGCTGGCTCCCCTCGCCTCGGCGCAGGACAGAGGCTTCCAAGTGGAACTCGGCGAAGGCGACAACGCCTGGCCCGCAACGATGCAGGCGCTCGACGAAATCAAATATGCCGGCTGGGCCATCCTCGAAGTTCCCGGCGGCGACGCCGCGCGACTCAAATTCCTCGCCGAGCGCACCGACCAACTCCTCGCCAGCTAAAGAGGAGCGGGCCGCACAGGCGAACGGCTATTTGCGAGCGTTATCGACGAAGCGGGAGAACTCCTCTTTGTTCTTCTCGAGTTGCTCGAGTTGCGGATTCGACGCCTTTACGCGCACGACTTCATCCCCAACCTTCGCGCGGATAATCCAGCCGTCGGCTTTGTCACCGGATTTGTAATTGTACCCGTAGTAGTAGCCGGCCCTTGTGTTGCGGGAGCTCAGTTCCTTGGACTCGACCGCAAATCTCTCGAATGCCCCGGGCGCCAGCGTGACCGGGCGAGTGCCCTTGTCATACAGAAACCGCCGCCCGCCGTTGGCGGGTTTGCCGACGAAATACCACTCGATCTCAAACTGACCGGGCAGGGCCGACATGTTGCGAACCGTGATCCCCAGTTCGCGAGTGCCCGCTTTCGTTTTGCTGTAGGAGCCGTAAACGCTGCGCCAGTGATCGGTCGTCCGCGAATCTCCCGCGGATTCCACCGCCTCGATATACGCGCTCTTGCTCGTCGCCGGCACCTGTCCTCGGAGCGCGGAAATGCCCAACGCCAACACCATCAGGATCAAACCACACGTTTTCATGCCGGCCCTTTTGACCAAATCGGCCACGAAACGCTAGGACAAAATGTCCGCCAGTTTGAAGAGCCGATCGCGGACTTTTCGATACCGGTTACAGCGTGCGGCGGCGGCGCTTGACGTGGAGTTGGGCGAGGCTCTTGGAGAGCGCGGCTTGGACAGCGGCCTGCTCTTCGGAGCCGAGATCGCCCTTCTTCGCCAAAGCATCCTGCGCGCGTTTGATCGCGGCTTCGGCGGCGCCTTCGTCGATCTGCTCCCACTCGATCGCCATGTCGGTGAGGATGTTCACCCGCGTCTGGGTGACGGTCGCGAAACCTTCACCGACGGCGAGATACTCTTTCTTTCCACCTTTGGAAATCACGAGTTCGCCCGCGTGAATCTGCGTCATGAGCGGGATGTGCATCGGCAGCACGCCCAGCTCACCTTCGACCGCGGGAATCACGACGGACTCGACCTCGGCGCTGTAGGCGAGCTTCTCCGGCGTGACGATTTCGAGATGAAGGGTGGCGGCGGCCATGGCGGTCTAAGGTTAGCTGCGGATCTGGTCGATCGTGCCCTTCATGTAGAAGTTCGTTTCGCCGACGTCGTCGTGTTTGCCTTCGAGGATTTCCTTGAAGCCGCGGACGGTTTCCGCGATCGAGCAGTACTGGCCGGGCGTGCCGGTGAAGACTTCCGCGACGTGGAAGGGTTGAGAGAGGAAGCGCTGGATTTTGCGGGCGCGGAAGACGGTGAGTTTGTCTTCGGGCGACAGCTCGTCCATGCCGAGAATCGCGATGATGTCCTGCAAGTCCTTGTACTTCTGGAGCACGCGCTGGACGCCGCGGGCGACCATGTAGTGTTCTTCGCCCACGACTTCCGGCGCGAGCGCCTTGGAGGTCGAAGCGAGGGGATCGACGGCGGGATAGATGCCGAGTTCCGCGATGGAACGTTCAAGAACGATCGTCGAATCCAAGTGGGCGAAGGTGTTCGCAGGCGCCGGATCGGTGAGATCGTCCGCCGGCACATACACGGCTTGCACAGAAGTGATCGAGCCTTTGGTCGTCGAGGTGATGCGTTCCTGGAGCGCGCCCATTTCCGAGGAGAGGGTCGGCTGGTAACCGACCGCCGAAGGCGTGCGGCCGAGGAGCGCGGACACTTCGGAACCGGCCTGTGAGAAGCGGAAAACATTGTCCACGAACAGGAGCACGTCCTGGTTCTTCTCGTCGCGGAAGTATTCCGTCATCGAGAGCGCGGAGAGCGCGACGCGGAGACGGGCGCCGGGAGGTTCGTTCATCTGGCCATAGACGAGCGCAACCTTGGACTTGCTGAGGTCCTGCTGGTTGATGACGCCCGCGTCGCTCATTTCGTGGTAGAGATCGTTGCCCTCGCGGGAACGCTCGCCGACGCCGGCGAACACGGAAAAACCACCGTGCTGCTTGGCGATGTTGTTGATCAGCTCAAGAATGACGACGGTCTTGCCGACGCCGGCACCACCGAACGCACCCACTTTACCACCCTTGGTGAACGGGCAGATCAAATCGATGACCTTGATGCCGGTTTCGAGAATGCTGGCTTTCACGTCCTGCTCGATGAGCGTGGGCGCGGCGCGGTGAATCGGATAGCGCTTTTCGTAGGTCACGGGACCACGTTCATCGACGGGATCGCCCGTGACATTGAAGATGCGACCGAGGACGCCTTCGCCGACCGGAACGGAGATCGGCGCGCCGGTGGCTTTCACGGAAAGACCGCGTTTCAGACCTTCGCAGGAACTCATGGCGATGGCGCGGACCCAGCCTTCGCCGAGGTGCTGCTGCACTTCGAGGACGAGGCGGTTGGCCACGCCGCCGACCTCGAAATCAATTTCAAGCGCGTCGTAGATTTTGGGGAGTGTGCCCCCGGAGAAATCGACGTCCACGACGGGGCCGATGACTTGGACGATGGTGCCGGTATTGCTCATAGAATAATGGGTTGGGAAGTTTTCGTTGCGCTAGCCGAGGGCCATCTGCGCGGTGGTGATTTCGAGAAGTTCGGTGGTGATCGCGGCTTGGCGGACCTTGTTGTATTCGAGGGTCAGATCCTTGATCAGTTGCTTGGCGTTGTCGGTCGCGCTCTTCATCGCGACCATCCGCGCGGAGTGCTCGGCGGCGCGGGCTTCGACGGTGGCGCGGAAGACGGCGTAGTGCGCGTAGTAAGGCAGCAAGGCGTCGAGCACCGCTTCGGCGCTCGGCTCGAAGATCGCGTCGATCCCACCCTTTTCGTGGACTTTTTCGACCGCTTCTTCGTTGGCTGGCAACGGCGAAACGGGCAGCAATTCGAACGCCACCGGCACCTGCGTGAGTGTGTTTACGAACCGCGTCATGAGCAGCGTGACCTTGTCCACGGTGCCATCGAGGAACTTCTCGATGGCGAACTTGGAGATGGCTTTCGTTTCGAGGAACGTTGGGGTGTCCTTGAGTTGAAATTCCGCGAGCACGTTGCGTTTGCCACGGATGGCCCACTGCGTGCCTTTTCGTCCGGCAGTAACAAAGATGGTTTTTTCCGGATCGAACTTCGCGGCCTCGCGCAGCAGGTTCGTATTGAGCGCACCGCAAAGGCCCTTGTCGGTCGAGATGATGATCACCATTTCCGTCTTCACCTCGCGGCGTTGCAGGAGCGGGTGCTTCTCATCGAAGTTCACTTCGTTAAGGGCCGCGCTGATCTGGTTGAGCAACTGCGCGTACGGCCGGCCTTCGAGCGCGAGCTGCTGGGCCTTCCGCATCTTGGATGCGGCGACCATCTGCATCGCCTTCGTGATCTGCGCCGTGTTCTTGACCGACTTGATGCGGCGCCGGATGTCTCGCGTGTTCGCGGCCATGGTGGATTAGCGGTAGCTGCTCTTGAATTCGCCAACGGCGGCCTTGAGGTCCGCGGTGATTTCGTCGTCGATCGCGGCTTTGTCGCGGATCTTGGCGAGCACGGCGTCTTTCCGCGTGGTGAGATATTCCTGCAGCTTGAGCTGGAAGTCTTTGATCTTGTCCACCGGCACGTCATCGAGGAAAGCGTTCTGCATCGCCCAAAGCGTCGCGACCATCACTTCGGTAGCAAGCGGGTTGTATTGGACCTGCTTGAAGAGCTCCACGATGCGCGCGCCGCGATCGAGGATGAGCTTCGTTTTGGCATCGAGATCAGAGCCGAACTGCGCAAACGCCGCGAGTTCACGGAACTGGGCCAAGTCGCCCTTGATCTTGCCGGCGACCTGCTTGACCGCCTTGATCTGCGCGGCGGAACCCACACGGCTGACCGAAAGACCGACCGACACCGCCGGGCGGATGCCTTGGTAGAACAAGTCGGTTTCGAGATAGATCTGGCCGTCGGTGATCGAGATGACGTTCGTCGGGATGTAAGCCGACACGTCGCCGGCCTGCGTCTCGATGATCGGCAGCGCGGTCAGCGATCCGTTGCCATTCTTTTCATCGACGCGCGCGCTGCGTTCGAGCAGGCGGCTGTGGAGATAGAAAACGTCGCCGGGATACGCTTCGCGGCCCGACGGGCGCTTGAGCACGAGCGATACCTGACGGTAGGCGACGGCGTGCTTCGACAGATCGTCGAACACGATGAGCGCGTCCATGCCATTGTCCATGAACCACTCACCCATCGACGCGCCGGAGAACGGTGCGAGATACTGGTTGGTCGCGGTGTCGGACGCAGTCGCGCAGACGATGATCGTGTAAGGCATCGCGCCGGCGGCTTCGAGAACGGCGATGGAACGCGCGACGTTCGACTGCTTCTGGCCGATCGCGACGTAGATGGAATAGAGCGGACGGAATCCGGTTTTGCCTTCGTTCGCTTTGTTGATCCGCGCCTGATTGATGATGGCGTCGATCGCGATGGTCGTTTTGCCGGTCGCACGATCTCCGATGATCAACTCGCGCTGGCCGCGACCGATCGGGATCATCGCGTCGATCGCCATGATGCCGGTCTGCACCGGTTGGCTGACGGATTTCCGCTTGATGATGCCCGGCGCAATCTTCTCCACGGGATAGGTCGTCGTCGCCGCGATCGGACCCTTGCCATCGACCGGACTGCCGAGCGCATCGACCACGCGGCCGAGCAACGCTTTGCCCACGGGCACGGAGAGGAGGCGGCCGGTCGTCTTGACTTCCGTGCCTTCGACCACGTTTTCACCCGCGCCGAGCAGGATCGCGCCGACTTCGCTCTCTTCGAGGTTGAGCGCGAGGCCATACAGGCCGCCGGGGAATTCGATCATCTCATTGAGCATGACGCCGCTCAGGCCTTCGATCTTGGCGACGCCGTCACCGACTTCGCGCACGACACCGACGTTCGATTTGCTCGTGCTGGTTTTAAGGCCGCTGATTTGGGATTCGAGTTCTTGCAGGATGCTGCTCATGGGAAAAAGATGGGTTGGAAGTAAAGTGAAGTGGGGCCGTTAGGCGTGGGCGAGTTGACTTTCGAGGCGGTCGAGACGCTCGCGGACGGAGCTGTCGAAGACGTCGCTGCCGATGCGGATGCGGAGCCCGCCGAGGAGTTCGGGTGAGACTTTGAATTCCGTGCTCAGATCGGCGCCGTATTTCGAGCGAAGATTGGCGAGTAGTTGATTGGTCGTCGCCTGATCGAGTGGGCCGGCGCTCTCGATGATGGCGTGGTGTTTCTCGACTTCGAGCCGCACGAGGCGCTGAAATTCTTTCAGAATACCGAGCGAGTGCCGTGGTTTGTCAGCGGCGATTTTCCCGCCGATGATCGCGACCTTCTTCGCGTCGATGCGACCGTCCGTGAAGCTCGCCTGGAAAAGCTGCTTCGAGAGTTTGCGCGAGTCTTTGTCGAGCTTCATGGCGGTGCTTAGGCGGCGAGTTCGCGGGCGGCTTCGTCGCCGAGGCGCTTCTGGTCGTCCACTGTGAGCACCTTGCCGGTGACCTTCGCGGTGGTGTCAATGACGAGACGACCGACTTCGCGCTTGAGTTCGGCGAGCGTCTGCGCGCGCTCCATCACGGTCGCTTCGCGCGCCTTGGCGATGATCCCTTCGGCATCGGTGATCGCCTGCTGGGTGCGCTTGTCGGCGATCGCCTGTGCGCTGGCGCGAGCTTCTTCGATCATCTTCTGCGCATCGGTATTCGCCTTGTTCAGGATCTCCTGCACGCGCTGCTCGGAAGCGGCGAGTTGCACCTTGATCTGCTCTGCGTTGGCCAACCCTTCGGCGATCTTCTGCCGGCGCGCCTCGAGCACGGTCAGGATCGGCTTGTAAGCGAACTTCTGAAGAAGAAACGCGACGATGGAAAAGCTGATGACCTGCGAGAAAAAGAGCCAGGCGTTGAAGCCGAACTGCTCGCCGATCTGCTGGGCGGTCTCGCCAATTCCGCCTTCAGCGGCTGCGAGGATGATCAAGGAGTCCATAGAAAATTCAGGAATGATTTGAGGGACAAAGCCGGCGCGGGTTTTGAGCCCGCGCCGGCGAAGCAATTACTGACCCTTCGCCAGGAAGATGGCGAAGAACACGATGCCTTCAGCGAAGGCGGTGCTCAGAATGGCCTGCACGAGGATCGGAGTCGCGGCGCCGGGATTGCGGCCCACGGCTTCCGAAGCCTTCATACCGATCATCCCTACGCCGATCGCGGCGCCGAGAGCAGCGAGACCGATGTGAAGGTTGCCGGTGAGTTGAGCAAGGATGTCCATGTTCGTTATGTGGTTTTGGTTTGTTTGTTTTTCCCGACGACCCCCGCAGTCTTGCCACGGTCAGATCGCCGAAAGTGTCTGGAAATGCTTAGTGACGCTCGCCTTCCTCGTGGGTGCAGATGAGCAGCGTGAATACTGCGGTGAGGAGCATAAAGACGAGCGCCTGCACCAGACCGACCAGCAACTCCATGAAGTAAAAAGGAATCGGAATCAGCCACGCGAGGCCCGGCACGAGCATGGCCATCGCCTCAAGCATGCTCTCACCGGCGAAAACGTTTCCGAAGAGCCGGAAGCTGAGCGACACTGGCCGGAAAAGAATCGAAACCACTTCCAGCAGGCCGACCATCGCGAAAACCACATACATCAGGATCTTCATGAAACCCTTGGTCTCACCTTTTGGGCCGAAAAGGTGTTTGATAAAACCGCCCGGGCCATTCGCCTGCAACGCCCACCACGTCCAGCAGACGAAGAAGACCATGGCCATTGCCAGGGTCATGTTCAGATCGGCATTGGTCCCGCGGAAAAGCGGACGCGTGAGATGATCGAACCCACCCTGCGCATTCGGAATCCCCCACCCGATCGAACCGACGCCGGGCAGCAAACCTGCCCAGTTGGTAAAGAGGATGAAGATAAAGATCGTCGCGAAAAACCAGAACGTCTTCTTCACCAACTCACGCCCGATGATCCCTTCGAGGAAATTGTGAAGGCTCTCGACCATCCACTCCCAAAAGTTCTGCGCGCCATCCGGCACTTCCTTGATCTGGCGCGTGGCATATTGCGCAAAGCCGATCATCCCGATCGCCACGATCCATGTGACGATCATCGAGTTCGTCACCGAGAAGGGTCCGACCTGAATCCGCGGCGCGTATTCCGTCAAACCGTGATGTTCACCTTCGCCATGCGCGTCGCTCGCCGCAAACGTCTCCGTGCCGAGAAACGCGCCGATTACGAATAACGACGCAAGAAGCGCAACGAATCGGAGCCAACCGCGGGAGACGGAAGATGCGGTGAATTGGAAAGCGGGATTACTCATGGCCAAATAGGCAAAACCAAAAAAGCGGATAGATCGATGACTCGACCCAGAAACCGCAGCGGTGGGGCACAGACGCTGCGGCCAACTTCGGACTTTGCGGTTTCGATAAAACAGTGCCGGTTCCGTGGTGGCAAGACTCTTTGTGAATTTTTTCACAAACTTTTATACCACCCTCTGGAGCGACAAGGGAGGCGAGGGTGCTCAGAGAATGAAATCGCCGTCAATTCCCGGCTGGGAGATTTTCCGCGCGCTGCTTCCGCGCTCGACTTCTGCGGCGGCATTAAAACCCGATAATGAACGTTCCGCCGTCCTTTACACCGCCTCGACCTGGCCTTCTTGGAACGAAACCGCACATCCTCCTGCCCTCCAATAACCCGCGGTGACGGAGCAGGCGGAAAAGTGCGCCTGATCTCCGCTCCTTGGTTTATGGAAACGATTGCGCATCGCACCGCGCGTGGCTCTCGCGACACGAGCGAGAAGTTCGACGTAATGCCGAGATTGAAGAATTTTTAGGGGCGGCGTTGACAAGGCTGGGCGACACGTCTAACAACACAGCCCCGCATCGCCGGGCCAACCCCTTTTTACTATGTCCACGACTGAAGTCATCCTCACCGAAAAGATCGCGAGCCTCGGCGCCGAAGCCGATGTCGTGAAGGTCAAACGCGGTTATGCCCGCAATTTTCTCGTGCCCCGCGGCAAGGCCCTCGAGGTCACGCCGACGACCCTCAAGCGACTGAACATTCTCAAGACCAAACGCGCCGAGCGCGAGGCCAAGGAACTCAATGAGTCCGAGGAATTGGCGCGGAAGATCAACAAACTCAAAGTCACCATGGAACTGGAGACGGGCGGCACCGGCAAGGCCTTCGGTTCGATCACGGCGGCGGATCTCGCGGAGCGCCTGAAGAAAGTGCTCGGTGGCACGATCGAGATCGACCGGCACAAGATTCATTTGGAAAAGCCGATCAAGGAAACCGGCGAGCACGAGGTGCTGGTCAAGCTGCACGCCGATGTGGTCGGCAAGCTCACCGTCATTGTCAAAGCCAAAGGCGGCGAAGAAGCCGCAACTCCAGAAGAACCAACTGAAGAAAAGGGTGGTTTCCGGGCGAAGCCCAAGGCCAAGCACAGCAAGTAAGCGGCGATGGCATTCGAGGCTTCCACGAAGAGTGCGAAGCCCGCAAGAAAGGGCGGGGAGAAATCCGGCACGGACCTTCATCAGAAGGTCAGTTATCTGCCAGATATTCACAGGTTATTACCACAGGCTCCCGACGCAGAGCGTGGCGTCCTGTCGTCCTTCCTCCTGGCCCCCCGGGAGATCGGCGGGCTGTGTGCAGAGAAACAGATCAAGCCGGAACACTTTCACCTTCCAGCGCATGCGCAAATCTACGCGCTTTTGCTGGAGCTGTGGGATGCGAATAAACCGGTCGATTTCATCACCCTGACGCAGCTCCTGCGGGATCGCGGGCAGCTCGATCAGGTGGGCGGTGCGGCGGCGATCACGGAGTTATTCACGTTCCTGCCGACGGCAGCGAACGCGGCCTATTACATCGAGATTCTCGAAGAGAAGTTTACGCTGCGGGAGATCATCAAGGTCTGCACCGAATACGCCGCGCGCAGCTACGACGAGCAGGACGATGTGCCGAACCTGTTGAACGACGTGGAGGCGAAGATTTTCGCCATCGCGCAGGATCGCTTCAAAGACAAGACGGCGAGCATGAAGGATCAGGTCATGCAGGCGATCCACGCGATCGAGGAACTTTACGACCGGCGCGGGGCGATTACCGGGCTGGCCACGGGGCTGGCCGAGCTGGACAAGATGCTCGATGGCCTGCACCGCGCGGAAATGATCATCATCGCGGCCCGGCCTTCGATGGGCAAAACGGCTCTGGCGATGAACATCGCCGAACACATCGCGCTGGAGCTGAAGCTCCCGGTGGCCGTCTTTTCGCTGGAAATGAGCACCTCCCAGCTCGTGCAACGGATGCTCTGCTCGCGCGCCCGGGTCAATCTCGGCAGCGTCCGGAACGGCTTCCTTGCCGAACGCGACTTCCCCGCGCTGACCCTGGCCGCGTCGAAGCTCGCGGAGAGCAAATTCTTCATCGACGACACGCCCGGCCTTTCGATCCTCGAATTGCGCGCGAAGTCCCGCCGGCTCAAGTCGCAGCACGACATTCAGGCGATCTTTATCGACTACCTCCAGCTTCTGCGCAGCACTTCCCGCCGGGCACAAGACAACCGCCAGCTTGAAATCGCGGAAATCTCCTCGGGGCTGAAAAGTCTCTCGAAGGAGCTGAACATCCCGATCGTCGTGCTCGCGCAGCTCAATCGCAATCCGGAGCAACGCAGCGGCGACAGCAAGGGCCGGCCGCGCCTCAGCGATTTGCGCGAATCCGGCAGCATTGAGCAGGACGCCGACGTCGTCGGGCTGCTCGTCCGCGAGGAATATTACGCCGAGAACGAGGAGGACAAAAAGGAGAGCGAAGGCAAGGCGACGCTGATCATCGCCAAGCAGCGTAACGGACCGGTCGGCGATGTTCCGTTGACCTTCCTCAAGGAATTCACGCGCTTTGAGAATCGCGCGCGGGAGACCGAGGCGGAAGACTAAAGACGGCGGGTTGCGTTGCCACCGCGGTTGCGGAAACCGCCGCGCCGCCATAGACCGCCGCGGAGGGGCGGATCAGCGGTTCGTCTTGATGACGATCTCGACGCGCCGATTCGGCTGCTGCTCATCGACCGATTTGTCGCCTGGCACGATCAGCTTCGTGCTCCCCAGACCTTTGGTCTGAATGCGCTCCGGCGCGATGCCCATGAACTGCACCAGCCACAGCTTCACCGACTCCGCGCGCCGCTCGCTGAGCGTCTGGTTGTATTCAGGCGTGCCGATGGAATCGGTGTGGCCTTCGATGCTGAAGGTCGCCCGCGGGTTGCGTTTGATCAGTTCGCCGAGCTTGCGCAATTCGTCCTGGGCCTCCGGGCGCAGCTCGTAGCTGTTGTATTCGTAAAGCGCGCCGCCAGGCATGCCGATCGGCTTGTCGCCCACGGGCAGCGGACCGGTCCGGGCCAGCGCGTCGTCGAGCGATTGGCGTCCGGGCATCCCCGCCATGCTCGCCAGCCCGCCATCCCCGCGCTTCACCGCCGTCGGCACGGTGATGATCGGCTGGCCTTTGACCCGCGTGCTTTTGTCCATCATTCCGCCGACCTGTTTGCTGAGCTGCTTCTCCAGCGCCCCGATCGAGTCGCTCTGCATCTGCGCCAGCGTGTCGATGCCGCCCGGCAGCGCCTGCGGCTTTTCGCTGACGATCGGTTTCGCCATCTCGGGGACAATCTGCGGGGCGATCTGCAACACCTCGGGTTTGTCCGCCTCCAGCGGAATGGGCACAATCGGCGCCTTGCTCGTCGGCAAGGTCAGCGTCGTGTCTTCCTTGATCTCCGGGATCTCGACGCGGCTCATCACCCGGGTCGGCGGCGCGAGGCGCTCTTCGCCGGTGTAGCCGAAATTGTGCAGTTCCTTGGCGTGGAAAAAGGCGATCAATCCCCCGTGGAGGCCCAGCGAGAGAAGGAGGCCGCGGAACAGCCATTTCCGCATCTGCGGGACTTCCGCGGCGTTTGATTGATAGGTTTCGTAGTGGGCCATGCGCATGGGGAGGATACACCGATGACGCGCGGCGGCGATGGATTATTAGGCGGCGAGTTTCGGCTTGAGAGTTGCCGGGGGCGCACGCACCTTCGCCCTCCCTTTTTATGAGCCAGACCAAAGAACCACCGTTGATGGAAAAGATCGTGTCGCTGTGCAAGCGCCGCGGTTTCATCTTCCAAAGCTCCGAGATCTACGGCGGCATCAACGGCTTCTGGGACTACGGCCCGCTCGGCGCCGAGCTGAAGCGCAATCTGCGCGAGACGTGGTGGCGGACGATGACGCGCCAGCGCGAAGATGTCGTCGGCCTCGATGCCACGATCATCATGCACCCCGCGATCTGGAAAGCTTCGGGCCACGTGGATACGTTCAGCGATCCGATGAGCGATTGTCTCGTGACCAAGAAGCGCTTCCGGTCCGATCACGTCGATCCGCAGTCGGGTGTCGTTTATTCGTGGACCGGCGCGCAAGAGCAGGATGAAGCAGCCCGTGCTAACATTGGGTTGGCAATGGAAGCACTTGCCGACTCATTTTCGGTGCTTCTTTCGCCCGGAAAGCCACCTGAAAGCGCCAGGAAGGTAGCTATTCAGTTTTACCAGCAACGCGGTTTTAAAACCCCCGAACTGCTCGGCGAGACGACCGCGAAGGTCGAGAACTCGCGCGCGTTCAATCCCGAGAACGGCGCGCAGCTCACCGAGCCAAAGCCGTTCAACTTGATGTTCCATACCTTCGTCGGCGCGACCGCAAATCCCGACGACAAAGCCTATCTCCGCCCCGAGACCGCGCAGGCCATCTTCGCGCAGTTCAAGAACGTCGTGGACTCTTCTCGTCAGAAAGTCCCGTTCGGCATTTGCCAGATCGGCAAGGCCTTTCGCAACGAGGTCACGCCGCGCAATTTCACCTTCCGCTCGCGCGAGTTCGAGCAGATGGAGCTCGAGTTTTTCATCAAGCCCGACGAAGCCATCGAAGCCGTCTGCGGCAGCGTCGTGCCGTGGAGTGAAGGCGCCGATCTTTCCGTCCCGCAGGACAACTGGGGCTGGGAGATGTGGCACCGCTACTGGGTGAAGGAACGCACCGACTACTACGCCGGCATCGGCCTCGGCGCGGACGTCCTCGATTATTACTGGCAAGGCCCGGAGGACCTCGCGCACTACGCCCGCGCCTGCGTCGATATCCTCTTCAAATTCCCCTTCGGCACCGAGGAGCTGGAAGGCATCGCGGCGCGCGGTGACTTCGATCTCTCCGCGCACCAGAACGCCAGCGGCAAACCGCAGGACGTTTTCGACGAGGAGGTGAAGAACGCTTTCGCCAAGTTGACCGACGCACAGCGGGCAGCACTCGTCGCTCGCAAGCAGGCGGAAAATTCCGCGAAAGCCAAAGGCGCCCTGCCGGAAGCGAAGATCACCGAATGGTGCGAGCGCCTCTTCAAGGGTTTCTACGTGCCGCACGTCATCGAGCCTTCCGCGGGCCTCGATCGCCTCGCGCTGGCGGTCATCGCCGCCGCCTTTACCGAAGTCGAGAAGACCGACGCCAAGGGCGCCAAGGAAACGCTGACCGTGATGAAGTTCCACCCGCGCATCGCGCCGGTGAAAGTCGGCGTCTTCCCGCTGCTCAAAAACAAGCCCGAGCTCGTGGCCAAGGCCCGCGAAGTTTACGAACTGCTGCGCCGCCACATGACGGCCTTCTACGACGAAGGCGGTTCGATCGGCAAACGCTACGCCCGGCAGGATGAGGCGGGCACGCCGTTCTGCGTGACCATCGACTTCGACACCTTGGGCGAAAAGGGCCCCGAGCTAAAGGACACGGTAACGCTGCGGCAGCGCGACGACGGTTCGCAGGAGCGCCTGTCGATTTCCGAGCTGCTCGGCCGGCTGCTTCCGCTGGTGTCATAAAATCTCGGAAAATCCGATTGCGCGAACCAACCAGTTGAATAGACTAGTTGGCGTGAAAAAGAAGCCGACTCCAAAAAGTTCCACGGCTCCGCAGCCGAGCGTCGTCGAGGAAATTTCGCCTCCGGTCGTGCAGGAGATCGGGGCGTTCGAGGCCAAAACGCACCTTTCTTCGATCCTCGAAAAGGTCGCGCAGGGTCAGACGTTCGTGATCACGAAACGCGGCCAACCGATCGCCGAGATCAAGCCTTTCAGCCCTGCGCCCAAAAAACGAATCGCCGGCCTGTGGCGCGACCGCATCTGGGTGGCGCCAGACTTCGACGAGCCTCTGGAAGACTTCAAGGAATACATGAATTGAGCTATCTCGCCGACACCCATGCGCTCCTTTGGTATGTGCGCGAACCAGAGCGCGTTTCGCGCAAAGCGTGGGCCTTGCTCGAAAGTCCTGAAGAACCTGTTTTCTTTTCGATGGCCAGCGTCTGGGAGATCGCGATCAAGCTGAGCCTTGGAAAGCTGAAGATCGACGCCACGGTGGGGGAGTTCGTGCAGGCGCAGGTACGCAATGGCTTCCAATTGCTCCCGATCCAAGTCCAACACGTCGCGCGGGTCGCGGAATTGCCGCTAGAGCATCGCGACCCGTTTGACCGGCTGATCATCGCGCAAGCCCTTGTAAGCGGCCTCGAAATCATCACCGCCGATCCCGCGTTCGACCGCTATCCGGTCGGCACAATCTGGTAGCGCCGCTATTCGGAGAGGGCCGCCGAGACGGCCCGCAGGCAGCGCTTTTCGAGGATGAGCGAGGGGTGGCTGAGCGCCCAGATGCGGACGTTTCGCGCCTGCGGCAGTGCGGAGCTCTGCGCCGGCAGGATCATCAGGTCGAGCGGCGTGTAGAACGAGGTGAACTTCACCCGGCGCAGGCTTTCCTGGTCGCGCTCCAGATCGCGCAGGAAGTCGCTATTGCGGCGCATCTGCCGGACGCCCGGCAGGCCATTCATCCCGGCCATGACCGTGCCCTGATGCGGCGAAGCCAGGGTGACGAAGTGATCGACGCGACCGATTCCGCCGAGCCGCTGGACGTAATAGCGGCTGATCAGCCCGCCCATGCTAAAGCCCACGAGATCGAACTTCCCGCGCGGCACTTTGGCCTCAATGAAGGCGTCGAGCTGGCCGGCGAGCTCATCGAGGCCGCAGCGTCCGTCGCACGGGTCCAGATCGAGGCAAAAAACGGAACGCCCTTCGCGTTCGAGATGCCGTTTCAGGCGGATCATATCGCCCGAAGAAGAATAGATGCCGTGGACGAGCACGACGGGTCGCGCGGCGGGTGCCGGCGCGGGTTTGGTGCCGGCGCCGGTGTCATCGAGGAAAGCGAGCGCGGCACTGAGCAGGGCGACGAGTTTCACGGCGCGGAAGCTAACGCACGATTCCGGTAGTGGCGAACCTCGAAGTCGGCGGTGCGGAGCGGCACCTCTACGCACTCGAAGCGGTCCTCGAACGCAGGGAAAAAGGCATCCCCTGCCACCTCGCGCTGGACGACGGTGAGATAAAGGTCCGTGCAGCGGTCGAGCAGGGCCGTGTAAAGCTGCGCGCCGCCGATGAGGAAAACCTCGCGCGGGGCGTAGGCGGCTTCATCGAATTGCGCGAGGTCGGAGACGGTGACGACGCCGGGGATGTCGCCCTGCCGGGTGACGACGATGTTGGTGCGGTTCGGGAGCGGTTTGCCCAGCGAATCAAACGTCTTGCGGCCCATGAGCACGACGTGGCCGGAAGTGAGCCGCTTGAACCACCGGAAGTCTTCGGGCAGATGCCACGGGATCTGGTTGTCGCGCCCAATCACGCGGTTGAGCGACATGGCGGCGACGGCTTTCATACCGCGATCGGTGCTTTGATCGCCGGGTGCGGGTCGTAGCTGCTGAGCGTGAAGTCTTCGAACTGGAAGCCGTGGATGTCCCGCACGGCAGGATTGAG
>JBBQIZ010000008.1:0-46050 GCA_038325425.1 Chthoniobacterales bacterium
GATCCTGACCGACAAGATGGGCGCGAATACGCAGATCGTCGGCGACGACTTGTTCGTGACCAACGTCGAGTTCCTGAAGAAGGGCATCGACACCGGCACGGCCAACTCGATCCTCGTGAAAGTGAACCAGATCGGTTCGCTCACCGAGACGCTCGACACCATCGAACTGGCCAAGGAAAATAAATACACGGCGGTCATTTCGCACCGCTCCGGCGAGAGCGAAGACAACACCATCGCCGACATCGCGGTGGCCACGAATGCCGGCCAGATCAAGACGGGATCGCTCTCGCGGACCGATCGCGTGGCCAAGTATAATCAACTTTTGCGGATCGAAGAGGAATTGGGTGACAATGCCGTTTACGGCGGTAAGATGCGCTAAGTGAGCGCGGCCCAAGGCCACTTCCAAAACCCCACCCCGTCTGGGGGAATCTGGCATTCCCTTAACCGGTTCCTCATCGTGCTCATCCTGCTCGTGCTGGCGATGATCGCCGCCTACCGCTTTCTGCCGGAGATTTCCAAACGCCGCGATCAACAAACCCATGTCGATCGCCTGAAAGCGGAAGTCGAAAGGGAGCGCCAGGTGCTGACGCGCAATCTGCGCCTCGAAGAGCTGCTCAAACACGATCCGGAATACGTGGCGACCGTCGCCCGCGACAAACTCGACCTGATGAAACCGGGCGAGTTTATCTACCGGCTCCCCTCCACCGTTCCTGATATCTCGCAAATGCGCCGCCGCCGCTGAAGCGAGGCCTGTTGGCGGCGGCGGCCCTCCGCACCGATACGCGGCCGCCCCGGGCGAGTCGCTCCCCGCCGAGCACCGTCCCCGCAGCGGTCCGGCTCCCTATTCCGAAGCATTCACTTTTTTCACCACCCATGTCCCTCGATCTCCAAGCCATCAATACCGAAGCCCTCAAAGCCCGCGTGGGTGAATTGCGGAGGTATCTTTGACTTCGCCAAGCTGCAGGATCGTTTAGCGGAAATCGAAGGCCAGATGGCCGAACCCGATTTCTGGACAAACAAGGAACGGGCGCAAAAACAGGTTGAGGAAGTTTCGGCGCTGCGCGCGAAAATCACGCCACTGCTCGCCCTCGATCGCCAGATCGACGACCTGCCGGTGCTCATCGAACTCGCGCAGGAAGCGAAGGACGCGGAGAGCGCCAGCGAAGTCGAAAAGGAATGCGCGGCGATCGAGAAGGGGCTGGCCGATTTCGAGCTGAAGATGCTGCTGAGCAATCCGAATGATCGCTGCAACGCCTTCCTCACGATCAACTCCGGCGCGGGCGGCACCGAGTCGTGCGACTGGGCCGACATGCTCTTGCGCATGTACCAGCGCTGGATGGAGCGGCATGGTTTCAAGAGCGAGATCATGGACATTCAGCTCGGCGAAGAAGCCGGCATCAAGAGCTGCACACTCCAGGTCACCGGCGAATTCGCCTTTGGTTATCTGGCCACCGAACGCGGCGTGCATCGGCTGGTGCGCATCTCGCCGTTCGACTCGAACAAGCGGCGGCACACCTCATTCGCCGGCGTGGATGTCGTCCCCGAGTTGCCCGAAAGCGCGCCGATCGAAATCAACGAGGCGGACATCGAGGTGGACACCTATCGCAGCGGCGGCAAGGGCGGGCAGAACGTCAACAAAGTCGAGACGGCGGTCCGCATCCGGCACATTCCCTCGGGCCTCGTCGCCGCCTGTCAAAACGAGCGTAGCCAGCAGAAGAACAAGGTGACCGCGATGCGCATGCTCCAAGCCAAGCTGCAGCAGATCGAGACCGACAAGGCCGCCGCCGATATCAACGCCGCCTACGGCGAAAAGGCCGACGTCGCCTTCGGCAGCCAGATTCGCAGCTACGTCTTCCAGCCTTACCAGAAGGTCCTCGACCTACGTACCGGCGTCGAGACGAGCAACATCGCCGCCGTCATGGATGGCGACATCGACGCTTTCATCCAAGGCAAGCTGCGCGGCTTGAAGCGGGAAAAGGGCGGCAGCGACGACGACGAATAACGGCGGCGGAGCGTCGGACTACCCCGCGCTTCCGGGCGCAGGCCCGGGCTTTCACGGAATGATCAGCTTCATTCCCGGCCGGATTTTCACCGTGCCTTCGAGAGAGTTGAAGTTGGCATCCTGAATGTCCTTCCAGCGGGCTTTGTTCCGATAGTACTTCTGCGAGATCGTACTGAGCGTCTCCCCAGCCAGCACCGTGTGGGTGCGCGAACCCGGCGGAATCGGTTTCTGCACGGGCACTCCGCGGGGATCGATCGTGGCCACCGGCGCGGCTTTTTGCGCGCGGACGGCGGCGAGTTGTTCACGCAGGAACTGGTTGTCGTTCTTCAGACGCACGGCGTCCTGCTGGGTGATCGGCGATCCTTTCGAGAGCTTCGTCAAAAGTTTGATTTCGCCTTCCTTCCGATAGGCCTTGGCGTCGCGCGCGTAGGTGCCCGTCGGCGCGAGCTCGAGATAACGATCGATGTGGTGCAACGCGGCGAGCGGGTTCTTGAGCTTGGTATCGTAGAGCAGCGCGAGCTTGTATTGGACATCGGCGGTCCGGGCAGTGCCGTCGAGCGCGGCTTCGTAAAGAGCCGCGGCCCCGCGGAAGTCGCCCGCCTTGGCTTTCTTTTCCGCGGCCACGTTTTCTTCATTACTCCCGCGATCGAACAGGCGGTCGCACGCGGGAAGGGTCAAGGAGACGAGCAGTAGAACCACGCTCGCCCACCAGCGGGGGGCAGCCATCTCGCTCAATCCTTCTTTTTGACGTCGGCCCGCTCCAGTGCCGAAGCCAGTGATCTCAGCACCTTGAGGCGAGCATACCATTTGTAGTTCGCGGCGATGACCGTCCATGGCGAATTTTCCGTCGAAGTCTTCTCAAAGACGTCCTCGGCCGCCGCGTTGTGTTCCTCCCACCTGCGGCGATTGCGCCAGTCCTCGTCGTTGATCTTCCAATGCTTGTAGGGATCCGCCTCGCGACGCTTGAAGCGGAACAACTGCTCGTCCTTGGAAATGTGGAGATAGAATTTCACGAAGACCGCGCCGTCGTCGCTCAGGATCCGCTCGAATTCGTTGATCTCATCGTAGGCGCGCTTCCATTCCTTGTCGGTGGCAAAACCTTCGACCCGCTCGACGAGCACGCGGCCATACCAGGAGCGGTCGAAGACCACGGTCTGGCCATACGGCGGCAGTTTGTTCCAAAAGCGCCAGAGGTAGTGATGCTGGTATTCCTCGTCCGTCGGTTTGACGACGGAGTGAACGCGCAAGAGCCGCGGGTCCAGCCGCTCCGAGATGCGTTTGATCGCGCCGCCCTTGCCCGCCGCGTCGGGGCCTTCAAAGACGATCACGAGCGAACGCTTCAATTCACTGAGTTCGCGCGTGTAGTTGAGGAGCTTCAATTGCAGCTCCTTGAGTTCCGGTTTGTAGTCTTCCTCCTCGATCGACTTGTGTTCGAGATCGTCGAGACGGCGCCCTTTTTTTAGTCCGAAAGGCTCTTTCAGGGTCGGCATGGGTGGCTTTATAGCGGCGTCGTCCGAGAGTGCAAGTTGCCCCGCGGCTTTCATTCGCCGGACCGGGAATTATCGGCCGCGGGCGAGTCAGGCACGCGAAAGCGGGCCGCCGCAACGAGCATCGCATGCACCCCCGGTTCGACCGCGCGCAGATAGCCACTCGCATCCCGCCGCCAGCGCTCATGCAACGTGGCCAGATGATCCGCGGGCAATTCTTCCGGACGCCCTTCGACCGCCGGATCGTAGGGCAGTTCGAGCGTGATCATCGCCGGCGCGGAGCCATCGGGATATTCCAGCCCGTAGCCACACCACTGGCCGAGCGAGCCGGGACAGGCCGCGTAGGTCTGCTGCAAGCGCCGCTGACCGCGCCCCAATTCGGTGACGCGCAACCGGTAGGGCCGGCGGGCATCGTCATCGAGCGCGTCCCACATTGCCTGGGCGAGTTCGGTCGATTGCGTGCCGTCGGCATCGATCTCCGCGAGCGCCCAATGGAGGCTGACAATCTTCGCCGGACGCCACGTCGTGATGAAATCGCGCAGGGCAACATTCTCCGGTTCCGACCACGGCCCGGGTCCCGGCGGCTCCTCGGATTTGGGTCGCCAGTTAAAACCGCAGTTGCGATTAAGGTCGATCCCGCGGGCGTTGTAACGGGTGGCGCGCATCTCCCCATCAGGGTTCGCAAGCGGCAGCAGGATGATCGGACAATCGGCCAAAGCGGACCACAACGGACCTTGCTCAAAAAGCTCGAGGAGGCGGATGGTCGCTGGTTCGTCGCCGTGGGTCCCGCCGATGAAAAGCGTGGAATGCCGCGGGCCGGGCGCGCTGGTCAGGTCGAAATTTGCCCGGACGAGGATCTCGCGATCCTCGACAGAGCGGCCAATGGAACCGGTGAAGATCGGGGCGCCTGGCATGCGTGATGGGCGGAAAATATTTCAGAAACTCGCCGCGGTGGAAACAGATTCCAGCGCCGATGCGCTGTGGTATCGGAAATCAGTCTCCAGCAGCCGCGGCGCGGCTAAGGGTTCTTCCCCGCCGGCGACGGCGTGGCTTTGGGTTTGGGGGCACGCCGATCAAAGTCCTTCCAAAAATCCCCCGCCGATTCCGTCATCTTTTTATAGGAGATGCGTTGGATGCCCGGATGATTCCGGAGGTATTCGATGTCCTTGCACTGCTGCGGAATGATCACGCTTTCGAGGGTGACGATCTCGAGCAGCGGCCGCAGATCGGTCAGCGCCGCGCAGCCTTCCAGATTCAGTTCGCGCAGCGGCGATTCGGTGAGCGGTCGCAGGTCATGCACCGCGGTCCGATTGAGCGCCAGCGTTTGCAGCGGCAGACCGCGCAAGGGCGAGAGATCTTTGACGTTGCGGCAATTGGCGAGATAAAGCTGCTCGATCCGCGCCCCTTTCAACGGGGCAAGCTCGCTGACCCGGGTATTGGCCAAACGCAGGACTTCGAGCGGCAAGCTTTCGAGCGGGGTGAGATCATTCACCAGGGCGCCTTCGAGGTTCAGGATCCGCAGCGGCATGCCCACCAGCGGGGTGAGATCGCGCACCAAAGTCCGCGCGAGCGAAAGCGACTGCAGCGGCAATCCCTGCAGCACGCTGATGTCCGCAATCCGCGTGTCGTCGAGATTCAGCCCGCTGACCGGGATATCCCGCAGTTGCTTGAAGTCGGGCAGCTTTTCCTTGCTGAAATCGACGTTGATCGTGTTGTCCGGGTTTGTCTCGAACTGCTGTTTCCGCAGACCGCGCCGGTCGAAGGCGTCGCGCCAGATCCGGACGAGGCGCTGCTTGTCGAGGCCGAACTGGTTTTCGATATTTTCCGCGGCGCTGCGCCGGCCTTGATTGATGAGCGCCGCATAAAGTTCGGCGAGAACGGCCTGCTTGAGTTCCCCTTCCGTGCCGATCTTGGCCAGAATGCGTTTGGTGAGATCCAGATTCTGCTGAGACTCGATCAAGTCCGGATTGATCCGCAGCGCTTGTTCGTAAGCCTCGATGGCTTCATCAAGCCGGAGCTGAGCCTGAAGGATGTTGCCCCGGAGATTGTGGTAGTTGGCCCAATTCGGAACCTGCTGGATGGCATAGTCGATTTTCTCCAGCGCCTCCGCGGGATTGAGTGTGTCGAGGAGTTGCTGCGCCTCGGCGGCAAAGGTCGGCGCCGTGCCGCGCAGTTCATCGAGACGGGCGGCGGCGAGCTGCTCCTGCACGAGGGCACGCTGCTCGCTGGCCAAGGCGCGATCGCGCTCCCGCGTGAGCTGGAGGAAAAAGCTGATCACGAGGACGTGAAAGACGATGAGAAAAAAGAGGAAGAGCGCGGCCTCCTTTTTGTGCCGGCCACCAAAGAGCAGCGCATGTTTCAACCAGCCGGCCCGCTCCGCCTTGGTGGCGAAGCCGCCTTGAAAAGCCGCGACATCGGCCTGCAGATCTTCGACGTTCTGGTAGCGATCGGCGGGGTCGAGCGCGAGCGCTTTCATGACGACCGCGGAAAGGCTTTCGGGAATGCGTTTCCCGGGGCAGTGCGCAAAAACAATCTGCTCCGGCAGTCCGTCCGCCGTCACTCCGGTGGCGCCGGGCCGCGGCGTTTTTTTGGTGGGCTGATTGAGGCTCGAAGGCGCCGCGATCGTGCTGGTGACGATCTTGTCCACGACCTCATAGACCGTCTCGCCCTCGACCGGCGGGCGCAGGGCGAGGATGGCGTAGAGGATGCCGCCGAGCACGTAGATGTCGGAGCGACCGTCGATCCGATCGAGCTCGCCGCGCGCCTGTTCCGGCGAAATGTAGGGCGGCGTGCCCACGATGAGGCCGTGGAGCGTTTCAAAGCCGCGCAGATCATCGAGCGGCGCCCGCGCCTGCATGGTCGCTTCGGAGGTGGGCTCGGGTGGCGCTTCACGGCGGCCGCCGGTGATGTTCTTGGCGAGGCCCCAGTCCATGACGAGCACTTCACCGAACGAGCCGATCATGATGTTCTCCGGCTTGAGATCGCGATGCACCACGCCCTTGGCGTGCGCGTAGGCGACGGCGTCGCAGACCTTTTGAAAAATGGTCAGGAGCGTGCCGAGCGGATATTTGTCGATCGTCTTTTGCCGGCCGTGCCGGATGCCGCGCAGGACGTCGTCGAGGGTCGTGCCCTTGACGAATTTCATCGTGTAGAAAATCTCGCCCTGCTCATCAAGGCCGAGCTCGTAGACGGGCACGATGTTCGGGTGCTCGAGCTGGCCGGTGAGCTGCGCTTCATCGATGAACCGCAACACGTTCTCGCGCGAGAACTGGCTGCTCGTTTTCATCACCTTCATCGCCACGGTCCGGCGGATGCGCAGATCGCGGGTCTGGAGAATCACCCCCATCCCGCCGCGGTTGATCGTGGTGATGACTTTGTATTTTTTCCCCTCGAGCTGCTCGCGCACCTGGGCCAGGCCGAGATCTTTGTCCCAGAGCGCTTCGGCGAGCTGCTTGGCGGCGTTTTCGCGCAGGCGGATGAAAAGCCGGGCGCTGCCGATCTGCACTTCCTGATCGAGCCGGACGCGCGTGGGGAGCTGGACTTGCACGCCGTCGATAAAGACGCCGTTGCTCGACCCGAGATCCTCGATGACGAGTTCGAAGGCGTTGAATGTCAGCCGCGCGTGGTGACGGGAGACGAGATCGGCCTCCACGACGACCGGGCAGGAAGCATCGCGCCCGATGATGTATTCGCCATGCTCGATGGCATACTTGGCGATCAATTCCGAGCCCACGAAAACGTGGATTTCCGCGAGCAGTTGTTCGGGCTCCGCTCCCCCCTCGTTGAGATCCGGCTCAGGCATGAAGGAGGGCAATTCGTTCATGACGCCGGGAAGTCAAGCGCGAGACGGCAGACGGGCAGGAAACGGCGCGCGCCGCACGGGAAAGGCATGCGTGCTGAAACCCGGCGTGAAAGGCGGAGTTGCGGCTGGGAAGGGCGACCGGCGACGGAGGCAAAACTCAGAGCGGAGGCAGCCCCATGGGCGCAGCCGCAGGATCGGCGGGCATGGCCGGAGGAAGACCGGGAATGTCGCCCGGCGGCGGCAAAGCTTCAGCCGGCATATCGGCGGGCGGCAACCCATCCGGCGAGGCAGTGGTGGGCATGGTGGGAGCCACCGCGCCGAGAATATCTTCCGCCGAAGCCTCCTTTTGCTCCGCGGGAGCCTTGAAGTAGGACTTTTTGTTGGAATAAGTCCGGTCGTAAATCGTGCCAACGCAGGCCGGGAAGCCGAGCGAAAGAAAGGCACATGCGGCCGGTAGGAGCAGGCGGGATGGGCGGGACATGCCTTCGTGTAGGAGATTCGCGCGCCGCTCGTCAATGCCCGGCATGCATCGAAGGCGAATCTTTCCGCGCCGGAACCCGCTGGAGCTCGAAAGTGCCGTCGTCGTAGCGGGAGGTGTAACGCGCGGTCAGGTGATCGTCGGCGAGGCGCGCGGTGTAGCGGTAGGTGCCGCCAAAGACCTTCGCCAAATCGTGTTCGCCACGGAATTCCCGCACGTTCGTGCGCCGCGGCCCGGCGGGCGCCGGCTCGAGCGTCATCGTGTAGCTGCTGGCAAAGACCATCCAGTTCGCGCGGAAGTGGGCGGTTATCTTCTGCTCAGCAGCGGGCTCGAGCACGGCACGGAGTCGGCCTTGGGCGGGCCGACCACCCGCCGTCACATGCTTTTCGCTCAGCCAGCGGCCTTCCCAGCGCGTCGCGGTGCGGCTGTCCGCGGCATTTTTCCAGCGCCCCTCGAAGGACGTGCAGGCGCTGCACAAGCCGATGAGCACGGCGAGGACGAGACGGGAAACGGAGCGGCGGTTCATTTTTTTGGGAGGTTCTTCAGGAACTCATTCATCTCGTCTTTGGTCCCGCGGAAGGCGAGCAGGAAGCAGCGGTCGCCCCGCTGGCGGATCGCGCCGACCCAGGCTTCTTCGGTCAGAACCAGCCAACCGCCGTCCGGCGGCAATTCCACGCCGAACTCGCTGGCTTGAAATTCGTAGAGCAGCGACGCGTGCTGATCGATCGCCGCCTGCGCGACTGCGCGTCCATCGTAGCGGAAGACCCGCGAACCGATGACGGGCAGCGCCGCGATCTCGGGCGGCGCTTCGTAGCCCTCGAAGCCGCGCATATAGAGCCAGTCGCCCAATTGGCTGGTCGTCGTTTCGACCGACTCCAATTCGTCCCCGGTCATCTTCGCAGCCGAGCCGAGCAGACCTTCCACCCGCTCGCGCCCGGGAAAGTTTTCCATGCGTTCCTTGACGAAAAATCCGATGACCCCGGCGAGCAGGAGGAGCCCGAGAATCGCCGTGAGCACCGCCGGATGAATGATGTGCCGGCGGAGGCGCGTCTTTTCCGCGCTGGCCTCCGCGCTCCGGGCGGCGAGTTTTTTCCGTAAATCCTCCGGCGGACTGAGATAGTGGATGACGTCCACGATCTGTTCGTCGAACTGCATCTGCTCGCGGAGTTTCTGGTGCAACTCAGGATCCTTCCCCGCGAATTTTACGGCCTTTTGAGTCTTCCCGTCGCCCGGTTTGCCGGGGCGATAGCAGCGGAAAAGGGATTCGGCAGTTTGCGGTTTCATGCGGAGGGGCGGCGCAGATCGCGCAGCGAATCTTGCAGAAGCTGGCGGGCGGCGCCGAGCGTCTCGGAGAAGACTTCTTCATCCATTTTCAAAAGCCGGGCGATCTCCTCGACGTTGAAGAATTCCAGATAAAAGAGCGCCAGCGCGCTGCGCTCCGGTTCGGGCAGGGCGTGGAAACGCTGGGCGAGGAGGAAGGCTTCGATCTTCAGCACCGCGGGCTCCTCCCCAGTCTCCGGATCGTCGCGGAGCAACCGCGGGGCGGCGGGCGGCGCGGCCTCGTTATTTTTCAGGCAACGCTCCCGAATGCGCGTGGCCAGCCAGGCATGGCGGCTGGTTTCGTTGCGCAGCTGCGAAATCTGCATCTCCGCCTCGACCAAAATCTCGGCCATGATCAGCTCCGCGCTTTTCGCGCTGCCGGTGAGCAGCAAAGCGAAGCGGTAAAACTCGGCAAGGGCGGCGCTGGAAAGTAGGGCGGTGTGCAACGGCGCGGAGCATAAGAGGGCCAGCGGCGCGGGCTCAAGTGGGGAATGTGCGGCGGATATTTTGCGCGTGACGGCTGCCCGCGTTGACTTGCCCCGCGGCCTTTCCTATTTTCCCCGTCCACTTGCGTCCCGTGAAACACGTCCTTTTTGTCTGCACCGGAAATATCTGCCGCAGCCCCATGGCTGAGGGGCTCTTCCGCGCGGCCGTCCACGACCAGCCGGAAATCGAAGTCAGTTCCGCTGGCGTGGCCACGGGTTACGGACAGGCGCCCAGCCAGCACGCCGTGGAAGTGCTCCGCCCGTGGCGGATCGATATTTCCAAGCAGCGCAGCCAGCCCCTCACCGAGGAACTCGTGGAATCGGCCACGCACATCTTCGTCATGACCCGCGGGCATCGCGAGGCCATCCAAATGTATTTCCCCGAGGCGGCGGACAAAACGTATCTGCTGCGGGAATTCGACACCGAGGCCCGCAACGGCAACCTCGATGTGCCCGATCCCATCGGCCTCGGCATCCACGCTTACTTCGAATGCCGCGACTCGATCAAACGCGCGCTCCCCGGCCTGCTCCGCTTTCTTGCCCCAACTCCCGTCATGTCCTCACCGCAGTCCACCACCGCTACCGCCCCTTCCACCCGCACCCTCCGCATCGCCCTCGGCGCCGATCACGGAGGATTCGAACTCAAGAAAATCATCCAGGCCCATCTCGCGAAAAAGGGCCACGTCGTCACCGACTTCGGCGTGAACTCGGCGGAGTCCGTCGATTATCCCGACTACGCCGAGAGCGTCGCCCAGCACATCCTCGCCGGCGAAAGCGACTTCGGCCTGCTCGTCTGCAAGAGCGGAATCGGGATGAGCATCGCCGCGAATCGTTTCCCGCACGTCCGCGCCGCGCTGATCGACAACGCCGCCGCCGCCGCGGTCACCCGCCAGCACAACGACGCCAACGTCCTCTGCCTCGCCGCCAACCACGTCGATGCGAGTGCCGCACCCAAGATCGTCGACACCTTCCTGAACACCGCATTCGAAGGCGGACGCCACGAACATCGCGTGGAAAAACTCGAACACCTCGGCACCAGCAACGCCTCGTATCCGTCGTTGCAAGATGCCGATCCGGAGATTTTCCAGGCGATCGAAGCCGAAAAACTGCGGCAGTTTGAGAACATCGAGCTGATCGCCAGCGAGAACTTCACCAGCCGCGCAGTCATGGAAGCGCAGGGCTCCTGCCTGACCAATAAATATGCCGAGGGTTATCCCGGGCGCCGCTGGTACGGCGGATGCGAGCACGTCGATGTCGTCGAGCAACTCGCCATCGACCGCGCCTGCCAGCTTTTCGGAGCGAAGTTCGCCAACGTCCAGCCGCACTCCGGCTCGCAGGCCAATGCCGCGGTTTACTTCAGCGTCCTCCAACCCGGCGACAAGGTCCTCGGCATGAATCTCGCCCACGGCGGCCACCTCACCCACGGCAACCCGGCGAACTTCTCCGGCCGCTTCTACCAGTTCTGCCAGTACGGCGTGAGCCCGAGCGATCACCGCATCGACTACGATGAACTCGCCGAAGTCGCCAAGCGCGAGCAGCCCAAGATGATCACCGCCGGCGCCAGCGCCTATTCACGCATCATCGATTTTGAGAAGATGAGCGAGATTGCGAAAAGCGTCGGCGCTTACCTCTTCGTGGACATGGCCCACATCGCCGGCCTCGTCGCCGCGGGCGTGCATCCTTCGCCGATGGAATTCGCTGACTTCGTCACCACCACCACGCACAAATCCCTGCGCGGACCGCGCGGCGGCTTGGTCCTGACCAACCACGAAGACCTCGCCAAGAAAATCAACAGCCAGGTCTTCCCCGGCGTCCAGGGCGGCCCCCTCATGCACGTCATCGCCGCCAAGGCCGTGTGCTTCCTCGAAGCGCTCCAGCCCAGCTTCAAGGAATACCAGCAGCAGGTCGTGCAAAACGCCAAGGCCCTCGCCGGCGCCCTCGCCCACCAAGGCTACCGCATCGTCAGCGGCGGCACCGACAACCACCTCATGCTCGTCGATCTCCGCCCAAACGGCCTCAACGGCAAGATCGCCAGCGAAGTCCTCGACCACGCCGGCATCACGGTGAACAAAAACGGCATCCCCTTCGATACCGAGAAAATCACCCTCGGCGGCGGCATCCGCGTCGGCACCCCGGCGGTCACCACCCGCGGCATGAAGGAAGAGCAGATGCTCGAAATCGCCGACCTCATCCACCGCGCGCTGTCCAACAAAGACAGCGCCGACGAACTGGCCAAGGTCCGCACCGAAGTCCGCGCCCTGACCGCGCGCTACCCGCTGCCGGGCTAAACCCGCACGACGGTTGCGCGCTTCCGCCCCGCAATCTTTGAATGATCGGAGGCCCGCACCCCGGCGCTGTGGTCGCAAATGAAGAACGACGAAAAACTCCTCGTCGCCCGGCAGTCCCCGTTCCAAGCCATCCGGCTGACGGAAGACGCGACCGGACTGCGCACGCTGCGCTTCGGGGCGGAGGGCGCTTCCCAAAGCATCGTCAAAGCGGACGACCCGCGGCACCTCGAACTTCCGTATGCCCGCCTGCTGCCCGCGTGCCTCACGTTCACGCCTGATCCGCGCCGCGTTTTGATCGTTGGCCTGGGCGGCGGAACGCTGCCTCGTTTTCTGCACAGCCATTTCCCGCAGATGACCATCGAGGTCGTCGAAATCGATCCGGAGGTCGTGTCTTTGGCCAGAGAATATTGCGGATTCGAAGAAGACGCTCGGATGCGCGTCTTCGTGGAAGACGGCCGCGATTTCATCGAGGCCAGCGACGGCGGTTACGACGTGATCATTCTCGACAGCTTCAACGCCGATGCCATTCCCAGCCACCTCACCACGCTGGAGTTTGTCAGCGCGGTGCGAAGCGCTCTGGCTCCGGAGGGAAACGTCGTCGCCAACGTCTGGGGCCGCGCTGCCAATCCGCTCTACGCCAGCATGCTGCGCACCTATCAGGGTGCCTTTGAGGACGTGTACATTTTCGACGTGCCGCTGCCGGGCACCAAACTCTTCGTCGCCCTGCCCCGACGCCAATCAATGACCCGCGAAGAATTGCTCACAAAGTCGCGCGCCCTCTCGCAGCGCCACGGGTTTGGCTACGACTTGGGCGGCGCCATCGCCGGGTTCCGGAATGCGGTTCTCGAGACGGTACGCGGCGGCGCCGTTCTGCGCGATTGATCGCCGGAGGTATTCTTCGCGTCCAAGCTTCGGCCTGTCTTTTCTGTTTCGGTAATCGCTCCCGGTCGATCGAGCGGGGATGCGCCGCGGACACCGAACAATGAATTGAAAACGCGCGCCGCGTGCGGATAACACTTTCCGCATGTCCCCCGCTCATCTCTCCCGCCGTCGTTTTCTGCAAGCTGCTCTCGCGAGCAGCGCGCTCACCCAACTCCCCGCCGGCGCGCAGGAAACTGCCGCGGCCAAACCGGGGCAATTCTCCGAGCCCGGCCGCGACATTTCGCTCGTGGAAGATGCGGACGTCATCGTCTGCGGCGCGGGTCCGGCGGGTGTGACCGCCGCGATCACCGCGGCACGGGCGGGCGCACGGGTGCGGTTGTTCGAATGGCGGGGCTGTCTCGGCGGCATCTGGACTGCGGGGCTGCTCGGTTACTTCCTCGATTTCAACAAACCCGGCTTCGCCAAGGAACTGCGCGAAAAGCTCGACCAGCGCGACGCCCGCGCGGATTCCAAAAGCACCAGCCGCTTCTGCTACGATCCCGAAGCGCTGAAACTCCTGCTCGAAGAATTGTGCGTCGAGGCGGGCGTGAAATTCCAGTTTCACACCCGCGTGGCCAGCGCCTATCGCGAAGGTCGCCGCCTCACCACCATCGTCACCGAATCGAAATCCGGTCGCCAGGCGTGGCGCGCGCCCGTCTTCATCGACACCACCGGCGACGGCGATCTCGGCGCGCTCGCCGGTTGTGCGTTCGAGATCGGCGAAGCGGCCGACTGCCCCTGCCAGCCCATGTCACTCAATGCCCTGCTCGTCGTAAAAGACGCCGAGGCGCTCCGCGAGTTCATCCGCTTCGGCATCCCGCAGCCCGGCGAACCCACCGACAGCGAAAAGAAAAAGCGCATCAGCGAAGCCATCGTCAGGGCCACCGGCCACCTGCCCTCCTACGCCAACTCCACGCTCTGGCATGTGCGCGGCAATCTCGTCTTCGCCATGTTTAATCACGAATACGGCGTCAAACCGTGGGACGCTGCCGAGATCACGGCCGCCACCGTACGCGCGCGCAGCGAGATGAACAAAATGGTCAACGGCCTGCGCAGCCTCGGCGGCGCGTGGGACGGCATCCAACTCGTCGCGACCGCGGAGCAGATCGGCGTGCGCGATGGGCGCCGCATCGCGGGGCGGTTCACGGTGAAGACGGACGACCTCGTGACAGGCGCACGGCACGACGACGGTGTGGTCCGTGTGACCTTCGGCGTGGACGTGCACGCGACCACCGCGGAGCACAACAAAAAGGCCGCGATCCACCCCACGAACATCAAAGTCACACCCTACGACATCCCTCTCCGCGCGATGATCGCGAAAGACGTGGATGGCCTGATGATGGCTGGCCGCTGCATCAGCGGTGACTTCATCTCGCACTCCAGCTACCGCGTCACCGGCAACGCCGTGGGCATGGGCGAAGGCGCCGGCGTCATCGCCGCCCTCGCCGCGCTCTCGAAGCGCCTCCCGCACGAAGTCCCGTGGAGCGAAGGCCAGGCGAAACTCGCCGCCATCGGCCAGCGCGCGTAAATCATCGCGCGGCACGGTGGCGCGGCGGTATTCATCCTCGCGATGAAAACATTTCACTTCGCGGCGCCGCTTCGTCCGGCTAAAACCTCCGCGCTTTGAACGCCACTCCTTCTTCCACCGCGAATCCGCTCCGCGAGGGGCTCTCCAGCCGGCCATTGCCGCAGCCGTGCAGCGTCATCATCTTCGGCGCCTCGGGCGACCTCACCTACCGCAAGCTCATCCCGGCGCTCTATAACATCGCCGCCGATGGCGATCTGCCCGCAGCGCTCAGCGTCGTCGGTTTTGCGCGCCGCGAAAAATCCGACGAAACCTTCCGCACTGAGTTGAAGGAAGCGCTGGGGAAATTCTCCCGCTCGGGACTGAACGAAGAAGTCTGGAGCAGCTTTCACGACCGCGTGTTTTATCACCGCAGCGAGTTCGGCGATGCCGATGGTTACAAGAGTCTGGCCGCGCGGCTCGATCAGCTCGATGAGGAACGCGGCACGCGCGGCAACCGGCTGTTTTACCTCTCGGTCGCGCCGAGCGAATTCGAGGGCATCCTCAATCATCTCGCTGACGCCGGGCTGAACCGGACGCGCGAGGGCAGTTGGGCGCGGGTCATTGTGGAGAAGCCGTTCGGCACCGATCTGCCGTCGGCGGAAGCGCTGAACACGGTCGTCAATCGCGTTTTTTCGGAAAAGGACACCTACCGGATCGATCATTATCTCGGCAAAGAAACCGCGCAGAACATCATGGTGCTGCGGTTTGCCAACGCGATCTTCGAGCCGATCTGGAACAACCGCTACATCGACCACGTGCAGATCACCGCCGCCGAACCGCTCGGCGTCGAACAGCGCGGACCGTACTACGAAAGCTCCGGCGCGCTGCGCGACATGGTGCAGAATCATTTGCTCCAGCTCCTCTGCCTGACCGCGATGGAACCGCCGACCGATCTCGGCGCGGACAGCGTGCGCGATGAAAAGGTCAAGGTCGTGCGTTCGCTGCGGCCGATGTCCGCGGAAGACGTGGCGCTGAATGTCGTGCGCGGCCAGTACACGGCGGGCGCGATTGCGGGCAAGGAAGTGAAGGCGTATCGCGACGAAGATCGCGTGAATCCGCAGTCGATGACCGAGACCTACGTGGCGCTGAAAGCGAACATCGACAACTGGCGCTGGGAAGGCGTCCCCTTCTACATCCGCATGGGCAAACGCCTACCGAAAAGCGGGACGGAAATCGCCGTGCAATTTAAGTGCGCACCGAGCGTGCTCTTCAACAAACCGAGCGAACCTCTCGGGCCGAACGTGCTCGTCTTCCGCATCCAGCCGGATGAAGGCATCTCGCTGCGCATGCAGTGCAAGATGCCCGGCGCCGCGGTGCGGATCGAGCCGGTGAAGATGGATTTCCATTACGGCACGAGCTTCGGCAAAGCCTCGCCCGAGGCTTATGAACGCTTGCTCCTCGACGCCATGGCCGGCGACGCGACGCTCTTCGCCCGGCGCGACGAAGTGGAATGCGCGTGGCGTTTCTGCGATCACATCGAACACGCCTGGCACCAGCAGGCGAACCCGCCGCCGGTGGCCTTTTATCCGTCGGGATCATGGGGCCCGAAAGAAGCCGACGATCTGCTCGCCCGCGACGGTCGCACCTGGCGGAGAATGTAATTCGCCATGCCTGCGACTTTCGACCCTTCGCGCCTCGGCACACCGGTGGAAATCGGCCAGATCGGCCGTGAGCTCAAGAACCTGTGGGACACCGGCGACAGCGCACCGACCCGCGCGTCGCTGATGAACTTCGCGATCTATTGCCGCAGCACCGAAGCGCTCGCGGAGAACACCGAACTGGTCGCCGAGTTCACCCGCAACCACGCCTGCCGCGCTCTGATCGTCTGCGTGCTGCGCGATGCGCCCGAGCCCCGCGCCTCCGCGTGGATCAATGCGCACTGCCACCTCTCGCGCGCCGGCGCCAAGCAAGTCTGCTGCGAACAAATCAGTTTCCTCCTCGAAGGCAAAATCAAGGGCCGACTGACGAACATCGTCTTCAGCAATCTCGATAGCGATCTGCCGCTCTATTTCTGGTGGCAGGGCGATCTCTCCGAGAATCTGAATCCGCACCTGTGGTCGTGGATCGACCGGCTGATCGTGGACAGCCTTTGCTGGCACAATCCGAAGGCACAGTTCGAGCGCCTGCGCGCTTCGCTCTCCGCAACCAAAGCGCGGCTGACCCTCCGCGATCTCAACTGGACGCGCTCGCTGTATCTCCGCCAAGCGCTCTCGCAGATTTTCGATCATCCGGAAAATCTCCCGCATCTGCGCGAGGTCACGCAGTTCGCGATCACGTCTTCACCCGAGCATCGGTCCACCGCGCTGCTCCTGCTCGGCTGGCTCGCCGCGCAGCTTGGCTGGGATTGGAAGAGCACGGCGCCGATCGTTTTCACCGATGCGCAAGGGAAGGAAATCTCCGCCGAACTGCGCGAAGCGGAAGGCGCGACGCTGAGTGGCCTGACCCTCGCCAGCGCGAACGCGCGATTCGCCCTGCACCGCGATCCCGGCTCGCACTATCTGCACGCCGCATTGGATCTTCCCGGCGGCCACCGCTACCACCACGTCTTTCCCGCCGGCCCGGACGAGATCGTCGATTTGCTCGATGAAGAAATCAGCCGCGCAAGTACCGACCGGATCTACCTCCGCGCGCTCACGGTCATCGCGCCGCTGCTTTAACTCGGAGCCAGATCACTCATGGACCTCGCTGAATTTTTCCAGACCGATCCCGATTTCTTCGTGATCCCGGCGGGCGAGAATATTTTCCGCGAAGGCGCTCCGGCGGACAGCATGTATGTGCTCCTCGAAGGCACCGCGGAAATCCTCCTCGGCGGAAGCGCGATCGAGCAGGCCGGGCCGGGCGCCTTGCTCGGGGAAATGGCGCTGATCGACGAAGGCACCCGCACGGCCACGGTTCGCGCGGTGACACCGTGCAAACTGGTGCCGATCGACAAGCCGCGTTTTCAGCTACTCGTCGCGCAGACGCCAGACTTTGCCACGCACGTGATGAAGGTCATGTGTGAACGGCTGCGGCGGGCCAATCGCCTCGTCGCCGCCCGTTCGTCCTCCAGCACGTCGTAACTTTCACGCAGTTCGCGCAACGGCGCGCCGCGAGTCAGGCACCGTGCTCTTGAATCCACTGCGCGGCGCGACTGTAGAGTTCGGCCGCGTTCCGCAACTGGAGCTTTTCCTTAATCCGCGCGCGATAGGTATCGACGGTGGTTTCGCCGAGATGAAGTTGTTCCGCAATTTCGCGGGTATTAAATCCTTTCCCGACCAATTGGAAGACCTCGAGCTCCCGATCGGCCAGCGTTTCCATGTCGGAAGCGAGCGCCCGCCCACCCTGCCCGGTCATGCGGGCGAGCATTGCCGCGGTCATTTTTTCACTGAGATAAACTTCGCCGCTGAGCACGTGGCGAATCGCCTTGAGCAGGGTGGATGAAGCTTCGTGTTTGGTGATGTAGCCACGCGCTCCCGCGCGCAGGACCCGCTCGGCGTAGAGCGTTTCGTCATGCATCGAAAGGACCAGTACGGGAATGGCCGCGCCACTCGCTTTCAGATCCTTGATCAGTTCGAGGCCGCTGGAGCCGCGAAGCGTAATGTCGATGATCGCGATGTCGGGACGCTGCGCCTGGATGGCTTGCATCGCGCCCTGGATGTTGTCCGCCTCGCCGCAGATGGTGAACGAGCGATCCTTGGTAATCATCTGGGCAAGCCATTCGCGGAACATCTGGTGATCTTCGACGAGCATCACCTTCACGGGTTTGGATTCAGGAGTGGGGTTCATGGAGTGGGAGGCCGGGGAAGGACGCAGCGCACGCGAGTGCCGGCGTCGGGTTTACTATCTATCGACAACTCGGCGCCAATCAATCGGGCGCGGTAGTGCATCGTCCGCAAGCCCATGCCGCGCCCGGAGAGCCGGGCGGGCGTAAAGCCAACGCCATCGTCGGCGACGGTGATGACCAATCGCTCCTCTTCGCGTCCGAGGCTGATGACAACGTGCCCAGCCCGGGCATGGCTGAGCACGTTGTTCAGCGCCTGCTGAATGATGCGATAGAGATGCATCGCCACCTGCGGATCCTGGATGACGACTTCGCCGCGCAATTCCAGAGAGGCGACGACCTGGCGCAGGCGATTGGTCTTCGCCACCAGTTCTTCCAAGGCGGCATGCAAACCTTCGCCGTCCATCTGGACCGGGAAAATGCCGCGGGCCAAATCGCGCGCTTCCATGACTGCCTCCTTGAGCATCTGCTGGATTCCCGAAGCGGCGTCGGCCTCGGGCAGCGATTTTACCTCGAGATCGACGCGCAGACACGCGGCGGCGCAATTGATCGCCGCCAGGCTCTGGCACAAGCCGTCGTGCAGATCCTGACCGATGCGCATCTGCTCGTGCTCGCTAACCCGCACGATCTCCTGCTCCAGCTCGCGGGTCCGCATCATCGCTTCCATGCGCGCGCCCACTTCCTCCCGCTGGGCCTTCATGGCCGTGCCGCCGATGGCGACGAAAATGAAATAGGCCGTCCGGTTGAACGTCGCCCAAAGGTAGGCCTCAGGAGTGCCGTAAGGATTGGTATCGCTCTTCGCCCAAAACCATACCGCCGCGCAGATCAGCGCACAAAGAATGGCCGATCGCCGATTGGTCAGCAGCGCCAGAAGAAGAATCGGCGCCGCATAAAAGATGAACATGCTCATGTCCCAGCCCCCGACCGAATCGAGAAGGCCGATGAGGACGACGAGGAGAGCGGCTTCGGCGTAAACGAAAGCCTTGGGCTGCGCCTGCAAAGCTTCGCTGAACTTCATGGCGCGAGTTGACCAAGAAACACGTCGCGACGCAAACGGCATCAGCCCGTTCGGGATGCGCTGACGGCGCAGCGGTTCGTGATGCGCGGGCGAAAGCGGGGCACTCATCCTTATTGGCTCACCGCTGCGGAGCGGAACGCCGTCCTCCGAGGCGCTGGGTTGCCGACCCGCCAGCTTTGTTGGCGGCGGCTGGATTATCCTGGCGCAGATTTGTCGAACGGGAGAACGGACGACTCGAGGGGTGAAGAACGTCTGGGAGGAGCTTCATGAAATCTGCGGTCAGCCAAACGCAATCACATCGTCGCGACAAACGTATTGAATTGTAGCGTTCTACACTACACGCCGTGTCGCCCGTCCACCGACCGCTGAACGGGCTCGATGAAGACGAGATCTGGCGGAACATCGGCGTGCTGCACGGCGGCACGGTCGAGAAGCCCTATCAGCAGACGGTCACTACCGCTTGTCACCACTGCGCCGAGCCCGCCTGCCTCGAAGGCTGCCCGTTGCGCGGTTAACGATCCGTCGATTCGCAATCCGACGGTTGATTCAGATTCTGGAAAAGCGACCCGTTTTCCTGGGTGATCTGAAAAACCGCGAGGTGACCTTCTTGCACCGCCAGCCGCACGAAGTGTTGCAGCGAGTGATCTTCCCCGCGGAGGCATTCCTCGACGAGCGGCAGACAACGGCGCGGATAGATCGCGGCCAGCGGCTCGAACCACTCTTCGCTTTTCGGCACCACGCCTCGGCCCGCGGCGGTGGCGATCCGCTGCAACGCCGAGAGAAACACCGCGGTCATTGCCGGCAGATCGATGGCGAGCACGACGAGAGATTCGTGGCGCGCGTGATGCAGCGCCGCGGCCAGGCCGGCGAGTGGGCCGAGTCCGGGTTGCGCATCGATGACGATCGGCACGCCCGCTTCAGCATAAGGGCCGCCCGGTTTTCCCGAGATGAAAAGCTCCGCAGGGTCGGTCGCGCCGAGGGTCGCGAGCTGGCGCTGCCAGAGCGGCTGACCGTCGATGATGAGCCCGGCCTTATCGCGGCCCATACGCGTGGATTTTCCACCCGCGAGGAGCACGGCGGAGAAGGGTTGCGGCATGGAAATATCCACACGCCGAAGAAAGACGCGCCTCGCGAACATGGCGAGCCTGCAAAGCAGGCGGGACTTCCCAGTCCCGCTTCCCGCCAGCCAGCCGAGCCAAAAACGACCGACCCATTTCACCGCTTTTGCGAACGGTCCATTCCCGTTAGATTTCCATCGTGTCCGCTACCGCCGCCATCGCCATCGAGCACCTCTACCTTTCACCGGGGCACAATTTCTTCGGTCATTACGGCCAGCAGCCCGACACGCATCCGATGATCGAAGTCCCCGAAATGCGTTGTCTCGCGGGGCGCGGGATCGAAGGCGACCGTTTCCTCGATTACAAACCGAGCTACAAGGGCCAGATCACCTTCTTCGCCGCGGAAATCTACGACGAACTCTGCGCGCGGTTCGACGTCTGGGACAAGCCCCCATCAGCCTTCAGGCGCAATGTGCTCACGCGCGGGGTCGATTTGAACTCGCTCATCGGCCAGGAGTTCGAGATCCAGGGCGTCAGTTTTTTGGGAGCGTCGGAATGCTCGCCTTGCGAGTGGCAGGATATCGCTTTTGCGCCCGGCACCGAGGCGGCGCTGAAGGGTCGCGGCGGCTTGCGGGCGAAAATCCTAACGGACGGCATGCTGCGCAAAAGCGCGTGACGCCGATCCCATCGCGTAGGTGACAAGCCGCGGCGCACCGGCTACAGGCAAGGGATGAAACGTTTCCTCCTCTCCCTGCTAGCCCTCACCGTCAGCGCGTCGGCGATTGACTTGAAGGGCGATTTCAAAGGCCCGGTCGGGCTCCAGCTCTACAGTCTGCGCGAGACCTTCAAAACGAATCAGACTGCCGCGCTCGATCAGACCAAGGATCTCGGCTTCCCGATCGTGGAGCTTTATAGCGGAGTGCCGCTGGAACCGGAAAAGCTCAAGGCGGAACTGGCGGCGCGTGGCATCACGCCGATCGCCGGACATTTCAGCTACGACGCCTTGAAGAAGGATCCGGCGCCGTCCGTGAAAGCGGCGCAGACGCTGGGGCTGAAATACGCGGGCGTCGCGTGGATTCCACACGAGATCGGCAGCTTCGGCGAAGCGGATGTGAAGCGCGCGGCGGCAGATTTTCACGCGTTCGGTGAAGCCTTCAAAGCGGCCGGGATTCAGTTTTTCTATCACGTCCACGGCTACGAATTTCGCCCGGTGAGCGAAGGCGCGAGCGAGACGTTTTTCGACCTGCTGGCCCGCGAGACGAAGCCGGACTTGGTCGCGTTCGAGATGGATGTGTTCTGGGTTTTCCAACCTGGCGCCGACCCGGTGAAGTATCTCGCGAAGTATCCGGGCCGCTGGCACCTGATGCACCTGAAGGATATCCGCAAAGGCGCGCGCACCGGCGTCTTCACCGGCAAGGCGCCGCTGACGGACGACGTGCCGCTCGGCACCGGCCAAGTGCCGTGGCCAGCGGTGCTGAAGGAAGCCGCGAAGTCGGGCGTGAAGTATTACTTCCTCGAAGATGAATCTCCGACCGTGGACGCCGCCCTTCCCGAGAGCGTGAAGTATCTCGAGACGGTGAAGTTCGCGCCGTAAACGCGGAGCGCCAGCCGATCAGGGAAGATCGTTCCCCGCGTCCAACTGGTCCACGGGCGGGAGTGATCCCGGCGCATCGAGCACGGGCGCGGGGCTGGCTGGACCGGTCGAGGAAGGCATGGCGCCACGCGCCCAGCCTTCCCGCTTGGCGAGCAGTTCGGCGAGTTCGATCGGCCACTCGGGGTTGGTAAAAAATTCGGCGCCGCCGCTGTCCTTGAGCTGCTGGTAGGTCGAGACGAAGGCCTCATTTTCCAGCGAGTTCTGGACGGCGAGCGCCGGGTATCGGCGGATCGCCTCGCGTTGCGCACTCATCGTGATCGAGGCGAGATCGTCCGCCGATGCGGCGGTAGGAGCGGGCGGAACTGGCGCAGCCATTTCCGGCTCCGCGCGGGTGCCCGCCACGCCCTGCGCCATGATGTCCGAATCGATCACTTCCACGACATCGGCGGGCAGCCAGACCTGCAAATCACGCACCGCAAAAGTCACTTCGTCCGCTTTCCTTTCGAGGAACGGAAAGCTGTCGCCCGCCTTGATCAGGAAGGAGCGGTCGCCGATCGGCACGACCGAATCCTTCAGGACTTTCACCTGCTTGCCGCCCTCGGGCTTCGAGAGAGCAAAGGACTGCGTGAGCAGCGGCGGCTGGGTCTCACCAGCGGGCTGGCCTGCGGCAACCGCGGTCGGGGCGGCCGGGCGGGCGAGGACGTTTTTCAGCGCCTCGAGACCATTCTCGACCAGCGGGACGAGCGCGCCGAGCAGGCTGACCACGGTGAGGGCGAAGAAGGCGCCGTTGCGCTGGCGGAAGATATGGAGCCGCGCGAGGACGAAGAGCGCGGTGAACGTGAGCAGCGCCGTGGCCAGCGAAATCGCGGCTTTCGGCCCGGCAAAAAACAGCGCGGCGACGAGGACGACCAGCGCCAGAAAGAGCGTGGCGACACCCCAGAAAAGATTACGCGGTCCGAAGCCGTGCTCGCGCAGCGCCGGCACTTCGACGTAGCGCGGGAGGATTTTGTCTTCCTTCTCCTCGGGACCGGGCGACTCGGCGAGCTTGGAGAGGTAGGAACGAGGGGGTTCAGGGATTTTCACGGGGGCGACAGAATGCCACAGCTTTTTTCCGTGAAAAGCGAAAGTACTGCCGCGCGGCCCGGCGCGGTCAGAAGTACTCGGTCATGCCGTCATAGCCGTGGCTGACTTGGATTTCGTGGCCCAGGCGCTCGAAAATCTGCCGGGTCAGCAGAAGCTTCGATTCGAGGAAAGCGTCGTCGTGCATCGGATCGTGATGCGTGACGATCCAGCGGCGCACGCCGGCGAGTTTCATCAGCGCGCAAGCATTCGAGACGGAGCTGTGGCCCCAGCGGATTTTCTCCGGATACTCTTCGCAGGTGTATTGCGCCTCGTGGATGACGATGTCGGCGTCGGCGAGAAAATCGATCATGTTGCCGTAGGGCACGACGAGCGGATGATCGCGGGTCAGCGCCTCCGGCGGGCCGGTGTAGCCCTGGAGGAATTCATTGTCCGGCACCCAGACGATCTTTTTGTCTCCGATCTCGATCTTGTAGCCGACCGTCGCGCCGGGGTGTTGGGCAAATTCCCAAGAAACCAGCGCCGAGCCGACCGGCACCGGATTCTCCGCAAGTTGGCGGAACTGCAGGTGCGAATGCATGTCCTCCATCTGCACGGGAAAATATTCGCGATCGAGTTGGCCGCGAAAGACGCTCTTCAGGTCTTTGCCGAAGCCTTCCGCGCCGTAAATGATGATCTCGAAACCCGCCACGTAGGCGGGCGCGAAAAAGGGAAAACCCTGAATGTGATCCCAGTGCGTGTGCGTGACAAAGAGGTAGAGTTTGCGGCGGTCGCTGTTCAGCACGTCGATGCCGAGTTCGCGAATGCCGGAGCCGGCGTCGAAGATGAATTGTTCGTCGCCGAGGACCACCGACATGCACGAGGTGTGGCCGCCGTGACGGAGAAAGCGCGCGCCGGGCGTCGGCGTCGAACCGCGCGTGCCCCACAGACTGAAGCGGGCGCGCGAAGTATCGAGCACCGGCTGATAACCTTCCGCGGGCGCATCGATCCGCACGGTCGGTGCCGGATATTCCGGAACACCCTGGAAGCCTTCGCCGCGCGCGAAAAACGCTTCGACTTTCTCGACCAGCCGCGCGGGCTCGAATGGTTTGGTCAGATAATCGAAAACCCCGAGCCGGGCCGCTTCGGCGTGCTCGGTTTTGAAATCCTTGGCAGTGCAAACGATCACGCCGGTGCGCGCCGTGCGGTGCTCGTCGCGCAGCGCCTTGAGCACATCGATGCCGTGCATTTTCGGCATCATGATGTCGAGCACGACGAGATCGGGCAGCGTCTGCCGCGCTTTATTCAGACACTCCTGGCCGTCGGACGCCATCTCCACCGAATAACCGGCGGCCTGCAGGGCCTGCGCCATTTTAAAAGCGATGACGCGCACGTCTTCGGCGATCAGAATACGGCCCTTGGTCGGCATCGGAGTGTTCATACCGGGGGCGAATAGAAGCAGGAAACGGGGCAGAGGAAAGCCAAAGCCTCGGCTATTCCGCGACGAACTTCCGCAGCGCCGCGGTCAGGCGGTCGAACTCGCGCAGGAACGTCTCCGCCTGCGGCTGGAGTGCTTCGGCCCGGTGCGTGCGGCCCGTTTCTTCGAGTCGCCGGGCGGCTGCGCAGGCCGTCGGGGCGTGGAATTCTCCGATCAATCCTTTCAGCCCGTGGGCCGCCTGTTCGACCGCCTGAAAATCCTGCTCCTCCAGGCCGACGCGCAGATTGCCGAGCAAGCGCGGCGCGTCCACTTCGAGGCAGAGCTTGACCATTTCGGCGAGCACCGCGCGATTGCCACCCATGCTCTCGAGGAGCGCTTTTGGGTCGAAAGCCGACGTGTCGTGCCGCGCGTCCGGCGGCTCGATGGGCGGGGCCGAATCCGACGGGGCGAGTTCGCCGGGGAGGATGAAATCGGGAATGACCGCGGCGATCTCGCTGATCAATTCCTGGCGCCGCATCGGCTTGGCCACATAGCCATCCATCCCGGCCGCGAGGCATTCGTCGCGATAGCCTTTCATCACGTTCGCGGTCATCGCGATGACCGGCACCCGCCCGCCGCGCTCGCCCTCGCGCCGGCGGATCTCCGCGGTCGCCTCAAACCCGCTCATCCGCGGCATCTGCGAATCCATGAGGATGAGGTCGAACGCCCCCGCGCTGAAGGCTTCGACGGCTTCGACCCCATCGTGCGCGACGGTCACCGCATGGCCCCAGGATTCGAGATTCACCACCGCGAGGCGCTGGTTCACGGCGTTGTCTTCGGCGAGCAGGATGCGCAGCGGGCGCTGCCGCGGGACGACGCCACTGCGCACCGCCGTGCGGCGCCGCGGGCTCGAGCCGAGCACGCTGACGATCGTGTCCATGAGCACGGATTGTTTGATCGGCTTGGCGAGATGCGCACCGATGCCCATTTGTTCGCAGCGGACGATGTCTTCCGGGCGATTGGAGGAAGTGAGCATGATGACGTGGGTTTCGCGGAGCGCGGGATTTTCCTTCATCCGCTCGACGAGCCCAAAGCCATCGACCTCCGGCATCATCATATCGGTCACCACGAGCGCGATCGGCTGCCCATCGCGCTCGGCCCGGTCGAGCGCGGCCAGCGCGGCTTCCGCGGAATCGGCGACGACGACTTCCATGCGCCAACTGGTGAAGAGTTCCCGCAGGATGTGGCGATTGGTGGCGTTGTCATCCACGGCAAGCACGCGCAGTTGCTCCAGTTCGGGCACGTCCTCGACCGGCTTCTCGGACTGCCGGCCGAAGTGCGCCGTGAAATGGAACGCGCTCCCCTTTCCCACTTCGCTGGCGACTTCGATTGCCCCGCCCATCAGCTCGACCAACTGGCTGGTGATGGCCAGTCCGAGGCCGCTGCCGCCGAAGCGCCGCGTCGTCGAGCTGTCAGCCTGCGAGAACGCCTTGAACAGCCGGTCGCGCGCTTCCTGCGGAATGCCGATCCCGGTATCACGGACGGTGAAGCGCAGCACCGCGTGTTCGGAGCCCATCCCGAGAAATTCGACGAGCACCGAGACTTCACCCTGCTCGGTGAATTTCAGCGCGTTGCCGACGAGATTGACGATGATCTGGCGCAGCCGATGCGGGTCGCCGGTCAGCGCGTCCGGCACGTCGGGCCGGATCTGCAGGGCCAGCTCGAGGCCACGTTGGTGCGCCCGCACGCCGAGCGCCTGCATGGTGTCGCCGAGCAGATCGCGGAGTTCGAAGTCGGTCCGCTCCAGTTCCAGCCGGCCGGCTTCGATCTTGGAAAAATCCAGGATGTCGTTGAGCAGTTCGAGCAGCGTCTCCCCGGAGCTGCGGACCATGTCGAGATACTCGCGCTGGGTGTCGGTCAGCGCGGTGTTCAGCGCGAGCTCGGTCATGCCGATGATCCCGTTCATCGGGGTGCGAATCTCGTGGCTCATCACCGCGAGGAAATCGCGCTTGGCGCGATTGGCCGCGTCGGCCTCGACGGCCAGGCGTTGCGCCTCGGCGGTTTTATCCTGGAGCTTTTCGTTCGCCGCGAGCATCGCGAGATTGCTCTCCACGAGCCGCTCGCGACTCTGCTGCTGGGCGGCATTCATGCAGCGCAGGGCCTCGGCCAGCTCGCCGATTTCGTCTGCGCGGCGCTCCACTGTGACCGGTGCGTCGAGTTCGCCGCCCTCGATCGCGCGGGCCGTGGTGGCGAGCGCGCCGAGCGGACGCGCAATGTCGCGGATCAAGAACCAGCCGAGCGCGGAGACGAGCAGCAATCCGCCGGCGCCGAGGGCGAGCGAAATATTCACCCGGCGATTCAGGCGGGCGATGCGCTGATTGAGCAGATCGTCGAGGACCAGGCTGACCTGCCCGGCCAGCGCGTAATCCGCGGCCACGCGCGCGGACATTTTCTCAGCCAGTTCCGCCGGGCTCAGGCTGACCATGCGAGTGACGAGCGCTTCATTCAGCGGATCGCCCGTCTCGGTGCCGGTCGCGATCGAGAGCTGCAGATTGCGGCCGGCCAGCGGCGCACCGTCCCGCGCCTTCGCGAGCGCTTCCCGGGCTTCGTCGAAAAGAAAGTCGGTGAGCGCGGAAACGCGGAGAAGATCGTCGCGAACCGCCGGGCTGATCGGCTGCCCCGGCGGACTGGCGGCCAGGCGGCTCCAGGCCAGCGCGACCTGCTCCGCATGCTGCGGCAGCTTCCATAAAAAGAGGTCGATGAAATAATAACTGGCGAGTTTGGGATCAAGGGTGAGTTCCGAGCGGTCGCCGACTTCCCTGTGCAGGCTCAGCCCCTGTCCAATGATCCGGGTGACTTCGTCGAGCTGTTGGGGCGACGGCGGTTCATCGAGCATTTTGCGGCAACGGTCGCGCAGCATCGGCCAGCGTCCGCCGAGCTTGAGTGCTTCGCGCCAGCGGACATCCACGGCGTCGATCGTGACCAGATCGCGTTCGATTTCGGCCGCGACCGCCGCCCGCTCCGCGGCCAGGCCTGCCGCGCTCAGTCCCCGAAAACGCTGCAGATGTTGCAGGAAATCGAGCAGTGGGCGCCCGTAGGCGACCCCGATCAGTTCCCGCTTCGCGGTGGCAATGCCCAGGCTGTGAACCGAGGACACCAGCACCCCGGTGACGGCCACGAGCGGGAGCAAAAAAACGGCGCCGAGAAGGGCCAGTTTTTGCCAGACGAGCAGGTTTTTCATGGCGACGTGCGCGGAAAACTAAACCACCGCGGGCCGAGACGACCATGACCAAATCCGCCCGGCCCGGCGAACAGGGATAAATGACTGCGAGGTCTCCCTTTGCGCCCCGCCAGCCTTCGCGTATGGTGCGCGCCTTGGGGAATTTCATGATCGAAACCAGAGAGTTCAAAAAAATGGTCGAGCGGGCGTTGCTCGTTGGCGCTTATCTCGACGTCAATGCGCGCGGCGAAGCCACGAGCCTGCTGGATGAACTGGAGGAACTCGTGAACACCCTCGGCATCCCCGTCATCGACCGGATGCTCGTCCACCACCGCGAACAACACGCGCGCCTGCTCATCGGGACGGGCAAGGCCGACGAAATCGTGGCGCTGGTCAAAGAGAAGGGACTGGACGTCATCATTTTCGACAACGAACTCACGCCCAGCCAGCAGCGGAACTGGGAGAAACTCTCGGGCGTCGTCGTGATCGACCGGCAGGAAGTCATCCTCGATATTTTCGGCAAGCGGGCGCAGACCCGCGAAGCGCGGCTCCAGGTGGAATTGGCGAAACTCGAATATTCGCTCCCCCGCCTGACCCGCGCCTGGGGCCACCTCGTCCGCCAGGGCGGCGGCATCGGCGCCAAGGGCGAAGGCGAATCGCAGCTCGAACAGGACAAACGCCAGACGCGGAACGCCATCGACCGCTGCAAACGCGAACTCGAACAGGTCCGCGAATCGCGCGCCACCCAGCGCAAGGATCGCAAACGGACCCCGGTCCCGAACGCCGCCATCGTCGGCTACACCAACGCCGGGAAATCCTCGCTGCTCCGCCGCCTGACCGGTGCCGAGGTGCTGATCGAGGACAAACTTTTCGCCACGCTCGACACCACCACGCGGAAAGTCGCGCTGCCCAACAAACAACCGCTCCTGCTCACCGACACCGTCGGTTTCGTGCGCAAATTGCCACATCGCCTCGTCGAAGCCTTCAACGCCACCCTTGAGGAGGCGACGCTTTCCGACTTCCTCATCCACCTGCTGGACGCCAGCCAGCCAGAGGTCATGACGTTTTACAACACGACGATGAAAGTGCTCGCCGAGCTGGGCGCGGACGAAAAGCGGATGCTCGTCGCGCTGAACAAGATCGACAAAATCGAAGATCCGACCGTCCTCGCCGGGCTGCGCCGCCATTTCCCCGACGCCGTTTTCCTCTCGGTCCACACCGGGGAAGGAGTCGATGAACTGGTCGAGCGGATGGCCGAAATGGTCGCCACCGGTTCGGTGACGCGCGAGTTGCTCATCCCGCAAAGCGAGGGCGCCCTGCTGGCCCGCCTGCACCGCCAGGCCAATGTGCTCGAGACGGTCTATGAGGGCGACGCCGTGCGATTGGTAGCCGTGCTGCCCGCCCGGCTCGCGGAAACGCTGGCTGCTTTCCTCGTCGTCAGCCCCGCAGAAAAAGCTTCCGCATCCGCAATTTTCACAGACAAAATCCCGGCAAGCGGATAACAAGTCGCTCCGTGGCAGGACTAGAACCTGCTAACGTTTCTCTAAACACACGCAGGCTCATGTCATTCCTCGATCGTTTCAAACGCAAAGCCTCGGACGAAAACCCGCCCGAGGTGACGCCGGAATCGACGCCGGAAACCAAGACGGATCCGGCCCCGGCGGCCCCGGCGCGTAAGATGGATCCGGCGGTGCAAATCGCTGCGGCCGCGGTCGCTGCGGGTTACAATCCCGATTTTAAACTCCCGCCGAAAAAGGAAAAAGAGGCGCCCGCTCCGGCCCCTGCTCCCGTCGAAGCGGAATCCCAACACCAGGTCACCCTCGATCTGGGAGACTTTTTGCCCCGGCTCCCGGCGCAAATGCTCAAGGATGAGACCCATGATCCAAAGTTGCCGCTGAATTTTGGCATCACCGAACTGGCCGAGCGCATTTCGCGCGGCCAGACGACCATCGCGCTCACCGAGATTTACCGCCGCGTGCCGACCATTTTCCGGGCGGAAGTCCCGCGCACCGACACCACCGAAATCCGGTTTCCGTGGCAGAAGGTGATGAAGATGCTGACGGCGTTGAAGGCGGCATCGGGCGAAGCTCCGCCGGCCGGAATGACCCCGGCGGCTGCGGAAACGCTCGCCGAAAAACTGCGTGGCCGCCGGGCCGTCCGCAACATCATCCCCGGAGGTCCCGCTGCCGAAGCGCCCGCCCAAGCCCCGACGCCGGCGCCCGCGCCGGTCGCGCCGACGAAACCGCCGGAGCTCGTCGTGCCCAGCTCGAACGCCGAGGAGGACGAAAAAATGTCCAAGGAAGAGGCGCTGAAGTCCCGCGACGAGATTCGCAAGATGCTGACGCGGATCAAAGGCGAGTTCGAGCGGCACCTCGCGTCCGGCGAGCAGCAGCGGAAGACGCTCGCCGACGAACGCGAGAAAATCCTCGTCGATCTCGTCCGCGCGAAGAAGGAAATCGACGACAAGCTCGAGCAGGTCGAATTCGAAAAGAGCGTCGCCGCCAAGAGCACCGAGAACCTCACCCGCGCCCAGCAGGAGCGGGACGCGCTGAAGATCGAGCTTTCCAATTTCAAGGTCGAAGTCAGCAAGCTCAGCCAGCAGAACGACCAGCGAATCAAGGATCTGGCTTCCGAACGCGACGCCCTCGCCCAGCAGCAGGCCAACCTTTCCAAGCAGATCACGGAGTTTCAAAAGCGCGGCAAAATCGGCGCTTCGCTCGCAGCGGACACCGCACCAGCCGCGGGAGCGGCCGACCGTTCCCAAAAGGAATACCAACGCCAACTCGAGGAACTGCAGCGGCGCATCAATGTCCTCGAAACCGGCCAGCGCGAGGCCGCGCAGGAACTCGGGCGCGAGCGTGAAGCGAAAATCAAACTCGAGCGCCAGCTTTCGTCCGCCGATCGGCTCCAGCAGGAATCCGCCGCCAAGGTTCAGGAGATTCAGACCGCCCTGCAGCGCGAGAACGAAGCCGCGGCCCGCAAACGTGAAGCCGAAGCGGCTCGGGCGATCAAAGACATTCAGGATCAGGCCACGACCCTCCAGACCACGAATCAAAAGCTGCAGGCGGACCTCGAAGATGCGCGGAAAAAGCTGACCGCGAACGCGCAGGTTGCCGCCCCTGCCGTGGCGCCCGAGGCTTGGGAAGCCCGCGCCGCGGCGCAGTTCGAAGCCGACATCGAATCCTATCGCGCCCGCATCAAGACGCTACTCAAGGAGCGCGACGCGCTCGGTGGTGAAAAGAAAAAACTCGCCGACGAGCTCGCCGCTCGCACCGCCGATCTGACCCAGCGGACGCAGGAAAAAGAAGCCCTCGCCCAAGCGAAGCCGGACGATAAAACGTCGGACGCAGCGAAAAAGCTGGTCGTCGAAAACGAGAAACTTCAGGCCCAGCTCAAGACGATCCAGGCCGAACGCGATGGCTTCTCCGCAAAGGTCAAAACGCTGGATGAGAAAGTCGCCGGTGCCGTTGTCGCCACCGTCACTTTGCAGAAACTGACCGCCGAGAAAGAGGGCGTCTCCGCGGAATTGGGCAAGGTGAAAGCCGAGCTGGCGCAGGCTGCAGCCAAACATCAGCAGGATCTCAGCAAGGCGCAGACAGAGCTCGCCGCGAAGGAATCCGCTCTGCAGAAACTGCAGGCCACCCCCGCCGCGGACCCCACCGAAATCACCAAGCTCCGCGCTGAGTTGGAAACCGCCCGCGCCGGCAACGACGCCGCGCTCGACCAACTCCGCGCCGAACGCGACAGCCTGCTCGCCGAAGTCACCCAGCTCAAAACCGGTCTGCAGGCGGACAACGAGCGCCTCGAACGCGAACTCGCCACCACCCGCCAGACTCGCGAAGCCGATGCCAAGGCGCTCGCCGAACTCGAGGCCGGACAGGAAACCATCGCCGCCGAGAAAAAAACGTTAGCCGACGAACTGGCCAGGCTGCGCGCCGACCACAGCACCGGCTCCGGCGAAATCGCCGCCGCCGAGGCCGCGCACGCCAAAGCCCTCGCCGAGCTGACCACCGAGCGGAACGAACTCGGCAAGAAGCTCGAGCCCGTGACCAAGGAACTGGCTGCGCTGCGCAAGCAGCACGGGGACTTGCTCAGCGGCAAGGAAACGCTCACCTCGGAGAATCTTGCCGCCCGCAGCGCCTTGGAGAAGTCGCTCGCCGAGATCACCCGCCAGCGCGACGACTTGATGGCCAAGCTCGAGAGAATGTCCGGCGAACTGGCCAGCGCCAAGCAGGAGCACGGCCTCGCCTTCGCCTCGCTCGATCGTGACCGCGACGCCCTGCGCGCCGCCCGGGAGACGCTCGCCACCGAATTTGCCGCCGCCCGCACCGCGCACGAAAAGACCCTCGCGGAACTGCACACCAGCCACGACACCCTCGCCGCTGACCAATCCGAGATCGAGAAGCGGCTCGCCGAAGCCATCCGTCGCGGCGACGAATTGCAGGCCCGCCTCGCGAAGACCGAAGCCACCCTCACGGAAGTCCAGGGCGCACTGAAGAAGCGCGAGGACGAGGCCGCGGCGGTCGCCAAAAAGCACGCCGACGAGCTCGCCAACCTGACCGGTAAACACGAGCGCGTCCTCGCCGCCCTCGCCGCGGATAAAGATGCCGCGCTGGCGAAACTCACCTCGGAGAAAGCCACGCTCGTCGCCGAGATCGATGACCGGATCGCCGCCCTCCAGGCGAATCACGAAAAGGCCGTGCATGGCTTGCGCGATGAAAAGTCCGCCGCCATCTCCCGCCTCACCGAAGAGATGAATGCGACCATCGCCGCGCTGACCGCGGATCGCGACAAAGTGCGCGCCGCGCTCGCCGAAGCCGAACGCAAGTATCCTGCCGAGATCGCCTCTCTCCTCGATGCGCGGGACAGCGCCCAGAAGGACAGCGCCACGGTCGCCGAGCGGCTCGCCGCCATCTCCGTCGAAGCCGAGAAAAAGCACGCCCAGCTCACCACCGAACGCGACGCCATCCTCGCCGAGAAAGAGAAGCTCGCCGCCGAACTCGAACAAGCCCGCGAAACCCACAAGGCGCAGGCCGGCATCTTCGCCAGCGAATTCAAGACCGTCGTCAAGCAGCGCGACGACATCATCAGCCAGCTCGATCAGGAGCGCCGCAGCCTCGCCGAGCGGACCGCCACCTTTGAACGCGAACGCGCCGCCCTGGCCGCCGCCGAGCACGAGATGAAGGCCCGCACCGAACGCGAGATCGCCCGCATCCGCCGCGAACGCGACAGCATCGCCCAGCAGCGCGACGCCCTCCGCAATCGCATCGAGCGGCTCATGGAAGAGCAGCGCCAGATGCTCGACGAGATCACCAGCCAGGCCGAGTTCACCTCGATGAAGCACAGCAGCCACGAACCGGCCCCCGAGGAGGTCTCCGAGGCCGACGAAGAACCCACGCCGCCCGCCAAGGCGCGCGAAGCCAAAGGCTGGGAGCCGCGGAAAAAAGAAGCCAACGTCATCGACATCACCGAGGCCGAGATCGTCGCCCCGATGCAGGGTGAAGAAGGCCGCTTGAAGATGCCGCGCGTCCGCCCGGTGGTGATCCCGCCGCCGCAGGTTCGCAGTCTTTGAAGCCGCGGAAAACCGCCCGCTCCCGTTCGCCGCGCCGCTGGTGGATCTGGCTCTTCGCCACGATCCTCGTCCTCGCCATCCTGCCCATCCTCCAAGTCGCGTGGGTCCGCTTCTCCGATCCCCGGCTCACCCCGCTCATGCTCATCCGGCAGACCGAAGCCCGCTGGAACGGCCGCCCCTCCCCCGGCCGCCACTACACCTGGCGCCCGCTCGCGCAGATCGCGCCCGACTTCCTCAAGTTCGTCTTCATCGCCGAAGACCAGCGCTTCTTTCAGCATCGCGGCTTTGACTGGCGCGAGATCGACCTCGCCCGCCAGCAGGCCGCCCGCACCGGACGCAGCCCGCGCGGCGCCTCCACCATCACCATGCAATGCGCCCGCTCCCTCTTCCTTTGGCAGGGCCGTTCCTACCTCCGCAAAGGCCTCGAAGCCTACTACACCTTCTGGATGGAAACCCTCCTCTCCAAGCGCCGCATCCTCGAACTCTACGTCAACGTTATCGAGATGGGCGACGGCATCTACGGCGTCGAAGCCGCCGCGCAGGCCCACTTCGGCACTAGCGCCCGCAGCCTCAGCCGCGACCAGGCCGCCGCCCTCGCCGCCGTCCTGCCGAACCCGCGCCAATGGACCCCGCGCACCCCTTCGCCCAAGCTCGCCGCCCGCATCGCCAAAATCCTGCGCCAGGAAAAACAGATCCCCTTCCCGCTCGCCCGCGTCCGCTAGCTGGGACCAAATGCAACCGGTGCGGCGTCCGTGGAGGGACAGTATCTCTGTCGCAATTACGCGGACCCGAACCGCGGTAAGCAGCGGCACGCTGGCAGGGCATGACCATAGGGCGATGGATTCCCAAGCACGGACGCGCCGTTGCCAGGGCTGAACTTTCCCGATGACCGCACCGCCGGTTGACCATGACCGCCGGCTTGCCGGGCTTCGCGATTCCGGCGGCATCGTTTCCGCGTGAACAACATGTAGAACTACGTGAGCGAATGATTGACCAGATCGCGACCAACCAGCCAGTATCCGCGGCATGGTCATACCCCAGACGGAAGTCACCGTTACCGTCGATGGCGAAGTCCGGACGGTTTCCGTGCTGGCGCCCGGAGCATACGAGATCGGGCGGAATTCCGACTGCCCGCTGCGGATCGTGGCGGATCTCGTCTCGCGGCGACATGCGCTGCTGACGATCGAAGCGCACGGGGTGCTGATTGAGGATCTCGGCAGCACGCACGGCACCCATCTCGATGGAGCACGAGTGGCGGGGCCGGCGCGGGTGCGTCCGAGCCAACGCATTCAGGTCGGCGCCGCGGTGCTCGAGTTGCGGAGCCTGCGGCCCGGCGAGGAGCCGGTCCCCGAACGGCTCCCGGGGACGATCAGCGGAAACCGCAAATACGAGATCGGGAAAATGGTGGCGCGAGGCGGGATGGGCGCGATCCTCGATGCGCGGGACGGGGCGATTGCGCGCAATGTCGCGATGAAGGTCATGCTCCGCCAAGCCTCGGACGGCGATGCCTCGCGATTCGTGCAGGAAGCCAAGATCACCGGCCAACTCGAGCACCCAAACATCGTGCCGATCTACGAGTTGGCGAACGACGAGCGCGGAGAACCCTACTACACGATGAAGCTCGTCCACGGGGTGACCCTGCGGGAGGTGCTGGCGCTCCTGCTGGAAAGAGACGGCGACACGCTGAAAAAATATCCGCTCGCCGCGCTGCTGACCGACTTTCAAAAGGTTTGCGATGCGCTCGCCTTTGCGCACTCCCGGCGCGTGATTCACCGCGATCTGAAGCCAGCGAACATCATGCTCGGCGACTACGGAGAGGTGCTGGTCATGGACTGGGGGCTGGCCAAAAGGCTCAGGCCCTCGGGAGAGCGGGCGGAGGCGAACGAAGACGCGCCGCGGGACGAAGGGAGTCGCCCGGAAGCGGAGGGCGGCGGTGCGTATTCGCTGGAAACGCTCGAGGGGACCGTCATGGGGACGCCGCAATACATGAGTCCGGAGCAGGCCCGCGGGGAGATCGAAACGCTGGATCCCCGATCCGATATCTACGCGCTCGGCACGATCCTTTACCAACTCCTGGCCCTGCGTCCGCCGGTGACGGGCCGCACGACGTCGGAGATCATTTCCAAGGTGAGCTCCGGCCAGGTGGAACCGCTGGGCACTGGCGGAGGCTCGCATTTGCCCGGCGGGCACATCCCCGATTCGCTCGCCGCGGTGGTGGAAAAAGCCATGGCTTTCGAGCCCGCGGATCGTTACGCGAGCACCGAGGAGTTGCAGGCGGATCTCACGGCCTACCAGAGCGGCTTCGCCACGCGGGCGGAAAACGCGGGGGCCTGGAAACACTTGTGCCTGCTCGTCCAGCGGCACCGCATCGCCGCCGCGGCGATCGCCGCCAGCCTGCTCCTGATTGCCGGCGTCACGACGCTCTATGCCCTGGGTCTGATCGCCGCGCGGGAGAACGCCGAGCAGGCGAGGCAGGGGACGGAGCTGGCCTTGGAGAAAGCCAAATCCGCGCAGGCCGACACCGAAGCGGAGAAGCGGAAAGCGGAGATCGCCAGCGCCGACGCCATCGCGGCTCGTGAAGCTGCGGATCAGAGGCTGGCCGAGCTCCAGCGCACGGCTCCCGCCTTTTTCATCGCCGCCAATGGATTGGTGCAGGAGGACAAACTGGAGGAGGCGCTCAGCAATGTCGCCACCGCGCTCTCCCTCGCCCCCGGCAATCCCGAATATCAGCTCCTCAAAGGTCGGGTTCTCCAGACGATGGGGCGACTCCCGGAGGCGGAGGTGGTGTTCGCGGCGATCCTCGGCCAACCGGCGGAGGAATCGGTTCGCCGCTCGGCGGAGATCAATCGCCAGCTTTGCGGCGAAATCCGCCGGATGAACGGACCGGAGGAACTCAGTGAGGCCAGCCTGACCGCCCTCGCCAAGGCCCTCGACGCGCAAGGCCGCGAAGCGGAGGCCAATCTGTTGAAAAGGAAAGGCGTCAAAGGCGCGGAGCAGGCGGAAGCGCTGATCAAAAAGCAGCTCCATGGATCGCTCGGGAAATTGCCCAAGTTTTCCTGGCCGAATCATCTGCGGCTCCAGCCGGACAACACCTTTCACCTCGATCTCAGCGGGCTGAAAACCATCACCCAGATCCCCTCGCTGCGCGACCTGCCCATCTCGGAGCTCAATCTCAGCGGCACTCAGATCACCAGCCTCGCCCCCCTGAAAGGACTGGCCCTGAAGAAGCTCTGGATGCGCGGCACTTCGGTGTCCGACCTTGGCCCGCTGGCGGGCCTGCCGCTCACCGAGCTCGATGTCAGCTCGACGGCCGTCTCCGATTTCGCCGCCCTCCGCGGCGCGCCGCTCCGGGTGCTCTACGCGCGCGGCAACCAGCGATTGACGGATCTCGCGTCGCTCGCCGGCCTGTCGTCGCTGGAGCTGCTGTTTCTGGATCAATCCAACTTCGCGGACGCTGCTCCCCTGGCGGGTTTGCGCAACCTGCGTGCGCTCTGGCTTTCCGGGACGCGGGTGGCGGATCTAAGCCCCCTGCGCGGCCTACGCCTCGAGGAGTTGGTGGTCGAGAGCACCGGGATTGCGGACAAAGATCTGCGGATCATCGGCACGCTGCCCCTGCGGCGGCTCAGCATTCGCAATTGCCCCGCGGTGCGCAGCCTCACGCCGCTCGCCGCCTGCCGCACGCTGGAGGCCCTCGCCCTGCCGGTTGGGCACACGAACTTTCTCGGCATCCGCATGCTGCCGAATCTCCTACAGTTGACGGAGGATAATCGCGAGGCACTCGATTTTTCCAGGATCCCGCCGCAAGTGAAATTCTGGGAGATGCACTCCTTCAACGCGGAGGAAATGGAGCCAGCCAATCGCGCGATCGAAGTGCTGACTGAGTCGCGGGGCAGACGACCGAAATACGATATCACCGTGGATGGGAAGATTGAAGTCGATATGCAGAGCGTCCCAAAAAACAGCGTCGAGGCGCTGCGCCATCTGCCGATCAAGATCCTCAATGCCTACGGCGCACCGATTGCCGATTTTTCTCCGCTGGCCACGACGCCGATTCAGATTCTGGCGCTGGGTGGACCGCCGCATCTGCGTTCTCGGGATCGATTGGCGGGGTCTGGGGAGGACTTTCGCTCGCTCGCTCGTTTGAGCACGCTGCGCCATCTCTACATTTGTCATACCGATCTCGAATCGCTTGAGCCCCTCGTCGGGCTCCCCCTCGAGTCCTTGTTGATCCACGGCACGCGAGTCACGGACATCAGCCCGCTCCTCCGCATGCCGACGCTGCGGCTGGTCGTCCTGCCGCGCGGCATCACCAACGCGGCTCTTCTGCGCAGCCATCCGGGGCTAAATTCCGGATTCATTTCCTATGGGGAGCAAAATCCGGTCAACGACGCCAGCTATCCGTTTCGTCGCGATTATCTCAAACCCGCGCAGCAATTCTGGCAGGAGTTCAAATGAGCTTGCGGGACGTGGTCACTGCGAAATCTTGGAGATTTGGCAAACTATCCCAACGACCGGTATCGGCTGCGGCCACCGCACGTCGCGCCAAGGTTTCCCACTGCTACTGCTAGCGAGCGTCCGTTAAAACGGCCAATACCACTTCTTCTTCTCCGCCCCCGGCGTCGAACGCGGCACCGACGACGGATCGTTCGTCCATTCGATCTGCCCCGTGGACGCATTGTAAATCCCCGTCGCCCGTTCCGGCGACGGCGGAGGCGGAGTCGCGGGCAGCGGCGCTGACGACGACTGCGACACCGTCGCCGAATGCTGCACCGTCGGCGCCGCTGGCCGCGACGCCGCGCGATTGCCTCCACTCTCCCCCGGCGCCTGCACCCATTCATTCCGCACCGGATCGAAATACCGCCCATCGCCCTGGCCCGCCGGCGGAGGCACCGTCGCCGCACCCGCTGGGCGCGGCTTCGAGCTATCCTGCGGCCACTCATACTCCCCCGTCTGCGCATTATAGACCCGCGCATCGCGGCCCGAGCCAAACCAATTCCCAAACGGATTCTCCAGCGAACTGCACCCCGGCAGCAGGACCGAGGCGGTGAGGAGCAAAAAGGACGGCAGGATTTTCATGAACATGGGAATGGGGCATTGCCAGACGAATGGCGCATCGGATACCAAACTGCCCGCCGCCAACCTTCAACCCCTATTCTTCCGCAACCATGCTTTCCCACGTCGTCATCTTCTGGACCAACCCCGAAATCCCCGGCGCCGCCGACGCCCTCCTCGCTGGCGCGGAGAAATACCTGCGCCCCATCCCCCTCGTCACCAGCTTCCACGTCGGCCGCATGGTCCCCAGCCACCGCGACGTCGTTGACCAGAGCTACCAGATCGCGCTGAACCTCCAGTTCGAGAGCAAAGCGCAGGAAGAAGCCTACCAGATCCACCCGCTGCACCTGGAGTTCGTCGAGCAAGCCTTCAAGCCGAACTGCCTCAAAGCCGTCATCTACGACTTCGAGTAGTTTCAAGAGCGAATCACCTCCCAGCAATCGACTAGTCAGCGCGGCGTGTAGGTCGATCGATCGTAGATTGATGGCGCAGACTTCGACGGATGAGTTTGGGCTAAAGGTGGGGCGGCGGGCGCGGGCTAACGATCCAGCGGAGGGACGCGCTCCGGCGCGTTCCCAAATCTGGAAGCGCAGGCGCGTTCCCGGGATTGGGCGGACACGCGAGGGCGTGTCCCTCCGGGGGCGGCGGGCGGATGGCCCATGATCTTGCGCTCCCCCTGAGCTTTGTTCCGGTCCGGCGGCCCGTCCGGCCATGCCCGGTCACTGCACCCGCATCCTGACGATTTTTACGGCGCGGGATTGCGCCACTCCGGAAGCACTTGATCGACCGCGGAGAGCAGTTGATCCCGGGAGAAAGGCTTCGACAGGAAAAAGTCAAACGGCGTCACGTTCACCAACCCGCGGAATTGCCCGCTGATCAGCAGGATCGGGATGTGAGGAGAAATCTTTTTGATGGCCGTCGCCATTTCCTCGCCGCTCATGCCGGGCAACATGCGGTCCGTAATCACGAGATCGAACTTCTGCTCGGCAAAGCGGCGGAGTCCGGCTTCGCCATCCGCCACTTTGACGACCACGAGGCCCTCGATCTCGAGGAAACGTGCGACCACTTCGAGAATCCCGAGTTCGTCGTCGACCAGCAGGATTTGCCTAGGGGGAAGCGTCATTGGGATGGGGTGCAGGCGGTAAGGGAAACCCGAATCGATCCGGGATTCCAACCAAAAACCGCGGGGGCCGATGAGAAAGGTGCCGGCGGGAAGCGGCCGTTGCAGCCTTCAAAATCTCCCGGTGAGATCGATCTTGAAGCCGCTGCCGGACCACGTGGTCTGGCCGCCGGGGATTTCGTATTCCATGTAGCCGACGCCGAGATCGAAGCGGTCGCCTTTGTTCACCCGCACCCCGGCGGTGAAGCCGGTGCCCCACTCCTCTTCGTCGAAGACGTAGGAAAGTTCGCCGTGGAGTTCGATCTTCAGCCAGTCGGTGAGCCGCGGGGAGAAGTCGAGCACGGGGCGGAAGCGGGCGTAGTTGTCGGGCGAGGAATAGGCGGCGGTGTTGCGGTCGTAGTTCAGCCACTCGTATTCCATGCGGACGACGGGTGAACCCCAGAGCGGCACATACCAACTGGCGCTGGCCAGCGCGGATTGGCGGGTGTTGTCGTCGGAATAACGGGACTGGCTGGCGGTGGCGCTGAGCACGAGGGAATTCCAAGGGCGCAGGTTCAGGCCCGCGGCGACGATGCTCTGGCTGAAAGCGAGGTTGGCCGTGGTGTAGCTGTCGTTGACCGGTTCGCCCGAGCGATACGCGGCCCACAGGTCGGCGAAGCTGGCGGGCTGGTAATAAAGCGCGACGTTGCCGCCGAATTTCGCGGTGTCATCCTCGGTCTTGAACTGGCTCGCCCCGGCGGCGATCTGCAGGGTGGAGAAGATGCGGTAGTCCAGGCCGACGGCGGTTTCGAGGCGGTCCACGGTCGCAAAGGGGGCCTGCTCGAAGTAGCGCTGATTGACGGAGACCGATGCTTTCAGCCGCCCGGTGAGGAGCGCGCTGACGTGGCTGAAGATGCCGCTCTGCCGCAGGCCATCGGTGTCGTCGAAGGTGTAATAGGAGAGCTTTACCTCGGGGCGTTGCTGGCGGCGGATTTCGCTCAGGCCGGAGAGGGCGATGGCGTGGCCAGGCTGGGCGGCGAGGGCGGCCTGATACTCGGCGCCGGCGGCGGAGAAGTTAAACTGCGAACGCTGCACATCGCCGAGGAGCGCCCGGGCATCGGCATCGGCGGGCTCTTCGCCGATCAGCTCGCGGGCGAGCTCGGCGGCTTCCTTTTTTCGGCCCGCATCGTAGGCGCAGCGGGCGAGTTCGCGGCGGACGTAGCGGTTTTTCGGCTCGAGGCGCAGCGCTTCGCGGAAGGTCTCTTCCGCCTCTGCGCGCCGTCCCTGGCGGAGGAGCAAAGAGGCGAGATGGTAGCGCGACCACACGTCCCGCGGCGTATTTTCCGCGGCGCGGCGGTAGCTGCCCGTCGCGCCTTGCGCATCACCGGCCGCCTCCTGGGCCTTGGCCAGCAGCGCCCACCACGCGCCATCGTGCGGGGTCGATTCGACGACCTTGGTGAAATGCGGCACGGCCTGCGCGGGCGCGTGCAGCTTGTCAAGATACAGGTAGGCGAGCGTCTTGCGCCGGGGCAGGTCGCGCGGGGATCGGCGCAGGCTTTTCTCCAGTACTTCCGCGGCGCGGGCGAAATCGGCCGGCCGCCCCGAGGCGTAGGCGGCAGCGACCGCGGTGTCGGCCGGATGCGCGGGCTGCGGCGGGGCGGCGGGTGGAGGAGGCGGCGGCGCGGGTGCGGGTGCGGGTGTTTGCTCGGCGAGGAGGAGCTTGCGCGCGGCGGAGTTCAGCGGGTCGTAATCGAGAATCGTGCGGGCGGTGGCGCTGGCCTCGGCGGTCTCGCCGGCGGCCCAGAGCGTCTTGGCCAGCGCGAGGCGGGTGTCGGTGTTTTTGCCGTCGATTTTCAGCGCGGCGCGGTAGGCGGTCGCGGCTTCCCCCAAGCGTCCGGCGCCGGAGAGGGTATTGCCGAGTTCGTAGCGAACCCAGGCGTCGTCCGGCTTCAGCGCCGCAGCTTTGGCAAAATGTGTGGCCGCACCCTCCGCCTGCTTGTTCGCCCGATAGGCGCGGGCCAGCGCGTGATGCCACGCGCTGTCGTCGGGGGAATCGGTGACGATCGTCTCCAGATAAGGAATGGCGCGCTCCGGATGGTGGAGGCGATCCAGATAAAGAATGGCCAAGGCATGCCGCAGTTCGCGATTCTCCGGCTCCGTCTGGAGCTGCGCTTCGATCACGCCGGCCGACCGCGCCAGGACGTCAGGATCGGAGGAGTGGTAGCCTTGATCGAGCGCTTCGGCGACCGGCGGAGGAAGCGATTCCGCGCGCGCCGCGAAGGGCGCCAGAACAAGCGTGGTGGCCAGGAGCAGGAGTGGTCGCACGGGGGCGGATGTTAGGGGCCGGCGAGGGCGCGGCGCAATCGAAACGAAACGACGTCGCGGGGAATGATCTGCCCGGCGGAAATGTCGCGCGTGACGTGCACGGGGAAGTTCATTTCGTCCGTGGTCTGCGCGGTGGTGACGGCAAAATAAACGCGGTAAATGCCTTCCTTGCGCGGCAGGGTGATCGTCGCCCGCGGCTGGCCTTTTTCCGGGACGATCTTCGCGCCCTTGAAGTCGAAGTTATCGGAGCCGACGCGCCAGCGATACGCGACCTGCGCGCCCGGCGGCAGTTGCACTTCGGCGGTGACGCGGATGGTGCTGCCCGGCGTGACCGCGCTGTTGGCCCCTTCCAGATCGAGCACCAGGAGGGCGGGCGCGCTGGCGCGACCGGTCCACATTTTCTGCACGGCCAGGCCGGTGGGCTTGAGCCGGCCGTCGGCATCCGTCATCCCAAACCAAGTCGCGGTCTCCTCGTAGCGGTCGCGCCAGCAATAAGCGACGCCGCCGATGTTCGCGCCGCGGTGCGGTTCCGTGTGGACGCCCCAGCCGCGTTCATAACCGCGAATCTTCTCCGGCGACGCTGGTTCCAGCACCGCGCCAAACGTGGTGCGTTGCGCATGCGAAGTTTCCCAGTAGCCATCCGGGCCGAATTCCGAAACCAGATACGGGCGCGATGCATCGTGCTGGGTCATCAGCCCATGGAGGCGGGAGATGCGGTCTTCGTAGTAGGAATTGACGGCGGTGAAATCGATCGACGGGGCGCCCCGCGCGAAGTCGGCCAGTGTGCCGGCGAGTTGCGCGGAGTGTTCGTGGGCGACGAAGACCGGGCGCTGCGGATCGAGGGCATGGATTTCGTGCGCGAGTTCTTCCACGAAGTCGATGTGGGCGTGGCGGACCTCGGTGAGATACGGCTGCGCGAACTGATGTTTGAGCAAGCCCCAGACTTCATTGCCGAGCGACCAGCCGATGATGGCGCGCTCGTCGCGAGTGTCCGCCACCGTCGCGAGGACCTGCGCCCGGTACTGGGCGCGCTTCCGATCGGCAGTCACGTAATCGAGTTTTTGATCGAACCAAAAACCGAAGAGCACCTTGAGATCTTTCTCCTGCGCGACTTGCAGGATGTTCCGGTCGTACCAGTTCGTGCCGTACCGCCGGATGGTATTCGCGCCGACCGCACGCAGCCGATCGAAGTCCACCTCCAGCTCGCGACGCGTGAGCGGGACAAAGCCGTCGCGCCAGTCGTGGCCGGGATTGTAGGCGATGCCACGCACATAGAAGGGTTTGCCGTCCACACGCAGCTCGAAGTTGCCCACGGAACCGCTGATCGCCGCGGCCCGCACCGTCCGCCGGCTTTGCTCAGCCCACAGCCCCGTTCGCGCCGCGATGGAGATGGGCGGCGCGAGCTTGGAATCGGCCAGCCCATCCGCCAACGCGCGCGTCGCCGTGGGATCCTGCGCGGCATACCAGCTCTGCGCGCGCGGCAAAACGAGGCCGCGAATTTCCGGGAAGTCATCGCGGATCCCGGCGAGCGCGGTGCGCAGCCACGAGGCCGCATCACCGCCGGCCACCGCGGTGCCGAATTCATTGAGGAGGACGGGCAAGCCCAGCGGCTCGGCCTGGCGCCGAAAAGGCTGATACAGATCCGCGAAGGTGCGCCACGAACCGCCGCCGAGCTGGCCCGTATTCATGGCCGGCACGCCAATCCAATCCACGTTGGTCTTCGCCGGGAAGTGGGTGGTGAAAGCACTCGGCGACGCCGGCTGCCAGACCCAGCCGACATTCGACGCGCCCACGTCATTGAACAGGGCCACGATGTAGTCCCACGCCTCGGCAAAATCTTCGCCGCTGTCACCGCCCGCGCCGGACCACGGCCGATCCATTCCATCCATGCCGGGCGCGAGGCAGATCAGCACGGGATCACCGAAGTCGCGCACCGAGCGGGCGAAGGCGGTGAGGTAGTCGTTGAATTCGCCGTCGAGCACGGCGCTGAAGACGCGGCGATCCGAGCGGAGTTTGGGATGAGTGGCGAATTGCGGGAACGTGCTGCCGCGGGGTTCCCAACGCAGGAGCGGCACCGCGCCCTTCAACCGTGCCTGGCGCAGGAGTGCGCGGGGAAAAGGTTTCGTCTCCGGCGGCCCCCACTCCTGCGTCAGCGGGAAGAGGCCCATCTTCACTCCGAGCTGACCTGCGGCGGCGTCGAAGCCTTCGGGAAAGGTGCCGCGCTCGGCTTCGGCAAACCGCGCGCCGACATAAAAGCCGCCGGTGTCCTTGAACTCGAGCGGCGCTTCGGGACGCCAGGTGTTGGTGTTCAACCGCACCTGCAACCCGACGGCCACGAGCACGGCCAGGGCCGTGGCGAGCACGGGCCGTTCGCGCATGAAACGCATCAACGCGACGTGCAGAAGGAAGAGCGCTTTTTCGACGGCGATCGTGATCGCCCCGATCCAGTCGCGGCGTGCGAAGAAATACCGCAGACGCTCCAGCGTCTTCTGCTGACCGAGCGCGGCGACCCACGTCAGTTGCGCCGCATTCCACAAAGCGAAGGCGGCCATCATCCACGAATACGGCGTCCAATCGCGTTGCAGGCCGTAGATCACCGCGCCGACGCTGGCGCCGGCGGCGAGCAGATTCGGCGTCGCCAGGCCCCAGCAATCATGTGCCTCGTTTTCCTTCGGCGTCGGAATGTAGGGCAGCTTGATCCGCAGGAAAGCGCACATCGCCCCGCGGATGAAGACCCACCAACAGCCCGCGCCGAGCAGTCCCCCGATGAGGTGCGCGCCGCGCTCGCGCGTTTCGATCGCCCAATACTGCGACCGTTGCCGGATGGCAGTTGCGACGATGACCACGGGCACATACATCGCGAGAAATTCGACCAGATTGATCCGCAACGGAATGCCGCCCACGAGCAGGCAGGCGATCGGGATGAAGATGTCGATCGCCCCAAAGAATCCGCGCAGGAAATAGAGCGGCGCGATGAAGTAGTGCAGGCGCTGCCACCAAGTCATGCCGCCCAACAGTTTCGGGTATTCCTGGAGCAGGAGTTCGATCGAGCCGCAGGCCCACTTGAGCTGCTGCTTGCAGTAAGCGGAGAGCGTGGAAGGCACGAGTCCGCGGGTCAGAATCTCCGGCACATACACCGAGCGCCAACCCTTGGAATAAAGGCGCATCGTGGTGTGCATGTCCTCCGACAGACCGGCCGCGTGGCCGCCGATCGAGTCCAGCGCGGCGCGGCGGAAGACACAGTTCGCGCCGATGGCCTGCGTCGTGCCGTAGGCGTTCATCCCGATCATCACCGGGCCGTAGAAAAGATACGTCTGCTTGGCCGCGCCGTCGGCGATCATGCCGTCGCCTTGATTCCGGTAGGCCTGCACCGATTGCACGAAGCCGACGCTCGGATTTTCGAAATGGCCGAGCACGCGCTCGATCAGGTACGGGGAAGGTTCGTGATCCGGGTCCAGCACCACGGCGATTTCCCCGGTCGCCTGCTCCAGCGCGTTATTGATGTTGCCCGCCTTCGCGGAGGTTTTGATCACGCGTGTGACGTGCCGAATACCCAGCGCTTCGCAGGCCTCGCGGAGCACCGGATCATCCCCCTCGTCGCACAGATAATCCGTGTGCGGGTAACGGATCGCCTTCATCGCGAGCAGCGTGCGCAGGATCATGCCGCGCGGCTCACCCGGGCAGGCCGTCGTCAGCACATCGACCGTCCATGGACGCTTCGGCTCCACGTGCGGCTCAAATTTTGGGCGCGCATAATTCAACCATTCGACGAGCCACCACAGCGCGCGGTACGCCATCGAGGCGATGACCGGCCAGAAAAACCAGGCCTCGCCGCGAATCTCCGGGGTGAAGAGGAATTGGAAAAACAGCACGACCCCGACCGCGCCGACGATCGCGAGGAGACGAATCTGCCAGACGATCGCGCGGGACGGTGCGGGTGGACGAATCGGCTCCTCCGGCCATTGCAGCGGTGGCCAATCCCGAAACTCCTCCTCCCGCCAGATCGCGGTGGATCCGGGAACTTCACGCGGCGTTCGTGCCAGCGCGTTCGGGACCGGAGAAAAAATGACGCTGACTTCAGACATGCCGAGCCCGGAGTAAATGGCGATTCTGATGCTGTCTGGCGCAGTTCAGCCACGCACGGTGGTGAACCTCCGCACCGGCCACCGTTGGCTGAGAATCCAAACGGGCTGGAACCCTCTGAAAATCTGTTCGCTGAGAGAATGCTTTCAAGGCGGGCGATTGTTAAAGCGGACGATTAGCAGACGACTTGCCAAAAGTCAGTATTTCTACGGCCCGCGCGGCTTTCGCCCGGTGCATCACGCGGACGACCTCGGGTGGTTGAACTCAGTCAGGCCGACCTAGGAGATGCTGGCGCGATGCCAACTAGCGGGTGTCCTCAAACCAACTGACGACTTTGTAATCCGAGATCAGCCCGCCGTCGGCCAGCGCTTCGTCGTAGTGGACGGCCTGCACCCCGGTCATGCCGATGGTCCATCCGACGAAAGAGCCGAAGATGGAGTCAC
>JBBQIZ010000009.1:0-45103 GCA_038325425.1 Chthoniobacterales bacterium
ACGGCCAGCGTTTGCTCCGCGGCATGCCGCTGCCGTGATCGCCGTAATAAAAGACGATGGTGTCCGCGGCGAGCCCGGCCTCTTCGAGTTCCTTCAAGTGTCGGCCGGCATCCGCGTCGGCCTCGCTGACCTTGTCGTAGTATTGCGCCCAATCCTCCCGAACCTCCGGTTTGTCGGGATGATAGGCGGGCACGCGCATCTTCGCCGGATCGGCGATCTGCTGATGCGGGCGCGTGCGGATCTGGCTCTCGTGGCTTTTCGTCGAGTTGAAAATCGCGAAGAACGGCTGCCCGGCGGGGCGCTTTTTCCAATGCGCCTGCCCGGACGATTCGTTCCAGAGGTCTTTCGGCGCGGCGACGTTGTAGTCGGTCTTGGAGTTGTTCGTGCAGTAGTAGCCGGCCTCGCGCAGGAACTGCGGATACAGTTTCAGTTCCGCCGGCAACGGGACCATCGAGCGCATGTGCTGGCCGCCACTGCTCGACGGATACAGCCCGGAGATGATCGCCGAGCGCGCGGGCGCGCAGACCGGGGCGACCGACCACGCGCGTTTGAAGAGCATGCCTTTGGCGGCGAGGGCATCGACGTTCGGGGTGCGGGCGTTTTTGTCGCCGTAGCAGCCCATCTCCGGGCCGTGATCCTCGCTGGTGATCCAAAGGATGTTGGGCTTTTCGGCGGCGAGAAGCGCGGAGCCGAACGCGAGAAGACCGATGAGGGTGAGGAAATGTTTCATGGGGCGGAGGGTTTAATTCAGGGGAAGCTCTTTTGTTGCGCTACCGCGTTCGCGCGCACCGTACCGTCGTGCCCGATCAGCGGCTGCGGATTTTCGACCCGCCCGGGCGGGCGGCAACCGGGACCGACGCCATCGAGACCGAGGTCGTCCTTCATCGTCTCGGCGAGCGCCCGCAGCCGCTGCACGATTTCCGCATTGTCCCCGGCCACGTCCTTTGATTCGCCAATGTCCGTCGCAAGGTTGAAAAGCTGCGCCCTGGCCGGGCCTTTCTTTTTCCCGGGTCCGCCATCGGCGAGCGCGAGGTGGAGCTTCCAATCGCCCGAGCGCACCGCATCGAGTGTGAAGCCGCGGAAATAGAAGAAATGGTCACGCGGCGGTTTGGTGGCCGCGTTTCCGAGCAGCACGGACGAGATGTCCACGCCATCGAGCTTGCGGTCGGTCGGAGCTTGGGCGCCCGCGAACTGCGCGAGCGTCGGCAGCAGATCCATGTGACTGGTGATCGCGTCCGTGCTCGTGCCCGCCGGGATTTTCCCCGGCCACCAAGCGATGGTGCAGACGCGGATGCCGCCCTCGAACGTCTGCGCCTTGCTGCCGCGCAATGGCTGGTTGTTCGAGCCGTGATTGAGCGCACCGCCGTTGTCGCTGGTGAAAATGACGAGCGTCTTTTCCGCGAGGTTCAGTTCGCGCAGCGTGTCGAGCACCTGGCCGACGCTCCAGTCCACTTCCTCCGCCCAATCGCCAATCAGGCCGTTCGGGGATTTGCCCATGAAATCTTTCGACGGATAGAGCGGGAAATGCACCGCGGTGTGCGGCAGGTAGAGGAAGAATCGTTTATCCTTCTGCTCGCGGATGAACTTCACCGCGCGCTCGGTGTATTGCCGCGTGACCGCAAACTGCTCCTCGACGCGCACGCGCCCGACGACTTTGTCGTTCTCGAGCAAGGGCAGTGGTGGCTGTGCGGCGCCTTTGATTCCCGTTTCGTCGTTGCCGGGACTTTTGGCGGATGCAGCCTCTTTCGGCGCGGGCAACGGTTTGCCGGGATTGCTCTTCGATCCGTCGGCGCCGGGCCCCATGTCGTTGGAATACGGGATGCCAAAATACGAATCAAAACCCTGGTTCGTGGGCAGAAATTCCGCCTGATCGCCGAGGTGCCATTTGCCGATGCACGCCGTCGCGTAACCCGCGTCCCTCAAGACTTCGGCGATCGTCCGTTCGGCAGGATTCAGACCCACGGCGGCTCCGGGGAAGAGCACATGCGGCACGGGTAGCGCGCGCTTCGGATAGGAGCCGGTGAGCAGCGCGGCGCGCGAGGGCGTGCAGACCGGCGCGGCGTAATGGCTGGTCAATTTGCGCCCCTCCTTCGCCATGCGATCGAGGTGCGGCGTTTTGTTGTTCGAACCGAACGGGCCGATGTCCGCGTAGCCGAGGTCGTCGATGTTAATGACGATGAAGTTCGGCTTTTGCCCGAAGACGGCGCTGCCGTAGATCGCCAGCGAGGCGCCGAGGATCAGGAGGAGTTTGATTTTCATGGGGGAGGAAATTCAGGGCTGGGCGAGGCGGGCAGGATGCGCGAGCGGAAGGACGGGCTTCATTTCCCGGCCCGGATGAACTCGTCCTCGGTCAGCGAACCGTCGCGGTTCGTATCGAAGGTTGGGAAGCGGCGGCGTCCTTCGGTCTGGTCGGGGAATTTGTGGAGGTATTCCTCGAGCGACATCTTGCCGTCGCGATCGGTATCCTTCTGTTGGAAGATCGCGGCGCGATCAAGGCCGCCTTTGGCCGGCGCCTTCACGGCGCCCCTCGGCGCGCGCGCGGTGTCCTGCGGTTTGCCCGAAGCCATGACTTCCTCGCGCGCTTTGCTCGGCGGCAGCGTCTTCATCCACGCGAGCGTTTTTTCGGTCAGCACTTTCACGACATCAGGATTTTTCGCGGCCACGTCGCGCTCTTCACCGATGTCCTGCGGAATGTTGTAAAGCTGCGCGCCAGTGCCGTCGTGGTTTACGAAGAATTTCCAATCGCCGTCGCGCATCGCCAGCATCGGCGGCGTATAATTCTCGCCCTGCACGCGGAAGAGCCACTCCCAATAAAGCGGCCGGCTGCGCGGACGCGATTTACCGAGCCAGAGGTCGCTCACGTCTTCGCCGTCGGGCTGCAGACCCGGCGGAACTTCGACTCCCGCGAGCTTGCAGATCGTCGGCAGGAAATCGACGCCGCCGGTCACGCTCGTCTCATCCACGCGTCCCGCGGGCACGCGGCCCGGCCAGCGCAGCAGCCCGAAGGTGCGGATGCCGCCTTCATACATGCTGCGTTTGCGCGCGCGCAGTGGGCCGGTGCTGCCCACACCGGCGTTGGACGCGTTGCCGATGCGGTAGTCTTCGGCCCCATTGTCGCTCGAATAGAAAATGATCGTGTCGTTCGCGAGCTTCATCTCGTCGAGCGCGGCGAGCAACCGGCCGACCTGCGTGTCGAGATCGGTGAGCGAGGCGAGGTAAACCTGCATCTGGCTTTTCAGGTCTTTGGCATGGGCCAGGTAGTCCTGCATCCCCGGGCTGAACGCCGGATCGTTCGCGCTCGGTTCGAGCGACGCATAGACGGCCAGTTGCTCCGGCGTCGGGTCCAGCTTCGCGTGCGGGAGTAGCGTCCAGACGTTCGCGTAAAACGGCTGATCCTTGTACTCGCGGATAAACTTGATCGTTTCATCCACGATCAGGGCCGTGGATTTCGCCCGGAAGTAAGGCTGCTTCCCTTCGTCCCCAAGCGACGGACCGCTGGAGTTCACCGTGCGCGAGACATCGATGCCATACGCTTCGGGAGGCGGTGCATCGGTTCCGTTGCCGAGATGCCATTTGCCAAAGTGCGCCGTTTTGTAGCCCGCGCCTTTCAGTAGTTTCGGGAGCGTCGTCGCGCTCGTGTCGAGCCAGTCAGGCATCGCACGCTTCTCGTTCAAAGCGTGATCGGAGAAGTGTCCGTGCACCAGATGCCGCGCGGGATAGTGCGCGGTCATGAACGCCGCGCGGCTGGGCGAGCAGACCGTTGCCGCGACGTAAAACTGCCGGAGCCACGTGCTCTCGCTGGCGAGTTTGTCGAGGTTCGGCGTCCTGGCGTACGGATGCCCGGCGAAGCGTGCATCGCCCCAGCCCTGGTCGTCGGTGAGGATGAAGATGACGTTCGGCTGGCGCTCCGCGGCGTGCAGCAGACTGCTCGCGAAGGCGAGGACGGCGAGGACGGCGAGGATCTGGAGGGGGCGTTTCATGGGAGGGGGTGGCGCTTCGGTCAGGGCCGCGAACGGCCGGCGGCCCGGAGTTGATCGAGCCGCGCCTGCAGTTCTTTGACCTTGTCGGTGTGTTGCGCGGCGAGGTTCGTCTTTTCGCCCGGATCGGCGCTCAAATCGTAGAGCTGAGGTCCGGCGTCGTTGCCGAGTTCGGTGGCGGTGTTCGCATTCACCTTCGGACCTTTGGCAGGCTCGATGTATTTCCACTGGCCCGCGCGGAGGGCGAGGCCGTTGCCGTGGAGCACCACGTCGGTGCGGCCGATCGGCGATTCGCCGAGCAGTGCGGGCAGCAGGTTGAGGCTGTCGGGGGCGTCCGCCGCCGCGAGCGTCTGGCCGGTGAGCGCGGCGAAGGTCGCGGGAAAATCCACCTGGCTGACGATGGCGTCGCTCACGCCAGGTTTCACTCGCGCGGGCCAGCGGACAATGAACGGCACGCGCGTGCCTCCCTCACACTTGCTGTACTTCCCGCCGCGCCACGGTCCTGCGGGCTGGTGTTCGCCGAGCTTTTGCACCGCGTCGTCCTCATAGCCGTCGTCGATCACCGGCCCGTTGTCGCTGCTCAGGATGACCAGCGTATTCTCCGCGAGCTTGAGCCGGTCGAGCGCCGCGAGGATTTCACCGACGCACCAATCCGCCTGCACGATCACGTCGCCCCGCGGCCCGAGCGCCGTCTTGCCGACGAAGCGCGGATGCGGCACACGCGGCACATGCGGATCGTGCAACGCGAAGAACAGGAAGAACGGCTTGGCCTGATTTTTCTCGATGAACTTCACCGCTTCGCCCGTGAAGACATCCGCCATGTCCTCGTCTATCCAGAGCGCAGACTTGCCGCCCTTCATGTAGCCGATGCGCGAGATGCCGTTCACGATGCTCATGTCGTGACCGTGGCTGGGGCGCATCTTGAGCAATTCGGGATTGGCTTTGCCGGTCGGGACGCCGGGAATGGGCTGGCCGTAGCTGACTTCGATCGGGTCCGCCGGATCGAGCCCGACGATGCGATGATCGCGCACATACACACACGGCACGCGGTCGCCGGTCGCGGCCATGATGAAGGTGTCGTCGAAGCCGATCTCGCCGGGGCCGGGTTTGATCGCGCCGTTCCAATCGATCGCGCCCGCGCCGAGCCCGAGATGCCATTTGCCGACCACGCCGGTGCGGTAACCGGCTTTCTGCAAAATGGATGCCATCGTCGTGCGGCCCGGCTGGATGATCATCGCCGCACTGCCCGGCAGAATACCCGTGCCCTTTTGCCGCCAGGCGTATTCGCCGGTCAGCATCGCATACCGCGACGGTGTGCAGGTCGCCGACGGCGCGTAACCGCTGGTGAAGCGCAGTCCTTCGCGCGCCAGTCGATCCATGTTCGGCGTGGGGATGTGCTTGGCGCCATACGCGCCGAGATCACCGTAGCCGAGATCGTCGGCGTAGATGAGCACGATGTTGGGCCGCGATTCGGCGGCGCAAGATGACGCCACGACAGCGAGAGAGAAGAGAAGAGCGATGGTGAGTTTCATGAGCGTGGAAAAGTTACTGGGCCTCGGTAAGCAGGTATTCGGGGATGCGATCGGCTGGTTCGCGAAATTTCATTTCCCGGACCAGATCCTGCGCGCGGGGGAGTGAGACGTGACCGGAGCGCCACAGGTATTCGAGGGTATTTTGCGCCGCGAGAATCTCGGGCGGATTCCCCGTCTTGAGTGTCTCCGCGACAGTTAGCACCGCGGCTTCCTGTTCACCCAGGAAAGCAATCGCCTCCGCAGCCACCACGCGCACGTCTGCGAAGTCGTCGGCGAGCCGCGCGCGCAGCTTGTCTTTCGCGGCCGCGGCCTTGTCCTGCAAAATCAGGCAGCCCGTCGCGGCCCAGTAGCGGATGATCGGATGCGGATCGTCGAGCGCGGCGAGGAAGGTCGGCAGATGCGCGGGATTGCGTTCGCTGGCCTGGTCCGCGAGGTCGAGGATACGCGCCAGCGGATATGCCTCGCTTTGCGCGTAATCGTAAATGGTCTTCTCCCCCGCGAGGCGGGCGAACATACCCTCGGGGATGAAGCCCGTGTCGCGCGTGGCGAGCAGTTTCGCGCGCAAGGCCACCTTTAGGCGGGCGATCTGCGCGGCGTAGGCCGGAGCGTCGATGCGGTTCTGGATTTCAAACGGATCGTCGGCGAGCGCGTAGAATTCCTCGCCCGGCTTCGCCTTCCAATATGCCGCCTGCACGTCGTTGCAGCGGCCGGCCTGATACTCCGCGAACCACGAGCGCATGCTCGGCTGGACCTGGAACGGATAGCTGTAGTGCTGGCCCCACGGGCGGTGCGGCGCGAAGTTGCGCACGTATCGGAAGTCCGCGCTGCGCACCGCGCGGACGGTGTCGTAACGCTCGTCCATCCGTCCACGGAAGAGGAAGACGTGCTCGCGTGGCGCCGCCTTCTTTGCGCCGAGGAACGCGCGGCCTTCGTAGTGGGCGGGAATTTCGACACCGCAGAGGCTGAAGACCGTCGCTGGAAAATCCACGAAGCTGACCGGATCCTCGACCCAAGCGCCGGCCGCCGCGGGCGCGTGCTGCGCCCATTTCTTCGGAAAACGGATGATCAGCGGGACGCGCGTGCCGGAGTCGTGAATGTTGCGTTTGCCGCGGGGCAGCGCGCCGCCGTGGTCGCCGTAATAAAAGACGATCGTGTCCTCCGCGAGGCCGGCCTTTTCCAACTCCGCGAGCACTTCGCCCACCTGTTCGTCGAGGCGCGTCATCTGGTCGTAGTAGTTCGCCCAGTCGCGGCGGATTTCCGGCGTGTCGGGATGATACGGGGGCAGCACGATTTTCTCCGGCGGCACGCGAAAGCTGGTTTTATCAGGCTTCGGCGCGACCTGGCTTTCGTGGCTGGTGGTGAAATTGAAGACCGCGAAGAACGGCTGATCGGGCGCGCGATTTTTGTAATGCGCCTTTTTGCTGCTCTCGTCCCAGACGTTGCGGCTGCTCGCGACGTTGTAGTCCGTCTTGGAATTGTTCGTGCAGTAGTAGCCCGCGGCGCGGAGATGTTCGGGGTAGAGCTTGAACCGCTCGGGAATGGCCACGCTGCTGCGATGGTTCTGTACGCCGAGCGACGACGCATACATTCCCGTGATCAGCGTGGTGCGCGCGGTCGAGCAGACGGGCGCGTTGGCAAAGGCGCGGCGATAACGCACGCCCTGCGCCGCGAGCGCGTCGAGGTGCGGGGTCTGCGCGAGTCCGTCGCCGTAGCAGCCGAGGTAGGGGCTGTTGTCCTCGCTGGTGATCCACAAAATATTCGGGCGGTCGGCGCAGTGGGCGACGGCGGAGATAAAGAGCGACGCAGCGAGCAGAAGGAGAAAACGCATGGGTTCGGAGGGGTTGGTTAGCGGCTGTTGTTCTACAAAGTCAACGAACTCGCCGCGCGGCAACGTTGCGCGTCTCGGTGGGATATGCGGCTCATGGGATGGTCTGATTGACTGGGGGAGAAAGTCATCGGGCTGGCTTTTTGCGGGGGGAGGGGTTGGCGAGGGCGGGACCGTTGTCGGGCGGCAGGGTCTGATCCCAGGCGCGCACCGCCGCGGTCAGGCGGGCGACGACTTCGGGATTTTGGCCGGCGACGTTTGTCGTTTCCGCGCGATCCTTCGCCAAGTCGTAAAGTTCCGCTTTAGCGCCGTCATATTCGCAGAGCAATTTCCAAGCGCCCGCGCGGACGGCGAGATCGGGCAGGCGTTCGGGAGACGCCCCCATGGTTTTGCGATCCGGCGGGCGCCGCCAGAAGATCGGCGCAGTGCGGGACGCGGTGCTTTGACCGAGCAGGACGGGCGCGAGGTTTTCGCCGTCAAAGGTGCTGCCGGGCGGCGTGCTCGCCTTGGAAATTGAGAGCAGCGACGGCGCGAGATCGAAAGCCGCGAAGACGGACGTTTCGTTGTGCGTTCCGGCTTTGCTTTTCTCGATCAGGCCGGGACCCCAGGCGATGAGCGGCGAGCGGATGCCGCCTTCATACAAAGTGCCTTTGGTGCCGCGGAAAGGACCCGCGCTGCCCGCACCGGGTTCGGGGCCGTTGTCGGAGCAGATCAGGATGAGGGTGTTGTCGCGCAGCGCGGGGGTGCTGCGGACGTGCTCGAAAAGTCTGCCGAGCTGTCGGTCCATCTCCTCCAGCACGGCGAGATAGATCGGGCGTTTGCCTTCGCGCCACTTCGCCACCGGCGGCCACCAGGGGCTATGCACGTCGTCGGGCCAGAGATTGATGAAGAAGGGCTTCCCGGCGGCGACAGCGCGGTTCATGAACGGGATGGCCGAGTTGACGAAGCCGCCGGTGATCTCGCTGCGCTGCAGCCACACGACGGGGCCGCCGAGGCGTTCGGCATTGTCCCAGATGCGGCCGGGTTCCGTGGCGCCGGGCTTGAGGGTGAGCGGCAGGAGCTTCGCGCCCATGCCTTCGAAGTTGGTCAGTGATTCGTCGAAGCCGTAGGCGCTGATCGGCGGCGCGTCATCAACGTCGCGCTGCCCGCCGAGATGCCATTTGCCGAAGTGGCCGGTGGCGTAGCCGCTCCGCTGGAGGATGCGGGCGAGGGTGGACGCTTTGGGGTCGAGCCACTGCGCCATGCCGCGCCGCTCGTTGTCCGCGCGATTGTTGAGGAAGGAAGTGATCCGCCAGCGCTGCGGATATTGCCCGGTGGTCAGCGCGCACCGCGAGGGCGAGCAGATCGGCGAATTCACATAGAACTGCGAAAATCGGATGCCTTCGGCGGCCATGCGGTCGAAGTTCGGCGTCTTCGCCTCCTGGTTGCCGAAGCAGGAAAAATCGCCCCAGCCCATGTCGTCGATGAAGACCATGACGATGTTCGGACGCTCCGCGGCAGAGGAAGGGCCGCAAAGGAACGCCGCGAGCGCAAGGAGAGCGAGGAGGGGTTTCATGGTCTTTTCGGCGTCGCCAAGGCGGTTTGCCCGCAAACCAAGGCCAGCAGTGCGCCAAGGAAACTCGGTTTCACGATCAATCGGCCTTCCTTTTCCCCTGGCCCTTTTTGCCTTCACCACCAGCCAGCGGCCAGGGCCGCACGCCGACGCGCTGCGCCCACGTGTCCCACTGCGCGGACATTTCCCGCGCACGATCGGGTTGCTGCGCGGCGAGATCGCGCATCTCCGTGCGGTCGGCAGCCATATCGTAAAGTTCCCAGCCGCCGGGATGTTTCGAGACGAGTTTCCAATCGCCGACGCGGATCGCGCGGTTGCCTTCGTGCTCCCAAAAAATCGGCTGCGGGCGATTCAGCGGGCGTCCGGCGAAGGCCGACGCGAGGCTCACCCCTTCCATTGGCTGAATCTTCTGCCCGTCGAATTCTGCGGGATATTTCGCGCCCGCGAGTTCGATGCATGTCGCCATGACGTCGATGAGATGGCTGGGCTGCGCTTCGAGTTTGCCCTGGCGGTCGCCGACGATGCCGCGCGGCCAGTGCGCGATGAGCGGCGTGCTGATGCCGCCTTCGTGTTCCCAATGTTTGTATTCGCGGAAAGGGGTGTTGCTGACATTCGCCCACGCCTTGCCGTAGCCGATGTAGGTGTCCGCGCCGCCCGGCATGACCCCCGCGCCCTGGCGCATCGGAAAACCGTCGCGCGTTTGCTTCGGGATCATGTCCGGCTGGAGATACTCCTTGGCGAGCGGTGGCAGCGTGGGCGCGTCGGACCGCGGTTTGAAAGGACCATTGCGTCCCATAGGTTCCGCGCAACCGCCGTTGTCCTGAAGATAAAGGATGAGCGTGTTTTCGTATTGCCCGTTCTTCTTCAGCGTCTCAACGAGCCGCCCCAGGCCTTGATCCATACAGTCGAGCATCGCCGCATAAACTTCCATGCAGCGTGCCTCCCACGCCTTGTTTTCGACCTTGCTCCAGTCGCCGGCTTGCGGCGAAACCTGCCAGCGCGGATCAAGCAGGCCGAGTTCCTTCATCTTCTTTAGGCGCGCCGCGCGGATGGCGTCGTAGCCCGCGTCGTACTGACCGCGGTATTTGGCGATGTCGGCTTCCTTCGCGTGCATCGGCCAGTGCGCGGCGGTGTGCGCGATGTAGAGGAAGAAGGGTTGGTCCGCGCTGCGGTCCTTGTGCTCGGTGACGAAGCGCGCGGCGTGATCGTTGATCGCGTCGGTGTAGTAAAATTCGCCCGGCTGATATTCCGGGTCAGCGAACGGCGAGATGAACTGGTTATCGCGCACGAGCGTATTCGGGTCGAAGAAACTGCCCGCGCCGTGAATCGTGCCGTAGAAGCGGTCGAAGCCGCGCTGCCGCGGCCAGTTGGCTTTGTCCGCGTCGCCCTCCGGAGCGGTCTTCCGCGTGACGTGCCATTTGCCCGTCATGTAGGTCGCGTAACCGGCCGGTTTCAGCGCCTCGGCGATTGTCACCGCGCGCCGGCTCAACTCGCCGGAATAAGCTTCCGCGCCCGTCTTCGGCCCGGCGCCATCGACCATGTGCCCGATGCCGGCCTGATGTGCGTAGAGTCCGGTGAGCAGCGCGGCACGGGTCGGGCAGCAGCGTGCAGTGTTGTAAAATTGCGTGAAGCGCACACCGCCCTGGGCAAGCGCGTCGAGCGTCGGCGTCGCGATCTCGCTGCCGTAACAGCCGAGGTCGGAGTAACCGACGTCGTCCGACATGATCACGATGATATTCGGGCGCGGGGCCGCAGCGTGAAGGGCAGTGCCCAAGGCGAGCGCGGCGGCGAACAGCAAGTGGGGAAACATTTTTTGCATGGTGGGTCGGTTACTTCCTTTGTTTGTTTTTCCCGCCACCCTTCGCGCCGTTCACGGCAGAAAAGGCGGCGTCATACTTCGGGTTCGGCTCGGTGGGAATGAGCGCGTCGGCGGCTTTGAACCAGGCGAGGAGATCGTCGAGCAACTCGTCGCGCCTGGCAGGATTGGCATTGGCGAGATTGCTGCGTTCACCGATGTCGCTGGCGAGGTCGTAAAGTTCGACGGCTTGGTTTGATGCGAGCTTCTCCCGGCCGCCATCGAGCTGCCACTCCTCTTGGAAGAGGTGCAGCTTCCAATCGCCCTTGCGAATCACGCTCACCGGCCGTGTGCGGAAGCCGGTGCGCATGTCGAGTTCGCGTCCGCGGATCACCGGTTTGTCGAGGTATCCGGGGAAGTGCCAGAAGATCGCGCCGCGTTGCAGGCTTTTCTCGCCTTTGAGCAGCGGCAGCAGGCTTTCGCCGTCGAGCACCTTGCCGGCGGGCACCGGCGCGCCGGCGGCGGCGAGGAAGGTGGGGAACAAATCCACATTGATCACCGGCACATCGCAGCGCGCGCCGGGCGGGGTCACGCCGGGCCAGCGGATAATGAACGGCTCGCGGATGCCGCCTTCGTAGTAGCCGCCTTTGCTGCCGCGCAGCGGTTCCTGCGAGCTTTGCTGCGTGCCGCCGTTGTCGCTGGTGAAAACGACCAGCGTGTTTTCTTCGAGGCCGAGATCCTTGAGCTTTTGCAACAGCAGGCCGACGCTGGCATCGAGGTCGTACGTGCAGGCGGCGTAGAGCGCGTTGTCATGCTGCGTGCCAGGAGTCTTTGCCTGAAATTTCGCCCGCGTCTCAGGCCGGCCTTGCAGCGGAGTGTGGATGGCGTGATGGGCGAGGTAGCAGAAGAACGGGCGGTCCTTGTGGGCCTCGATGAATTCGCCGGCCTTGCGCGTGAGCGTAAAGACGCCTTTCGGATCGGACGGCGGACCCGCCTTGTTGCCCTCGGAACCTTCTTCCACCTCGCCCTCGCCGAAGGAATCGAACGACACGTCGAATCCCTGTTGCGTGGGTTTCGCGCCATCTTTGCCGGCCAGATGCCATTTCCCGAAATGCCCCGTGGCGTAGCCAGCCGCCTTGAGCGCATCGGCGATGGTGATGTTTTCCCTCGCGAGTCCGTTCTTGTTCGGGATCGGCACGAGCCGCTGGGAAGCTTTCGGCCCGCGATCGGTGCTGCCGACCGCATAGACGTGATGGCGCGGCGTGTAGTTGCCCGAGAGCAGGCAGGCGCGGCTGGGTGCGCAATTGCCTGCCGCGGCGTAACCGGCGGTGAAGACCAAACCTTCCTTCGCGAGGCGATCGAGATTCGGCGTCTCGTAAAAGTCGCTGCCCTGGAAACCTACGTCCTTCCAGCCGAGGTCGTCGGCGAAGATGAGGATGATGTTCGGCGGGGCCGCAATCGCCGAGACGGCAGTCCAGAACGACGCGAGAAGAGTGAGCAGCAGGAGGGATTTCATTTTGCGGACTTCGGTTTGGAAGGTGGTTTGGCCCGGTCGGCGACCTCGGCTTTTGGGCCGTGGCTGGCGGGATCGCTGAGCAGGCGCGGGTCGACGAGCACCGTAGCCCGAGCAGGCAGAGAATCAGCAGAGGCCGGGGAATTCATGGCCGGGAGTTTTTTGCGGGTGGCGCTCCCGCCGCACGTTCGCCGGGCGGGACGGCCTCGGGATGACGCGCGAGAATGGCGCGAAGTTCGGCGACCACCTGTGGTTGGAATGCCGCGAGGTTTTTGGTTTCGAGCGGGTCCGATTCGTAGTCGTAAAGCTCCAGTTCAGCGGTGTCCGCAAGCGCACCGGGCCGCTTCCATTCGACGAGCCGGTGCCGTGCGGTGCGGATTGCGCGGCCGAGTTTTTCCTTCGGAAATGCGTGATAGGCGTGGTCGCGGACGCGCGCCTGGCCGTCTTTGAGCACAGGCGCAAGGCTGAGTCCGTCGATCGGCTGCGGGCCGGCAGGGGCGGGCAGGCCCGCGAGTTCGGCGAGCGTGGGAAAGATGTCCACGGTCTCCGCGAGCTGGCGCGTGCTGGTGCCGGGCTGGGTGACGCCGGGCGCGACGATGAGCAGCGGGATGCGATTTGCCTGCTCGTAGTTGGTGTGTTTTGTCCAGATGCCGTGATCGCCGAGGTGAAAGCCGTGATCTCCCCAGAGCACGATGATTGTTTCTTCCGCGAGGCCGAGGCGGTCGAGTTCGGCGATGACTTTGCCGATCTGCGCATCGACGTAGCTCGTGCTGGCATAATAGCCGTGGATGAGCTGGCGCTTCAGCGGGGGTGGAAACTCCGCGTTGGGCCCCTCGGGCACCGGCCGGTAGGCGGCGATTTCACCACCACGCTTCTGCGCGACCTTCGGCGCGTCAACGGCGTGATCTTCGAACGCGGGCAGCGGCAGTTTTTCGGGATCGTGCAGGTCCCAGTATTTTTTCGGCGCGGAGAAGGGGAGATGCGGACGGACGAATCCCGCGGCGATGAAAAATGGCGTGCCGTCGCGCACGCGCCGGTCCTTCGCGGCCTGGAGGCGCCTCACGGTTTCCGCGGCCACGCGCCCGTCGGCGTATGCTTCGTCCTGCGCGTCGGGCGATTCGAAGGCGGCGCCGCGGGGCAGGCTGCGAATCCTGTCGAGTTGCTGATTGGTGAAGAGCGCTTCCTCGCGCGTGAGCTGGCCGCCGGCGGTGCTCGCCGGGTCCAGATACTCGATGACCTTGTCTTTGAAATGAGGAACCGAGAACGACATCGAGTCGCCGTCATTTCCGTGGCCGATGTGGAAAACCTTGCCGATCGATTCGGTGCGGTAGCCGCCGTGTTTCGCGAAGTGCTGCGGCAGCGTGACCGCCTCCGGCCAGCGTTCGCGCAAGCGACTGCCGAGTCCGTACAAGCCGCTCGAAGTGGACCGCGCGCCGAGCATCAGGTTGAAACGCGACGGTGCGCACACCGCCTGGTTGCAATACGCGAGGTCGAAGCGCATCCCGCGGGCGGCGAGCCGGTCGAGGTGCGGCGTCTTGGCGAACGTGTCCCCGTAGCAGCCGAGCGCGGGCTTCAGGTCATCGACCAGAATGAGCAGGACATTTGGTTTCGTCGCCGCGGAGCACGTGCCGGCCAAGGCAAGGCAGGCCGCCAGCAAGGGAAGGAACGGGGGTTTCATCCGCGACAGGATCAGCGAGCCGCGCGGGGGCGGGGAATCGGGAGAATCCACCAACGCATGCGCGGCATCCACTCAGGATTGGACATCGCGCTCATCGGCCGCCCTTCCCTTTCTGGCCTTTGGCCAGCTCGGTGGATCGCGCGGGATCGTGGTTCGGATTCAAAGCGGGCATTCGCGCTCCGATCCGCTCGCGCCACGCGGCGAGGGCGGCTTGCAGTTCCTTGGTCCTGGCTGGCTCGCGAGCGGCAAGGTTCGTGGCTTCGCCGAGGTCGGCGCGAAGATTGTAGAGCTCCAGCGCGCCGTCCTCGAAGAATTCGATGAGCTTCCAATCACCGAAGCACCGCTTCATTTTGCCGCTTTCTTGCGCGGGCTATCCTGCCGGGGAACCGCGCCTTCACGGGTGGCCATCTGCGCGAAACCCTCGGGTGTGAGCAGCGGGTCGTTGGTTTCGTGACGCCACGAGAGCAGCGCTTCTTTCATCCGCGCGAGCGTCGCGGTGTGGTCCGGCTTTTGGGCAAGGTCGTCGAATTCCCACGGATCGGCCTGGAGGTCGTAGAGTTCAAACTCCGGCGGATTGGCGGCGCGCTCGAAGGCCAGCCCGACGCGCGTTCCGGGGAATTTTCCGGTGCGGGACATGGTGAGCGCCGCGTCGCCATCGATGCCGCCGCTCGGCTGTTTCTTTCCCGCACGGAGATTATGGATGAGCTTGAAGCGGGCGTCGCGGATGGTGCGACGCGGGAAAAAGGGCGCGGTGCCGTGAAAATGAAATTCGGTGGCGAGGAACTCGCGATGGTTCTTCGGATCGAGGGTGTGGCGCAGCGAGCGGCCGTGCAGGCCAGTCGGCGCGGGCTGGCCGGTGGCATCGAGGATCGTGGGCAGCAGATCGACCGTGGAGACGAGTGCGGGCGTGCGTTCTCCCGCCGCGAAGACGCCGGGCCACACGGCGATCATCGGCACTTTCACGCCGCCTTCGTAACAGGAGGTTTTGCCGCGGAAGAAGGGCGGGCCGTGATCGCCGACGAATAGCACGACGGTGTTTTTTGCGTGGCCGGATTTTTCCAGCTCCGCGAGCAGCAGCCCGACGGCGGCGTCGAGGCGCATCACGGCATTGTGATATTGCGTCACGCGTTCGATCTGTTCCGGAGTGTCGATCTGCTGGAAGGGAAGCGGCGGCACTTCCCCGACGCGCAGCGGATGCTCGGGGATGCCTTTGTATTGCGTGGGAAACGCCTCCGCCGGCGGGCGTGGACTGCGCCCGATGACATGCGGGTCGGAAAAATTCGCCATCAGGAAGAACGGCGCGCCGCCTTCGGCACGGAGAAATTCGCCGGCCTTTTCGGCGGAGGTTTTTACGTCGCGCGTGTCCACTTTGATGCGGGTGTCGAAGGGGAACGAATCCTCCGGAGCCACGTGCAGCTTGCCGAGGATGCCGGTGCGGTAGCCGGCTTTTTTCAAGAGCGCCGGGATGGTCTGCGTGCGCAGTGGTTCGTGCAGTTCGAAGCCGCCGTTGACGAGGCCGTACTGGCCGTTGGCGTGCGGGTAGAGGCCGGTGAACATCGCGCTGCGCGACGGGCTACAGGAAGCCTGTGCGACGTACGCGTTCTCAAGAAGTCGCCCGCGTTGGGCGAGCGCATCGAGGTGCGGCGTGCGGGTGACTTTATCGCCATAGCAGCCGAGTTGCAGGCCGAGGTCGTCGGCCGTGATTAGCAGGATGTTCGGTTTTTCAGCGGCGGATAAGGGCCCGCAGCCGAGGACGACGGCGGAGGCGAGGGCGAGAATATATTTCATGCGAGAGACGCTGCGGATCAGCGGGCGGCGGCTTTTAATTCCGCGAAGCGGGCGCGCATTTCGGCGAGCTTCGGTGCGTGAGCGGGGTCGCGGACGAGATCGGTTTCCTCACCCGGATCGGTCCGCAGATCGAAGAGTTGCTCGACCTCGAAATCCGGCCAGAACATGTATTTCCAATCCTTGCGGACGAGCGCCTCGGAGGCCGGGATGAAGTCTTTGTTTTTGATGATCGCGTGCTCGTAGAAAAACTCCGTGCGCCACGTGGGTTTCTGCGCAGCCAGATAAAGCGGCGCGAAGTCGCGGCCCTGCATCCCCGCGGGCGCGGCGATACCGACGGCGGCGAGGATGGTCGGCGCGAGATCGACGTTGAGCGTGAAGTCATCATTCGTACCGCCGCGCTTTGCCTTCGCCATACGCGGGTCGCGGACGATGAGCGGCACACGGATGCTTTCCTCGTGCGGATACCATTTGTCGGCGAGGCCGTGATCGGCGTGAAAGTAGCCGTTGTCGGTGGTGAAGATGACCAGTGTGTTTTCGAGCAATCCCTGCTTTTCCAACTCCGCGAGCACGCGCCCGCAGGTCGCGTCCACCTCCGTCGCGAGGCGGTAATAGTTCTTCATGTATTCCTGGTATTTTTCCGGCGTGTCGAAGCGCCAGTGCCAGCGGTTGCGGCCTTCGTTTTTCTCGTTCGCGAGGAAGGGCGGGAGCTTCTTGAAATGCGCATCGGTCGCCGTCTTCGGAACGGGGATGGTCACGTCCTGATACAGCGCCATGCTCTCTGGTTGCGGCAGGTATTGCTTGGGATTGCGGTCTTCGGCGTGGGTGGCGAAGAAGGCGAGGGTGAGGCAGAACGGCTTGTCGGCTGGCCGAGCGCGGAGGAACTCGAGCGCGTCGTTTTCGTTCTTCTTCGTGACGTGAATCGGCGTGCCGTCAGGCTGCTTCATCCAATGGGTGCCGCTGTAAGCGCGGCCGAAGTCGAAGTTTTCCGCGGGGAATTTGCCGTTGTGCCATTTGCCGATATGCCCGACGAAATATCCCTGCGCGCGGAGCAGGCCCGGATACGTCTCCGCCCACGGAGTCTTGAATTCGAGAAACGCCGGATTGCCGTGGCGCGCCATCCATTGGCCGGTGAAGAGCGACGCCCGGCTCACGCCGCAGATCGAGGTCGTGACGCAGTTGCGGGTGAAGCGAAAACCTTCGCGCGCGAGCCGGTCGAGATGCGGGGTTTTCACGATCGGATTGCCGGCGATGCCGAGTGTGTCGTGGCGCCAGTCATCGGCGTAAAGCACGACGACGTTCATCGGTTTGCTGGCCGCGAACCCGGGGTTGCATGCGAGGACGGCGAGGACGAAAAGAGGGGCGAGGAGTTTCATGAGATGATGGGAGGCAATGACACGGGCGAACCGGCTGTGGTGTCGGATCCTGCCGGTGGAGTTACTGAGCCTCTGCGCGCGCCTTTTTCCTTTTGCCCTGGCCCTTTTCCTTTGCTCCGTCGTCGCCGCCGCCGGGCAGATTTTCGGCCTCGGTTTTAGGCAGCCATTTGGCGAGTTCGGCTTTGCGCGCGGCGTGTTCGGTGTGGCCGGCAAGATTGGTGTACTCGAGCGGATCGGCGGTCGTGTCGTAGAGTTCCTCGTCGCCATTCGCGTAGCGGATGTAGCGCCAGCCTTCCGTGCGCACCGCGTGGTTTTTGCGGCCGTGGGTGGTCAGCGCGGGCGTGTCCCAAGCGGCTTGCGGATTCTTCAAAAGCGACACGATGCTTTTCCCATCGAGATGGGTGGGCAGCGGCAGGCCGGTCAGTTCGCAGAGCGTCGGGTAGATGCTGGAGTAATCGACGGCCCGCCCGCAGGCGCCGCCGGGTTGGGTGACGCCCGGCACTTTCCAGATGAAGACCGTGCGCGTCGGCTCTTCCCACAACGCAAATTTCCGCCAGTGCGATTTCTCCCCGAGGCTCCAGCCGTGATCGCTCCAGAGCACGACGATGGTGTTGTCTCGCTGGGGGGATTTTTCCAGCGCATCAAGCAACCGACCGACTTGGGAATCGCAGAAGGCGATGGTCGCGAGATATGCCTGCACCGCTTCCTTCCAGCGACCGGAGGCGACGATCTTCGCGTGATCGCCTTGCGGTCCAGCCATCTTCACGCCGGCGGGCGGCACGTCCGCAAGGTCGTCCTCGCGATGCGGCGGAAGTTGGATCGAGTCGAGCGGGAACATGTCGAACCACTTCTTCGGCACGCTGAAGGGCATGTGCGGCTTCACGAGTCCGCACGCGATGAAGGTGGGTTGGTCCGACTTTTCGTTCAGTTTCTCGATGCAATAGCTCACCGTCCGGTAGTCCGGCATGTCCTCATCCGTGCCGGCCAGCGGGCCAAACGCGATCCCGCCCACCCCGCCGTCCTTGGCGGACGGATCAAGCTTGTTGCCGCCGCCTTTGCCTTTGCCTTTGCCAGCAAAGTATTCCGTCCACGTGCCACCCTGTTCCGAACTGTGGTAGATCTTGCCCGCGCCATAGACCGCATAGCCGTTGTTGGCGAAATGCGTATTGAGCAGCTTGTCCGCGCCAATTCCCGGTCCCCACGGCTGTGAGTTCAAGTAACAGCCCGTGGTGCTCGGGCGCTGGCCGGACATGAGTGAAGCGCGCGAGGGGTTACACGCCGGCGCGGTGCAATAGGCTTTGGTGAAGGTCACGCCGGATTTGGCGAGGCGATCGATGTTCGGCGTCTTGGTCTGTGGATTGCGACCGAGATGCCCGACCCAGTGGTTGAGATCATCGATCGCGATGAAGAGGACATTGGGCTGGCTGGGCTTTTGCGCGTGGAGGTCGGTGCTGCCCCACGCAAGAAGAAGCAGGGCGAACCGCGCGGAGAAGGACGGGAAGGAGTGTTTCATGGCAATGGGGAATGGCGTGGGGGGCGGCGCTCGACGGGAGGAAAACTGAATTGCCGGGGTAAAGTCGCGCGGGTTTTTGTCCGGCTGAAAAGGGCTTTGCGGGCCATCGCCCGGCGCGCCCGGAAGATGGGGAAGAGGCAGTCGGCGCTGGATGCCGCCAAAATCTGGGGAAGCAGGTGGAACCGGCCGAATTCCTTGCTGCCGTCGCTCGTTTCACCGGCAGATCCGCTAGTGGAAGAACTGGGTGCCAAGATTTCTGAAAAGTTACTGGAAAGCGGTTGACACCAGAAAAGGTGCCGCCTAGTTTGCGCACCCTTTTCCACAGGAGACGACCAGACATGAAGACCTTTTCAGCCAAAGCCAACGAAGTGCAGCGCCAATGGTGGGTGATCGACGCCAACGACCAGGTGCTTGGTCGCGTCGCCGCCAAAGCCGCCAATTTGCTCCGCGGCAAAGAGAAAGCCATTTACACCCCGCACTGCGACACCGGCGATTTCGTGATCGTGATCAACGCCGAGAAAGTGCGCGTGACCGGTAAGAAAGAAGAGCAGAAGACTTACATGAGCTTTTCGGGCTATGTCGGCGGCCACAAGAGCGAGAGCGTTAAACAGCGCCGGGCGCGTCGGCCGGAATTGCTCGTCGAGCACGCGGTCAAGGGAATGATCCCGCACAACAAGCTTGGCCGCGCGGTTTACACGAAACTCAAAGTTTACGCCGGCGCCGAGCATCCCCACTCCGCGCAGCAGCCGGTTGCCGTCACCCACATCCCGTAACTTTTCCCCAATCCGCATGTCGCAAGAATTCATCGCCACTGGTCGCCGCAAGGAAGCGGTCGCTCGCATCCGTATGTCGGCCGGGACCGGCAAAATCGAGGTCAACGGCCGGCCCTTCGAGGACTACTTCAAGACGGTCGCCCTGCAGAACACGGTGCTCCAGCCCTTCGAAGTGGCCAAAGCCCTCAACCAATTTGATGTTTCGGTCAACGCGACCGGCGGCGGTGTGACCGGCCAGGCTGGCGCGGTGCGTCTCGCCTTGGCTCGCGCCCTGACGGAATCGAATGCCGAACTCCGTGGTCCGCTGAAAGCGGAAGGATTCCTCACCCGCGACCCGCGGATGAAGGAGCGCAAAAAGCCCGGCCAGCCCGGTGCTCGCAAGCGCTTCCAGTTCAGCAAGCGCTAAGATTTTCGAAGGCTTTTTCGCTTTCCTCCTCGAGACCCGCGCTGCGCGCCCCCACTTTGCGCGCAGCGCGGGTTTTTCTTTTTTGTCGCGGCACGCCCAGCGAAACACTCGACGCTGACGCCGGATGGTTTTAGCTTGTGCAGCTACCTTGATGCACTGATGAAATTTCTGTCCATTCTGGTCACCGTGGTGAGCGTTTTTTTGACTCTCTGCTCTCTCCCGGTCCAGGCGACCGAACCGGTGCGGGTGCAGGGGGTTGCTGCGTTGACTCGTCTTTTGAAGGGGGCCGCATTGCCGCTGCGCGAGCAGGGGATCGAAATAAAAGTCGGCGAGGAGACCAGCAATACGCAGGCGGCGGCGGCGCTGGGCGCGGGCGAGATCGACCTCGCCCTTCTTGGACGGGCGCTCACTGCGGAGGAGCGTGCTTCACATCCCGAACGGCGGTTTGAAGAATTCCAAGTGGGTGCGCAGACCATCGTGCTGCTGGTTTCCCGCCAGATTTGGGAAAGCGGAGTGCGGGCGCTCACGCGGGAGCAAGTCGCCGAGCTTTACGAAGGGCGGGCTACCTCGTGGAAACAGTTCGGCGGCGAAGAGCGGGCCGCGAAATTTTTCGAACCCGCGCATGGGCAGGGCGTCTGGGAGATCTTTGCCGCATGGCTTTACGGCGACATTCGCAAGGCACCGGCGGTGCCTTGGGAAATCGTCGCCGATGGACGGGAGGCACAGACCGCGGTGCAGTTTCATTCCGGGGCGATCTCCGTGGCGGCGGCCCGATGGGCTGATCAACGCGACGTTTTTCCGCTGGCGATCATCGACGATTCGGGAGAGGCGATCGAACCGACGCCCGCCAACGTGGCGGCTGGCAAATATCCGCTGACCCGGCCCGCATTCGTGGCGGTGGGCGACAAGCCGACAGGGAACAAACGCAAGACGATCGAATTTCTCCGGAGCGAAAAAGGGCAGGCGATCGTGGCGGACAATGATCTGATCCCCGTCCTGCCGCGCGAGTAACGTCTGCAAGGCCGGTTCGGCGAAGCGAACGGCGGGCGCAGGCGGCGCGGACCGACGAGCACGCCGAGGCCGCCGAGCGGGCTCACGAGGTTGCCCGGTTCCGGAACGGCGATCAGCGCGACGCTGTTGTCGCCGAAGTCCGTAGTCGAAGGTGAAGCTGTCTTCTTGGTTCGAGGGCGGTGCGCGAGGAGTCCGCCATCCCCCCATTTGTGTTACCCGCTCTGGGAAGAACCGGAACTTGAGGCACGCGAGGCGGGCAGCCGCGAGCCTGCGCGTTGACCCTCCCATCGCTGAAACTTCCCTTTTTCTTCCTACCCAAACATCAGCCGGCAGATCGCGACCGAAGCGACCACGCCGGTGGCGTCTGCGGCGAGGCCGGCGGCGAGGGCGTGGCGGGTGCGACGGACCGCGACGGAACCGAAGTAAACCGCGAGCACGTAAAACGTCGTCTCGGTGCTGCCAAAGATCGTCGCGCCCATGCGGGTGACGATGTCGTCCGGGCCGAGGCGTTGGATCAGTTCCGTGAACAATCCGGTCGTGGCGCTGCCGCTGAGCGGGCGGACGAGGACCATCGGCAGCAGGTCCGGCGGGAAGCCGAGCGGCGTGAGGATCGGCGAAAGCAGGCGCTGGAGCATCTCGATGCCGCCGGCGCCGCGGAACATGCCGATCGCCGCGAGGATGGCCACGAGGAAAGGGATAATCTTGATCCCGACCTGAAAGCCTTCCTTCGCACCTTCGACGAATTCCTCATACACCTTCACGCCGGTGAGCGCGGCGTAGAGCGGAAAGAACGCGAGCAGGAACGGCACGGCGAGCAGCGAAAGCGTCTCCATGCTGCGGATGAAATAGCCGCGCTGGAGAAATTCCGGCGCGAGCGAGAAGGCCGGGTCTTTGGGAAAAAGCGCCGCGCGGATGCCGGCGATCGTGCCTTGATAACTCTCCGGGAAAAACACTGGCCAGACGAAGAGCAGCGCAAAGCTGAGGAAGAAAAAGGCGAGCGTGCCCTTGGCCCACGGGCGCAGCTTGGGCGGTTCGATGAGGATGGCCACGGGCGGTTCGGGTTCGCTGGGCGCCGCGTCGGCGGTCGGCATCGCCGCCGCAGGCACCGGGGCGGGCGCGTCCGGCAGGCGGAACATTTTCCACTTCTCCAGCCACTTCACGACGAAGAGGCCGACGATCGTCGAGCAGGTCGTGGCGATCAGCGCGGGCGCGACGATCGCAGTGGCGTTCACCGACTTCGCCACGGTGAGCAGGCCGATCGCCGTCGCCGGCAGGATCTGGATCGAGCTCGTGTTGATCGCGAGAAAAGTACACATCGCGTTCGTCGCGGTGCCAGGGCGCGGGTTGAGCGTCTCGAGATCGCGCATGGCGCGCAGGCCGAGCGGCGTCGCGGCATTGCTCAGGCCGAGCATGTTGGCCGCCATGTTCATCAGCATCGAACCCATCGCCGGATGATCCGCGGGCACGTCGGGAAAAAGGCGGACCATGATCGGTCGTAGCGCGCGGGCGAGCAGTGTGATCAACCCCGCTTTTTCCGCCAGCCGCATGATGCCCAGCCAGAGCGCCATGAAGCCGATCAGCGGCAACGCGATTTTCATGACCGCCGTCTCGGTCATGGTGAAAGCGCCTTCGGTCAGCTCCTTCATCCGCCCGGTCAGTCCGGCGAAAGTAACGGCGAGCAGGACGAGTCCGAGCCAGAGGTAATTGAGCATGCGCGCGGAAGATGCCGGAGCGTTTTAGCCGCGGCAAGCGCCCTATGACATTGCCCGCGCTTGGCAAGGCGGCGCGCCGTGCTAGGCTGCGCGTCCCTTTTTATGGCCTACAGCAGCATCATCGACCCCAGCCGCCTCGAGCGGATCGAATTCAGCAACGACGAGATCGCCCGTTACTCGCGGCATCTCATCATGCCCGAGGTCACGCTCGAAGGGCAGAAGCGCCTGAAAGCGGCCAGCGTGCTGTGTATCGGCGCGGGTGGGCTGGGGTCGCCGATCGCGCTGTATCTCGCCGCGGCGGGCATCGGGCGCATGGGGCTGGTCGATGGTGACACCGTCGATTTTTCGAATCTTCAGCGCCAGATTTTGCACGGCACCAAGGATGTCGGGCGCAAGAAACTGAACTCCGCAAAGGACCGCATCCGCGAAGTGAACCCGAACGTCCAGGTCGATCTTTACGACACCTTTTTCACCTCGGAAAACGCCCGGCAGATCGTCGAGCCGTACGACATCGTCATCGATGGCACGGACAATTTTCCCACGCGCTATCTCTCGAACGACATCTGCGTTTTCCTCAAGAAGCCGAATGTCTATGGCTCGATCTTCCGCTTCGACGGCCAGTGCACGGTCTTCGCGCCGGGCCTCGGCGGGCCTTGTTACCGCTGCATGTTCCCGGAACCGCCGCCGCCCGGCATGGTGCCGAGCTGCGCGGAAGGCGGCGTGCTCGGCGTGCTGCCCGGCATCATCGGCGTGATGCAGGCGATCGAAGCGGTGAAGCTGATCATGGGCATCGGCGAGCCGCTCATCGGCCGCATGATCGCCTTCGACGCGTTGAAGATGAAGTTTCGCGAATTCAAGCTGCGCAAGGATCCGAAATGCCCGGTGTGTTCGGAAAACCCGACGATCACCGACCTCATCGACTACGATCAATTCTGCGGCATCCCGCAGGCCAAGGCCGCCGAAGAAGAAGAGGCGCACGTCCCGCACATCACCGTGCAGGAACTCAAGGCCAAGCTCGACCGCGGCGAGAACTTCAAGCTGATCGACGTGCGCGAGCAGTACGAATGGGACATCTGCAAGATCCCCGGCGCGAAGCTCATCCCGCTCGGTCAGCTTCCATCGCGCATGAGCGAACTCGACAGCGCTGACGAAATCGTCCTCCAGTGCAAGAGCGGCATGCGCAGTGCGCGCGCGCTCAAGCTCCTGCAGGAAGCCGGCTTCGCCAAGCTGAGCAACGTCGAAGGCGGCATCGCCGCTTGGGCCGATCACATCGACCCGAGCGTGCCGAAGTACTGACGCCGATGATCGCCGACGAAGTGCTGGCGCTGCTGCGTTGCCCGACGACGCGCCAGCCGCTGCGTCACGCGACACCGGCCGAACTCGCGACGCTGCCTGCCGCGCCAGCCGCAGCGCTGATTCGCGAGGATCGCCGCGTGGCGTACCCGATCTTCGACGACATCCCGATGCTCGTCGCCGATGCGGCCATTCCGCTGCCCGCCGCGTAAAGCATCGTATCGTGATTCGTATGCCGATCGACTGGACCGCCATCCGTCAGGACTTCCCGATCCTCGACCAGGAGGTGAACGGGAAACCGCTCATCTATTTCGACAGCGCCGCGAGTTCGCAGAAACCCCGCGCGGTGATCGAGGCGCTGCGCCATTACTACGAACACGATCACGCCAATGTGCATCGCGGCCTGCATGCGCTGAGCACACGCGCGACTGAAGCCTACGAAGGCGCGCGGGCGAAGATCGCGAAGTATCTCGGCGCGGCCAGCGCGGACGAGATCATCTTCACGCGCGGCACGACGGAAGGGATCAACCTCGTGGCGCAGGCGTGGGGCGGACGGTTTGTGAAAAGTGGCGACGTAATTCTGCTCACGGAAATGGAGCACCACAGCAATCTCGTGCCGTGGCAGATGCTCGCCGAACGCACCGGCGCGCGGTTGCGCTTTGTGCCCGTCCTCGAAGACGGCATGCTGGCACTCGATCAGCTCCCCGCCTTACTCACGAGCGAGGTGAAGCTCTTCGCCTTCACCCACATTTCTAATTCGCTCGGCACGATCAATCCGGTCGCGGAGTTGTGCGCCGCGGCGCGCGCAGTCGGCGCGGTCACCCTCGTGGATGCCGCGCAGAGCGGAGGGCATTTGCCGATCGACGTGCAGACGCTGGGCTGCGATTTCCTCGCGCTCTCCGGCCACAAAATGTGCGGGCCGACCGGCATCGGCGTGCTGTACGGACGCGCGGAAATTCTCGAAGCCACGCCGCCGTGGCAGGGCGGTGGCGAGATGATCGTGAGCGTGACCTACGAGCGCGCGACCTACAAAACCGGCCCGTACAAATTCGAAGCCGGCACTCCGAACATCGCCGACGCCGTCGGACTCGGCGCGGCCGTCGATTACCTCGAAAACATCGGCCGTGCCGCCATCTTTGAACACGACGCGCAGCTCGCGAAGTATGCGCAGGAGCGGCTCGAAACGCTGCCGGGTCTGCGCGTGCTCGGTCCGCGCGAACGCGGCGGACTGGTCGGCTTCGTCATGGAGGCGGCGCATCCGCACGACCTTACGACCTATGCCGATCGCTACGGACTGGCGCTGCGCGGCGGGCATCACTGCAATCAGCCGCTGATGCGCAAAATGCGGCTGCCGGGCACGACGCGCGCCAGCTTTTATTTTTACAACACCACCGCCGAGATCGACCGGATGATCGAAATCATGGAGGACGCGATCCGCTTCTTTTCCGCATGAACTCCGAACTCGAAGAGCTCTACCAGCAGGTGATCCTCGATCACTCGCGGCGTCCGCGGAACTTTGGCGAACTGGAAGGCGCGGCGGTGCGGGTGCATGGCGACAATCCGTCATGCGGCGATGAGATTCACCTCGCGGTGAAATTCGGCGCGCAGGGTGGGGTCGAGGAACTGAAGTTCACCGGCCAGGGCTGCGCGATTAGCCAGGCCTCGGCGTCGCTGATGACGCTGAAGGTGAAAGGCAAAAGCCGCGCGGAGGCGGACGCGCTGTTGAGCGCCTTTCACGATCTCGTGACGATCGAAGTGGCCGAACCGGCGAAGCAACTCGGGGATTTGCGTTTGCTGCAAGGCGTGCGGAAATTTCCGCAACGGGTGAAGTGCGCGATGCTCGCCTGGCGGGCGCTGGAGCAGGCGATGTCGCAGGATGCCGCGGGTGGCGAGGTGACGACCGAGGAAGTCTGAGTTCCGGGTAGCGCGGGCCTCCGGCCCGTTGGTTTCGGCGTCCCGCCGGAACGAACTTCCTGGCGGGCTTTTCCGGTGCGGAGCTCTTGCTGGGAAAAGACGGCGTCGCGGTTATGACGGTCCGAGACGGAAAAGTTCGTCGGTGCAAAATGCGCCGACCAACGGGCCCGAGGCCCCGCGCTACCCGGAAGCTGCTGCGCGCCGTTTGCTGAAATTTAGGTTCGTAGCGCGAGCGGGGCGGTGGGGGATGTGGTCCGCTCGAGCGTCGATGCCGCCTTGGTCTTGAGCTCGCGCCAGCGGGCGTGGGCGTAATCTGGCGCCCAGAAGATGTGCCGGAGGAGGCTGCGCCATTCGATCAATGCGCGTTCGATGTCACCCTGGCGCAGGGATTCGGTGAGGAGCTTCGCGCGCGGCGTGGCTTGTTCGACCAATTCGCGAACGACTTCGCTCGCGCCCGCGCCGTAGTCGAGCGGCACGCCCATTTCCAAATAGCCGGGCAGATCGGCGCGCGCGTAAATACGCTGGCAGAGCGCCCCGAGACGGCCGCCGTAGGGCGAGTCGTCGCCGGCGAATCGCGGTCCCGCGCGAAGATTGGCGAGATCGAAGAGCAGTTCGTCGATCGGATAACTTTCATCATCGAGCGCTGCGGCGACGGCGAGGCCTTCTCCATGATGGAAGAAGCTAAACAGGATGCCGCGGGTCGTCGGGGTGCCATCTGCTTCGATCAATCCCAGTTCGCGCCAGGCATGCGCGGGCGTAGGCACGATCGGCACGACGGCGCAGAATGTCGGCAGCTCTGGACAGGTGCGGCAGGGCGGAGGCAGTTCCCGGCGCTCGAGCGGACTGAGCAGGGCGGCGCCGAGGCGATCAAGATAACCGGGCCGTTCGACGGCGGAGAAATCGAAGCGGGCGAAAAGTTGATCGCCGCGTGTTTCGAGGCCGCAGAAGATGCCGGGAATGTCTGTGCCCGCGCGACGCAGGAGATCGGACAGCGGGGTCAGGATTTGCGGCGGAAATTCCGTGGCATCGACGCGCGAGATCTTGAGCAGCCGTCGCAACCAAGGAGCGAGTTGAAGCAGATCTTCGCCTCGCCGGGTGCCCAGCGGGACTTCGCGGCCGTAGCGTTGTTCGGGGCCGGACTGGAGTTTGCACAGGCCGCCGAAGCCCAACCCGTCGAGCGTGCGGGCGAGCGAAAGAGCAGGCCTCCAGCGTTCCTTTTCCAGCACGAGGGCGTCGCCGAGCTCGATCGGCACAGGATCCGCCGGGCGCGCTTCCCATTCGCCACGCGAGTTTTGCATTTCGACGATCCCGCGCCGCGCGAAGCGGGCGCGTTCCATGTCGATCGCGAGGCCGCACGGCCTTGGACCCGTTGCGCGCGCGTGTTCGATGCCGAGTGGGACGGGCTGCGCCGTGAAAAGGCGGGTGTTGAGTTCGAGCGCCGCGGCGAAAGGATCGGCGCCCCGTCGGGCCGCCGCGTGCATGACGGCGAGGAGCGTCGGCCAGTCCACCTGCGCGGGTCGGCGGAGGGTGCGCGAGCGGCCATCGTGCAGGCGCGGCGGATGGTCGGTGATCAGCGCGTAGCCGACTTCATCGAGTCCGCGGCGGCCGGCGCGGCCGAACATCTGGAGGATTTCATCCGGCTGCACCTGTCGCTCGAAATTGCCAGCGAGGTAGCGGGTGTCGGTGATCACCACGGACCGCATCGAGAAATTGATACCGGCGGCGAGACCCATCGTGGCGACGACCGCGCGGAGTTGGCCGGCTTTGGCCAGCGGTTCGACGAGGCTGGCGCGCTGCGCATAGCTGAGGCCGCTGTGGTGGAAGGCGATGCGGGCGGCCAGCAGCTTGGCCAGCCGCGGCCCGGCGAGTTGTTGCTGATCGAGCGTGAGACGGAGCGGCGTTTCCGCAGGCAATCCTGCGGCGAGTTCGCCGGCCAGTTCCTCGGCCGCATTCCGCCGCGGGGCGAAAAGCAGGACGGGCCCGAGGTCGGCGCGCAGCGCATTGCCGATCAGCCGCGGCCAGCGTCCGCGCACGTTCGCCGGCGTTTTATTGGGTAGGTTGTAAAGGTCGACTTCCTCCAGCGGCACCGGGCGTTCCTCGTGCGACACGAGCACCGCTTCGCGCCCGATGCGGCGCAGCCAACCGACGATGTCCTGCGGATTCGCGACGCTGCCGCTGAGCAGCAGGAGTTGCGTTTCCGGCGGCGCGAGGGCGAGGGCAAGCTCGTAGTTCACGCCGCGCACCGGATCGGCGATCATTTGATATTCGTCGACGACGAGCAGCCGCGGACCGAGGCGTTGCAGGAATTTTCCCTTCTGGGTCTCAAGCGTGGCAACGACGACTTTCGCGTCCAGCTTGAACGCCAGATCGCCCGTCGCAATGCCGACTTCCAAGCCGCGTGCCTGCCACTCGGCGAGCTTGTCGTTGGCGAGCGCACGCGTGGGCACGGTGAAGACCGCCTGTCCTTTCAATGCCGGGAGGAAAAGCTCAAAGATGTAGGTTTTGCCCGCTCCCGTCGGAGCCTGCACGACGACATCGCGCCCCTCGCGGAGGGCGCGCACGGCGTCCTGCTGCCAGAGATCGGGGATGACAAGATTTTGGAGGAGCGAGTTGATGGCGACGGCAAGGTAATCGGTAATCCGTGATCGGTAATTGAGAAGTCTCGTCGCGTGCTGCGAGACGGATTACCGGACCTGCGGTTCGCTGATGGATGAACGGTTTTCCTGGATGGGAAGCCGGTGAATCGACCCCGTGAAACTCGCGAGAAAACTGTCCCAATGGAAGCCGGGCCGGCAATCTTCCCCGCATGCCTGAATCTTCCGAGTCGCCCGTGCTCCGCGTGGAGGTGGCCCGCTACGCGCGGCTCGCCGAAGCGCGTGAACGTGGACTCGTGGTTTCGGCGAAGGCGCTGCCACACTGGATTGAGCGCGAAGGCGATGAATGGGTTCTTTTGGTCGAGGCGTCTGCGGGCGGGGAGGTGGCGCGCGAGTTGGCGGCCTTCGAAATTGAGCAGGGGCTACGGGTCGCCGAGCGGACGACGCTGCCGGCCGCGCGGTTTTCCAAGGTCTCGCTTTTCCTCGCAGGCTGGCTGCTCAGCGGATTTTACATGGCGCAGCAAATTACGCCGGAGCTTTGGGAAAAACGCGGGGTGGCGGATGCGGGCGCGATTCTGGACGGGCAGTGGTGGAGGACCATCACCGCACTCATGCTGCATGCGGACGGACCGCATCTCGCGGCCAATCTTGCGACCGGGCTGCTCTTCGCTTCATTCCTCATCCCGCGACTGGGCAGCGGGCTGACGTGGCTGGCAATCGTGTTCAGTGGTGCGCTGGGTAATGCGCTCAATGCCTGGGGTTACCGCGGCGAACCGCATTTTTCGCTTGGGGCGTCGACCGCTTGTTTTGGCGCGCTCGGTATTCTCGTCGGTGTGGAGCTATTCGCTCGCTGGCGGGAACCGGAGACGCGCAGCCGTTGGCAGTTGATCCTGCCGATTGGCGCGGGGCTGGCGCTGCTGGCGTTCCTCGGGGTCGGCGAGGAAGAGCGCAATGTGGACTTTATGGCGCATTGGTGGGGCTTCGTCGCGGGTCTGGGCGAAGGGGTTCTGCTGCAGGGCTTTCGCCTGTCGGAGCGGCTTTCGGCACGCGGCCAGCGGCTGGCGGCGATCGCGGTGCTGGCCTTGATCGCGGGCGCGTGGCTGCGGGCTAGCTCTTGAGCGCGCGATGGAGGGCTTCGCCGAGGCCGTGGACGGTGTACGGTTTGAGGAGCAGCTCGCGAAAGCCGATCTCATGCGCCCGCTGCGGATCAAGGGTGGCGCTGAATCCGGTGGTCAAAACGACGCGGGTGCCGGGGTGGGTTTCCCAGAGATTGCGGGCAAGCTCGATGCCCGTGAGGTGCGGCATCGTCAGGTCGGTGATGACCAAATCGAACGGATCTTTGCGGAAGAGGGCGAGCGCGGCGCGCGCATCGGTTTTCACCACCGCCTTGTATCCGAGACGGTTGAGGAAACGTTCGCCGAGCATGGCCAGCACCGGTTCGTCGTCCACAAAGAGGATGCGTTCGCCGCGACCGCGTGGTTCGGCGCGCTCTTCGGGCTGCGAGGGGGTGGCGCCAAATTCGAGCGCGGGAAAATAGAGGTGGAAGGTCGTGCCGTGGCCCGCTTCGCTGTAAACGGTGATGGCACCGTCGAACGATTGCATCAGCCCGTGGACGACGGAAAGGCCGAGGCCGGTCCCTTCGCCGGGAGCTTTGGTGGTGAAGAACGGCTCGAAAATGCGCCCGATGGTTTCGGTGGGAATGCCGCGGCCATTGTCGCTGATCGACAGCCGCACGTAGCGGCCGGGGCGGAGGTCGGGATGGGCGTGCGAAAAATCGTCATCCACCGGGAAGGAGGAGAGTTGCACCGTGATCTCGCCGGTCTTTTCGCCGATGGCGTGCCAGGCGTTGGTCACGAGATTGGTGACGATCTGGTGGACCTGCGTGCTGTCGGCGAGGACGCTCGCGGTGCCCGAGTCGATCTTCGTGTTGATGCTAATCGAAGACGGCAGCGTGGCGCGCAGGAGGCGCAGGGCCTCATTTAGCGTTTCGTCGAGATGGAGTGGCTGGCGGTCCTGTTCGCGATGCCGGCTGAAGGCGAGGATCTGCCGGACGAGATCGCGGGCGCGTTCCCCGGCCTTGAGAATTTCCCGGAAGTGTTGGTCCGAGGCGAGTGCGTCGGAGACCTCCTGCAGCCCGAGGTCGGCGAACCCGATGATGCCGGCGAGGATGTTGTTGAAATCGTGCGCGATGCCGCCGGCCAGCGTGCCGATGGCTTCCATCTTTTGCGCCTGCCGGAGCCGTTCCTCGAGTTTGACGCGTTCCACCGCGGCGCGTTCGCGCTCGGTGATGTCCTCGATGAGCGCGCGATTGGCCGCCTCCAGGTCGAGCATCTTTTTTTCCAGCTTGGCGACGAGGCGGGCGTTGTATTCCTTCAGGTAGATGGACTCGTCCTCGACCACCGGGGGCCCGTCGGAATGGGGTGCGCCTTGCGCCCGCTCGGCGACGACTTCCTCGACTGCGGTCATGAAGGCGTCGGGCTCCAGCGGCTTGATCAGGAAACGATCGGCGCCGAGGCCGAGGGCGAACGAGGCATCGCGCGGATCGGTATAAGTCGCGGTGTAAAAAATGAAGGGAATAAGGCGAAGGCGCTCGTCCTTCTTCAGTTCGCGGCAGAGCTGAAAGCCGTCCATCCGCGGCATGAGAATGTCCGAGATGATCAGGTCGTAAACGCCGCGTTCGGCCAGTTGCAGGGCGGTCAGCCCGTTGCTGGCGGAATCGACTTGATGCCCGTGGCCGCGCAGGAGCGCCTCCAGCATGTAGAGATTCTCGGCCTTGTCATCGACGCTGAGGATTTTCATGTTTGCGCAGCTTTTTCGGGAAGAAACCGCGCGATCTCCGCGGCAAAAGTGAGGGGCTGAATCGGCTTTTCGATGTAGCCGACGAACCCCATTTCGAGCGCCTTCGCCCGGTCGCTTGTCATGGCGTAACTGGTCACCGCCACGATCGGGATCGCGGCCAGTCGCGGGTCGGCGTGCATGCGCCGGGCGGCTTCGTAGCCGTCCATCTCGGGCATCTGGATGTCCATGAGGACGAGGTCGGGATTTTCCGCGAGGGCGAGGCGGAGCGCGTCGCTGCCATTCTGGGCGGGGATCACGGTGAACCCGGCGTCCTTGAGCAGGAAAGTGGCGAGATAGCGGTTGGAGGCGTTATCTTCGGCGAGAAGGATTTTGAGACTCATGGGGTAGGCTCCGAGGTGACGCCTCGGGGCACGGTGAAGGTAAAGCGCGAGCCGATGCCGAATTCGCTCTCCGCCCTCACGTGTCCGCCGAGCATCGTGGCCAGCTGTTGCGACAAATACAAGCCAAGCCCGGTGCCTTCGTAAACACGTCGCGCCGATCCGTCCACCTGACGAAACGCTTCGAAAAGGTGCGTCATGTTCTCTGGTTTGATGCCGATGCCAGTGTCGCTCACAGTCATTTCTACGTGCTCCGGCGTGCTCCGGACGGCGAGTCGCACGAGGCCGACGTCGGTGAACTTGACGGCGTTGTTCGCGAGGTTGAGGAGGATTTGGAAGCAGCGCTTGCGGTCGGAATGGAGCGTCAGGCCGGGATCATCGAGTCGGTCTTCGAAGCGCAGCTTTTGCTGCTCCACCAGAGGGGTGAGGATCTGGACGACTTCCTTCACGAGATCGGCGACGGCGAACGTTTCCCGTGTGATCTCCATTTTGCCCGATTCGATCCGCGAAAGATCGAGCAGGTCATTGATCAAGCCCAGTAAATGCCGGGCCGACGACTGGACCATGCCGAGCTGTTTGGTTTGCTCCTCATTGACCGGCCCGGCGAGGCCCTGGCGGAGGATGCCGGTAAAGCCGATGATCGAATTCAGCGGCGTGCGCAGCTCGTGGCTCATCGTCGAAAGGAACTCGGACTTAAGGTGGTCGAGTTCCTGGAGCCGTTCGTTGGCGGCTTCGAGGTCGCGGGTGCGCTGGACGACTTTGATCTCGAGACTGGCGTGCGCTTCCCGCAACCCGGCTTCGGCATAATCGCGCCGGGATACTTCGAGGCTGAGCGCCACGAGATCGGCCATCGAACCGGCAAAGCTTTGTTCATCGGGTTTCCACGCCCGCCGCGGGCCGGTGTGTTCATGACAGATCACGCCGACCATCCGCGCACCGCCGCGGATCGGCGCATCGAGCATCGAGCTGATGCCGAGGGGTTGGAGATAGTCCGGGAAAAACTCGCAGGTCCGCGGATCGGTCGCGGCGTCGTCGGCGGGGATGGCGCGTTCCTCGGCCAGCGCGCGGAAATAGGCCGGATAGTCGGCCGCGGTCAGTTCCATGCCGGAGCTGTGCCGGCGCCCGACGGCTTCGTAGAGATCGCTGCAGCGGATTTTGCTCCGGTCCTCGTTGTAGAACCAGACGCTGACCCGCGCGGCCTGCAGGGTCTCGGCGGCGAGCTCGGTGATCTTCCGCACCGCCTCGTGGTGGCTGGCATTGAGCAGGCCGGGGCCGCGCGCGTGCTCGGCGAGCGCGGCGTTTTGCCGGCGCAGCCGATGCATGGTCGCGCGGAGTGCTTCCTCGGCGGCGAGCCGCGCCGTGATGTCGATCCCGACGCCGAGCATGCAGGGCCGGCCGCCGACTTCGATGCGGAACCCGGTGACGTAGTAGGGCGTGCGGCGTCCGTCCCGGGCGAGGAGATGCACCTCGATGTCGGACTGCCCTTCGGCGAAACATTTCAGCATGCGCTCGTGGACCAGCGCCTTTTCCTCCTCGGGAAAGTAGGTCAGCGGATCGAGCGTCTCGAACTCCTGCGTGGTGTAGCCGGTGACGGTTTCGAGATTCTTGTTCCAGCGGAGAATTTTGCGGCGCGCATCGTAGAGATAAAAAATGCCCGGCATCGAATTGATCAGCGTGTCGCTGAATTCCCGTTCGAGGCGGCCGCGTTCCTCGGCGCGCCGCCGTTCGCTGATGTCGCGGGAAACGACCAGCACCTTGTCCGTCCGGCCGGTGCTGTCCCGGATGACTGTGGCCACGGATTCCAGTTCGACGATCTCGCCATCGCGGCTGATCAGCCGGTATTCCGTCCGCTGACCGACGCTGGTCCGGAGCGTTTCCACGAAGAGGTCCTTGATCCGCTCGCGATCGTCGGGATGCACCTCGGCGAAGGAGGACGTGAGATAAAGGTCGCGCGGCGAGGAAAGGATGCGCGCGAAGGAATTGCTGCTGAAGAGCCGCCGGCCTTCGAGATCGAGCACCGAAACGTAGTCGGAGATGTGATCGGTGATGATGCGGAACATCTCCTGGCTGGCTTGAAAAGCGGACTCGCCCAATTCCTTGGCGGTGACATCGCGGAGGGCCAGAACCACGCCGGAAACGGCGCCGTCTTCTCCGCGGATGGGCGAGGCGTTGCTCAGGACAAATCTCTCCGCGCCGTCGCGGGCCACGAGCAGGACCGGTGCGTCGGTGCTCGTGCTGCAACCTTCGCGGACCACGCGATCGATGAAATTCTCGCCGGGCAGGCGCGAGGTGCGGTCGAGTGGCTGGAAGATTTTGACGAGCGGCTTCTGCGCGGCATCCGCCTCTTTCCAACCGGTGAGTTCCTGGGCCACGCCGTTCATGTAGGTGACGCGGCCGGCGGCATCGGTGGCGATCACCCCGTCGCCGATGCTCCGCAGCATCGTGGCCAGCCATTGTTCACGCACCCGCGTGTGCCCTAATTCGCGGCGCCGCTGCCACATGGACCAGAGGGCGACGAGCGCGAGCGCAATGCCGACCAGTGCGCTGCCGAGGAGGAGCGGCTCGATGGCACGGTCGTTGGCCTGGGCGAGCGGCAGCCAGGCCAGCAGTGCAGGAGAACCATCAGGCTGGCGGCAAAGCGCGCAACGGCCGTTCATGAAGGTGAGGTTGAGCACGACCCGCGACCGCGGCAAGCCCTCGCCCGGTCCTGCGGGAAGAAAGATCGCGATTGTCCTCCGCGCTGGCTGTGGCAAAAGCGCGCGGTGCTTGCCTACTATCTCCACGACCTCAGTCCCTACATCATCCGCTTTCCCAACGGCATGGGGCTGCACTGGTATGGACTGGCCTACGTGCTCTCCTTCCTGATCGGCGGCTGGCTCTACCGGTGGCTGGCCGAACGCGGCTACACCGATCTGCCCGCCGCGCAGGTGACGGACTTCATCTGCTGGGCCGCGGTCTTCGGCGTGATGCTCGGCGGGCGGATCGGCTGGGTCCTTTTTTACGGGCTGTGGGAGGATCATTCGCTCGATCCTTGGTACTGGCCGTTGGCGGTGTGGAGTGGCGGCATGGCCAGTCACGGCGGCATGCTCGGATTGGTCCTGTTCACGCTCTACTGGTCGCGCCGCTACCAGGTTTCGTGGACCAGCATCGGCGACAGTCTGGTCGTCGTCGCTCCGATCGGACTCCTGCTGGTGCGGTTGGCGAACTTCGTCAACGGCGAACTCTACGGCCGGCCGGCCGGCCCGGCTGGCGGGGAGGCGTCGGTCCCGTGGGCGATGCTTTTTCCCAAGTCGCTCCCGGGCGAACCCTTCCCGCTGGAAGCGATCCAGCACGACGAGGCCGTGCGCACCCACCTGCGCGAGGTCCTGGCCCCGCGGCACCCTTCCCAATTTTACGAAGCACTGCTCGAGGGCGTGGTGCTCTTCGCGGTGTTGTGGTTTTTGCGAACGCGCTGCCGGATGCCGCGCGGGGTCCTGACGGGCGTGTTTTTCGTGCTCTACGCCGTGCTGCGCATCATCGGCGAGATGTTCCGCGAACCCGATCCGGGCTGGCGGGTCGGGCCGCTTTCGGCCGGGCAATTCCTCTCGATCTTCCTCGTCTTCATCGGGGCGGCTTTCATGGCCTACGGGATGAAGCGCAAGGAATACGAACGGATCTTCCCGCGGCCGTGAGCGGAAAAATCCGCTTCCCAAGGACGCGGCGCGGTTTAGGAATGGCGCGATGAAACTCGGCTTTGTCGGTTCCGGAAAAATGGCTACCGCGCTCGTCCAGGGCGCGGCGGACTCCGGCGTCTTTCCGCGTGCGGATATCCTCGTCAGCGACGCCGTCCCCGGAGTCGCGGAGAAACTCGCGACGACCGCCCAGGTGACCGCGGTGGCGAGCAATGCCGAACTCGTCGCGCAGGCGGAGGTGCTCGTCCTTTGCGTGAAACCGAACGATGCGCTCGCGGCGCTGCGTTCCCTCGGCGCGGCCGCGGCCGATAAGCTGATTATTTCCATCGTCGCCGGTCTGCCGGTCGCGGCGCTGCAAGGCGCCGCCGGGTCCACGGCGCGCGTCGTGCGGGTGATGCCGAACACTCCGGCGCTCGTGCATCGCGGCGCGGCGGCGTATGCGCTCGGGCCGAATGCGACGGAAGCCGATGCGGCGCTGACGGAACGGCTCTTCGGCGCGGTCGGGGTGATCGTGCGGGTGAAGGAGGAACTGCTCGATGTCGTCACCGGCCTCAGCGGCAGCGGACCCGCTTACGTTTATCTGGTCATTGAAGCGATGTCCGATGCGGGCGTCCTGATGGGGCTGCCGCGCGATCTTGCCCTGAAACTCGCCGCGCAAACCGTCGTTGGCGCCGCGCAGATGGTCGTGGAAACCGGACGCCATCCCGCGGCCTTGCGCGACGAAGTCACCAGCCCTGGCGGCACCACCATCGCCGGCCTGGAAGCGCTCGAAGCCGGCGCGGTGCGCTCGGCCTTTTACAGCGCCGTGCGCGCGGCCACGGAACGCGCCCGCGTCCTTGGCGCGACCCAATAAAGATGAACGTGCGCCCCCTTGCGCTGTGGCTCGCGCTGGCCCTTCCGCTCAGTGCGGCTCCGCCCGGACCCGACCCGAAGTTTCGCCTCGCCCCGGCGCCGGATCTCGACGAACCGGGGAAGAAAAAGACCTCGGAAGAAGCGCAACAGTTGGCCCGGCGGGCGGTGTCGGCGATGGCGAAGGGCGATCTGGCCACCGCGGAGAAAGACTTCCTTCAGGTGCTGGAACTTGCCCCGGACAATGTGCCGACGTTGATCAATCTCGGCCTCGTCGAGTATCGGAAAAAAAAATACCCGGAGGCCGAACGCCGCTTGGTGCGAGCGGTGCGCCTCGCGCCGGAGTCGGGACTGGGCTGGCTGATTCTCGGCGTCGTCCAATACGATCAAAACCGCTTCGACCATGCGCTGGCCTCGCTCGCGCAGGCCGCCGTGCTCGAGCCGAAAAACGCCACCGTGCATCACTATTTCGGCGTCACCCTCGGGCAGAAAGGCTGGTCCTCCGCGGGCGAGGATGAGATGCGCAAGGCGCTGGAACTCGATCCCAATTACGCCGAGGCGCACTTCAATCTCTCGGTCTTTTATCTCCAGCGAAACCCGCCGGCGATCGAACTCGCGCGCCGCCACTACCAGCGGGCCCTGGAACTCGGCGCCGCTCCCGATCTCGACGTCGCGCGCGGTCTTACGCCCCCGGAAGAATAGCCCCTGCGGGATGTATCGCGACTTGCGAAATGTACGCGGGCTCCTTTAGTAGCGGCCTCCATGAAACGATTTTTTGCGCTGTTTCTTTCCGTCCTGCTGATTTCCAGTCTCGCCGCGCCCGAGGCGTTGGCGGCGACGAAAAAGAAGTCTTCGACGACGACCAAAAAGACGGTCAAGAAAGCGCCGCCGGCGGCGCCGGCCGTCGATGCGAACGGCGTGCCGATCATCTCCGCGGGGTCCGCGATCGTGGTCGATGCGGCGACGGGGAAAGTGCTCCACGCGGTCAATGCCGATCAGCGCCGCCCGGTGGCGAGCACGCAGAAATTGCTGACCGCGCTGCTCGTCGCGGAGGCCGGTAATCTCGACCAAAAGGTGTATGTCGAAGCGAGCGATACCTGGGCGGAGCCGACCAAACTCTACATCAAACCCGGCGATGCTTATTCCCGTTACGACTTCCTGAACATCCTGCTCGTGAAGAGCATGAACGACGTGGCGCGCGCGCTGGCGCGGGACAATGCCGGCAGCGTCGAGGCTTTTGCCGAAAAGATGAACTCCCGCGCGCTGCAAATGGGCATGCAGGAGTCGAACTTCGCCAATCCCAACGGCCTGCCCGCCCCCGGTCAGTATTCGACGGCGCGGGACATGGCGCGCCTGGCGCTGGTTGCTTATCGCAACCGCACCCTCCGCAGTATCATGGCCCAGAAATCGATCACCTGGCGCTACAACGACGGACGGGTCACCACCTTCAGCAACACCAATGCGGTGCTGAAGAATTTCGGTCCCTGCAACGGCATGAAGACCGGCACGACCAACGCCGCCGGGCGGTGCCTGATTTCCAGCGCTTCGGCGGGTGGGCGCGACATCATCGTCGTCGTGCTCGGTGACAACAGCCGGGTCTGGACGAATTCGCATCGTTTGCTCGCCTGGGCGCTGCATTCGTAAGGCGTCTGTCTCCGGTTTTCCCCCATGGCCCAAAGCATCGACGCGGAATTGGCCGAACTGCGGGCGCACGCGCTCCTGCGGCAGTTGCGCGAGATTGACTCGCCGCAGCAGCCGACGCTGGAGTTTGCCGGCCGGAAGCTGGTCAATTTTTCCTCGAACGACTATCTCGGCCTCGCCTCGGAGCCCGCGCTGCGCGAAGCGGCCAAGCTGGCCATCGATCAATTCGGCGTCGGCTCCGGCGCCTCGCGGCTGGTCTGCGGCACGCTCTCCCCGCACATGCGGCTCGAGGAACGACTCGCGGAATTCAAGCGCACGGAAGCGGCGCTGACGTTTTCGAGCGGTTACGCGGCGGCGGTGGGGACAATCGGCGCGCTGGTGCGCAAGGAGGACGTCGTCATCCTCGACAAACTCTGCCACGCCAGCCTCATCGATGGCGCAAAGATGAGCGGCGCGCATCTCCGCATCTTTCCGCACAACCATCTCGGCAAACTCGAAAGCCACCTGCAGTGGGCGGGCGAAAATTATCCGGAGGCCCGCCTGTTGGTCGTCACGGAATCGGTCTTCAGTATGGATGGGGATTGGGCGAAACTGGCGGAGATCGTGGAGATCAAACAACGCTACGGCGCGCTGCTCCTGCTCGATGAAGCGCACGCGGTCGGGGTGATCGGCGCGCACGGGCGTGGGCTGGCGGATCAGCTCGGCGTGGCCGGCGAGATCGACCTGCAGATGGGCACCTTGAGTAAGGCCCTCGGGGGCAGCGGCGGTTACGTCTGCGGCTCGCGCCGAGTGATCGACCTGCTCATCAATCGCGCGCGCAGCTTCATCTATTCGACGGCCCAGCCGCCCGCCGTGGCGGCCGCGGCGATGGCGGCGATCGAGTTCATGATGTCGCCCGCGGGCGAAAATCGGCGGCAAATGTTGCGCCGTAATCTCGCGCATTTCGCCCGGGAAATGCCGGCGCTTTTTGCCGGCGAGCGCAAGGTTCAGAGCGCGATCATCCCGGTCATCATGGGCGGCGCCGAGGCCGCGGTGGAAGCGGCGCGGGTACTCGCGGAGCGCGGGTTTTTTGTCCCGGCGATTCGTTTCCCGACGGTGGCGCGGGACGCGGCCCGGCTGCGGGTCACGATCTCCGCGCGGCATACGGCGAAGCAAATCAGCGCACTCTGCGAGCAGTTGCGCGGGCTGGTCAGGTAAAGAGCGCCCGTCGGGCGTCGGGCGCAAAACGAAAACCGCTCAAGCGGGATTCCCCGATGCCTTGGGCGAGGCCGAGCGCGTGAAAACTGCGGCCCATCAAGTTCGGGTGCATCAGCGTTTTGTAGGCGCGCATATCCTGCGGCTCCGCGATTTCTTCCGTAAAGTGCAACTGGCCGAGTCCGACCATAAAGTGGTGCTGATCGGTGAAGCCGGCGATTTCCAGACCGGCCTGCACCGCCGCTTCGGCGAGACTGGTGAAATCGACGTGCGCGGTCAGGTCGATCTCGCCGGGACGGGCGAGGGGATCGGCTTCGCGCTGGTGCCCGGCGTAGGCGGAAAGCGTGCCGGTGGTGCGTTCCGGGCGGTAGTATTCGGCGCGGGAAAATCCGTAGTCGATGGCGAGGAGAAAGCCGCGCTCGAGCCGGGCGGCGACTTCGGCGATCCACGCCGGCGCGGCGAGATTGATCTCCGTCTCATAGTCCGGCGGGAGCGCAGGGAGAAGGGCGAGCGCGGTCGTCAGCGCCTCGGTGGAAAGCGGTGCATCGACGAAGACAAAACGATCGTTCTGCCAATCGACCGCCCGTTCCCGCCACTCCCCGCCGCGCCGGACGACGCGGTGGACCGGAAAAGCGTCGGGCAATTCGTTGGAAAAATGAACGCCGGTGAAGCGCGGCAGCGTGGCGAGCGATTCCGCCCAGCGCACCTTCTCGTCTGCCCAGACGGTGAGCTTTTTTCCCTGGACGGCCCGCAGTGCGGTCAGCGGTTCGACCAGCCAGTAGGTCGTCGCTGCCCAACATCCCGGCGCCCAGTCCCGCAGCGCGGCGAGCACGTCCGCCGCGAAATCGCCGTGATGGCCGCCCTGCTCGACGATCGCGAATTTCGCCGGTTCGCCCAGGCGCCTCCACATCTCGGCAAACTGCCGTGCGAGGAGGCGTCCGAAGAGCGGGCCGACGCTGACATTGGTGAAGAAGTCGCCGCGGCGGCCGACCCGCGCCCGGCCCGCGCCGTAGAAGCCGTGCGCCGGATCGTAGAGGGCGCACGCCATGAAATCGCGAAACGGAATCGGTCCACGTCGGGCCATGTCCGCGCGGAGTGAAACGGCGAGCGGAGTGGAAGCTTCGGGCATGGCGGGGATTTAGCGGATGGGCCGCCAAAGGCCAGCCCGCCGCGGAAATTGCGGATTGCGCCGTCTGGGCTTTCGTGGGACTTACAAACCCGATTTCCGCCGACTCCCATGTGGGATTTACCCCATTACCGCAAGCCGCTCTATCTTCGCACCTGGTTTCTCACGGTGGTTTTCCTGCTTGTCGCGATCGTGGCTGCGGGGGTGATTTACGCGCTGGTCGAGAAGGGGAATTGGGAGAAGCGGGCGCAGAGTTTCGATTACAGCAAGCTGGAGGAGATGGAGTCGGCCAGCGTCATCTATGATCGCAACAAGCAACCGATCGGGCGCATCTTCATCCAGAACCGCGATCAGGTGGGACCGGAGGATCTTTCGCCGTGGCTTTTCAAAGCGGTCGTCGCCGCTGAGGATAATCGTTTCTACCAGCACTCGGGGATCGATTACTTTGGCGTCGTGCGCGCCGCGGTGAAAAACTATCAGGCTGGCCGCACCCGGCAGGGCGCGAGCACGCTCACCCAACAACTCGCGCGGAATTCCTTTCCCGTCGAACTCCCGAGCAATGACCGTGGTTATGGCCGGAAGGTGTTGGAAATGTTCGTGGCCCAGGAAATCGAGCAGCGGTTCTCGAAGCCGAAGATCCTCGAGCTCTACCTCAATCGCGTCTTCTTCGGAGACGGTTTTTACGGCGCGGAATCCGCCTCGCGTGGTTTTTTCGGCAAGCGGGCCAAAGATCTGAATCTTTCCGAATCGGCGACCCTCGCCGGGCTGCTGAAGAGCCCGAACAAGCTGTCGCCGTGGCGCAATCGCAAGGCCTGCATCGAACAGCGCGATTTCGTGCTTGGGCGGATGCTCGAACTGCAGCAGATCTCCAAGGAAGAATATACGCGGACGCTGGCCGAAGATCTGATCGTCAAGAACCGCCGGCCTATTCACCAGGAATCCTACGCGATGGATCTGGTCGCCCAGCAGGTCATCGCGCAGTACGGACGCGATGCGGCGATCAGCGACGGTTATCGCATCTACACCACGCTCGACGGCGAGCTGCAGAAGAAGGCCGAGAAGGCGTTGCGCGAGCAGCTCGATGTCGTCGAGCGGCACGAAGGCTTCGAACATCAGACCTTCGCCAAATACGACACCCAGTACCGTGCCTACCAGCGGGCGGCTCAGGCGGCGGCGAACACCGGGGCCGACGTGCCGCCACTTCCGCTGCCCGCTTATTTGCAGGGTTCGGTGGTGGTGCTCGACAACACCACCGGCGGCATCCTCACCCTCATCGGCGGACGCGACTTTTCGCATAGCTCCTACGATCGCGCGGTATCTGCACGTCGCCCGACCGGAACGGCGTTCAAGCCGTTTGTCTATGCGGCCGCGTTTGAAAAAGGGTTCCACCCGGGCACGCTCCTGCAGGACGCGGTGATCGATAACCGGCAGGTGATGATCGGCGGGCAGACCGGCATTCTCGGGGAGTGGGGTCCGGAGCGCGTGGACAATAAATACGAAGGCACGATCACCGCGCGCCACGCCTTGGTCACTTCCAAGAACGCGGCGACGGTGCGACTGGGCATGATGACCGGTCTCGATCGGGTGCTGCCGCTGGCCAAACTCGCGGGCATCGAAAGTACCCTGCGCCCCTTTCCCGCGACGTTTCTCGGGAGCAGCGAGGCGACGCTGATGGAGATGACGCTGGCCAATACGATTTTCCCAAATGGCGGCGTGCGTCCGGAAAAGACGTTCATCATTCAGCGCATCGAGGATCAGGGCGGCAAGGTGGTCTTTCAGGCGAAGCCAGGAAAACAGCGGGTCATCAAGGCGACGACGGCCTACGAGATCCACAGTTGCCTCGAGGAGGTGCTGGAGCGCGGCACGGCGGACAAGACGTTCACGGAACTCGGGCTGAAAAAATTCCCGCTCGGGGGTAAGACGGGGACGGCCTACAATTTCACCGACTTGTGGTTCATCGGCTATTCCAGCGCGGTGACCTGCGGCGTTTGGACCGGGTTCGACAAACCCTCGACGATCTATCGCGGTGCCTTCAGCAACGAGATTGCGCTCCCGATTTGGGCCAACGTGATGAAGGCGACTTTTGCCACCTACCGGCCGCAGGAAATCGCGCAGCCGAGGGGCATCATCAAATGCGAGCTGTGCTCCGCTTCAGGCCTGCTCGCGACGGATCGCTGCGTGGAAACGGTGGAGAACAAGGACACCGGCGACAAGGTCCAGCGGCGCACGACGTTCTTCGAAATTCTCTCGGAGGATCAGGCGCCGAAGAATGGTTGCGACGTCCACGGCGGCGGTGGCGCGAAGAGCTTTGTGAAAGTGATCCCCGGTGAGGAGTGGCCGCGCGCCGCGCTCGCCGTGGACGTGTCCGCCGTCCAAAAGGTGGTGATGAAAGCGCCGACGGTGCTCGGGACCGATCCTTACAACTCCATCCAGGCAATCAACAACGCCATCGCGATGAAGAGCCTCGACGGTCAGACCGCCCCGGTGGATAGCGCGGCGGTGGTGACCGGAGCGCCGGCGGATGGCGCTTCGGCGGAGCCGGAAGTGCGGCGGGCCGAGCCGGTGCGACCCATGGAACAGCAGGCCGCGGTGATTGACACCACGATCAAGCTTCCTCCTCCGCCGCCGCTGGATTTTTGATTGGCTCGTGGCCGCGGTTCCGGAACCCGGAGCGCGCGTCGATTCGGGTTTGCGCCGCGAGTCGGAAGCGCCCCAAAGTGCGGGCGTGATTTTCACCGATACTCCGTCGGATGCCGCCCGCGACCGATTTGAGACTGCCCTCCGCCGCGCCCGGCACAACCTGCTCCGGCTCCAGCACTCGGAGGGCTACTGGTGCGGCGAGCTTTTCGTCGATAGCACGCTTTGCTCAGACGTCGTGCTGCACATGCACTGGGCCGATGAACTCGATCCGGTGCTGCAGGAAAAATGCGTCGCGCACATTCGCCGCCGCCAGCTTCCCGACGGTGGCTGGAATATCTACGAAGGCGGCCCGAGCGAAGTCAGCGCCAGCGTGAAGGCCTACTTCGCGCTGAAACTGGCCGGCCATGCGCCGACGCAGCCGTGGATGCAGGAAGCGCGCGCGTCCATCTTGCGGCTCGGCGGCATCCCGAAGATGAACACCTACGCGAAGCTCTACCTCGCGTTGCTTGGCCAATTTCCGTGGAAGTATCTCCCGACCGTCCCGGTCGAGATCGTCTTTTTCCCGCGCTGGTGCTTTTTCAACATCTACGAATTGTCCTCGTGGACTCGCGCCATGCTCATCCCGCTGGCCATCCTGAATCACCACAAGCCGACGCGGCAACTCCCCGCGGAGTTGCATCTGCACGAGCTGTATCCGGTGGGTTCGGAGGAGGATGATCTCGGGCTGGGCTGGCAGCGTCCGTGGCTTTCGTGGGCGAATTTTTTCCTCGGGTGCGATCGATTGCTCAAGGCGCTCCATGCCCTGCCGTGGAAGCCGTGGCGGCGGGCGGCGTTGACGCGCGCGGAGACCTGGATGACCACGCGCATGGGCGAGGGAAGCGACGGACTCGGGGCGATCTTTCCCGCGATGCTCAATGCGCTCATCACGCTGAAGACCCTGCGCTATTCCCGCGAACATCCGCTCTACCTCAAGGCGCAACGCGACTTCGCGGGCCTCTTTGTCGATGATCCGCAGGATTTCCGCATCCAGCCATGCCTCTCGCCGGTCTGGGATACGGCGATCAATCTCATCGCGCTCCTCGATAGCGGAGTCGATCCGCAGAGCGCGGAAATCCAGCGTGCCGTTGACTGGTTGCGCGCGCAGGAAGTGCGGACGCCGGGTGATTGGTGCGTGAAGAATCCAGGCGTCGAACCGAGCGGTTGGGCCTTCGAGTTCGGCAATCGCTTTTATCCCGATACGGACGACACGATGATGGTGCTGGCCGCGCTGGCGCGGGTGGAGGGAAACGTGCAACGTGCAACGTTCAACGCTCAACGTTCAACGGAACCATCGAGCGCCGCGCCGTCTTCCGCGTTGGAAGTTGAACGTTGGAAGTTGAACGTTGAACGTTCTCCTCAATTTGCCCGCGCGCTCCGCTGGCTGCTCAGTTTCCAATGCCGTGACGGCGGCTGGGCGGCTTTCGATAGGGACGTCACGCAGCGCTGGCTCGAAGACGTCCCCTTTGCCGATCACAACGCGATCCTCGATCCGACGTGCAGCGATCTCACCGGGCGCGTGCTCGAGTTGCTCGGCACGATTGGCTTCGATCGGGAAAGCCTGATCGTGCGCCGCGCGCTGCGTCTCCTGCGCACGACGCAGGAGAGCGATGGCTCGTGGTATGGCCGCTGGGGCGTGAACTACATCTACGGGACGTGGCAGGTGCTGCGGGGGCTGCATTCCATCGGCGAAGACATGCGCCAGCCGTGGATCGTCCGCGCGCGCGACTGGCTGGAAAGCTGCCAGAACGAAGACGGCGGCTGGGGTGAAACGTGCGCGAGTTACGACGACCCGCATCTCAAAGGCAAAGGCCCGAGCACCGCTTCGCAGACCGCGTGGGCGCTCATGGGTCTCCTCGCGGCCAAGGATCCGACGGAGCCAGCCGCGCTCGACCGGCGCTCGATCCGGCGCGGCATCGCCTGGCTGCTCGACACGCAAAACGCCGACGGGAGCTGGACCGAACCGCAGGTGACCGGCACCGGTTTCCCGCGCGTTTTCTACCTGCGCTACGACATGTATCGGAACAACTGGCCACTCCTCGCGCTGGCCACGTATCGGGAGGTGTGTGGCGCAGTGAGTTCCGGGTAGCGGGGGCCCCGGCCCGCCCGTTGCGGCGTCCCTCCGCAACGAAATTTACCGGGAGGGTTTGGCCGGTGCGGAGTTCCCGTTGTTGGGACCCCGATTACGGAACGGACCAGAGGCCCGCGCACCTTCAAAACCCCGGAATCCCCAGCTTCTCCGCGACGCGCCGCGGACGGCGCAGCGCCGCTTCCATCTGGGCCGCTTCATCCGCTCCGCGCAAATCCTTGCACGCCGGATGCGCCTCGGGCGAAGCGAGCAGGCCGAGCGCGTGGAGCACATGCGCGGTGCTGTGTTTGTAAGCCGCGGCACTCATTTTTCCGTCGAGACGGAACACCTGGTCTTCGAGCGATTGAAAGGCCTCGAAGAGTTTGTAAACGCGCGTGTCGAAGCGGCCGGTGCCGGTTGGAAATTTCTTCCCCGGCGCGCCGTCATTCAGCC
>JBBQIZ010000010.1:0-43764 GCA_038325425.1 Chthoniobacterales bacterium
GGCGACGAGGAAGAGAAAGGCGAAGAGTTTCATAGGGGGAGAGTGCGCCTAGGGTGCCGTGGTCGCGGTCGCGTCCATCGGTTGGCGGATTTGCACGCGCTTTTTGTCCCAGCCGAGCGCATTGGCCGTGTCAATGGTGTAGCGCCAGGCCGGGCCGTCGGCAGTATAGATGGCGAGCGTCGAGCGTTCGGCGGCCAGCGCGGCGGCTTGCGGGAGATCGAGATGGCGCAGGACGTTGAGGTAGATGGGGCCGTCCTTTTGCGAGGAGGGGAGCGCGTGGAGGTCGAGGCGCTTCACGTCGGGGATGAAGAGCGAGGCGTAGAGTGCGTTCGCGGCCATCGTCTTCTGCGCCTGGAGCCAGAGCGGCGTTTGCGCGAAGCCGGGCAGCGAGCGGAGCGCCGCTGCCGCCTGGCGGATATCCCAGACCTGGCCGCTCTCCAGCGATTCGCCGAGCAGGAGCAGACGGCGGCGCAGATGGGTTTGTTTGGTCAGCGAAAGCGCGGCCCAACTCGTCGGGCCGGCGCCGCGCGGGGCGACGTAGGCCATCGCCCATTTTGTGCTGAGCAGCATTTTGCGCTCTTCGGCAAAGGCTTTGGTGTCGGGTGTCGCGCCGGGAAACTGGGCCGCGAATCCAGCCGCAGCGATGGCGCGGAAATCCGCCCAGCCTTCGTCGCCGAGCACATTGAGGACGACGAGTTCACTTTCCTCCGGCTTGAGATCCGCGCGCTGGAGCAGCCAGAGCGTGAGCGGGATTCCTTCTTCACTCGTGAACTCGCTGATTGTCATCCGCAGCCCTTCGGCGGTGTGTTCGGTCGTGCTGGTTACGCGGGCTTTGGCTTCACCCTCGGGCCACGCGCGGAAGCAATCGCGGCGCAGCGTTTCCAGCCAGCGATCCCGCAGTGCCGGCCATTCGTCCGCGGTCGGCGCTTTCACCGTCTTCACAAAACCGGGAACGAAAAATTCGTCCACCTTCGTCACTTTTTCGTCCTTTGGGATTTCGGCGAAGACCTTGAGCGCGCGTGGTTCGTGCACTTTGCGCGCGGGTTCGCTGATCAGGTCCATGCGATCCGCGCCTTTCAGCCAGCGGTTCAGCCAGTTGAATGCGCCAACATTCAACGGCTGCGTATCCTTGTGCGGGCCTTCGGCGATGTGCAGGCCGATGTGGTCTTCCTGGCCGAGGGCGCGGTAGAGCGCACGGGTGCGGTTGAAGATTTCCACGACACCGTCGAGCGGGAAGATCGCGTCGCTGTCGGTATTGGCGATGAGTAGTGGGCGCGGCGCGATGAGTGCGGCGAGCCGATCGAAATCCCAGCGCTCGGTATTCACATGAAACATGCAGTCGCAGTGGCCTTCGATCGCGCCGTCGAGGATGTGATTCTTCATCGTGGTGATGCCGGCGGTCGGCACAGCGACCTTGATCCTTTCATCCAGCGCCGCGACCCACCACGAATACGCGCCGCCGCCCGAGCGGCCGGTGATACCGAATTTTGTGCGATCCACCTCGGGCCGCGTCTCGAGATAATCCAGCGCGCGCATGCCATTCCACGCTTCCACGCCGGCGGGCGTGTAACCGCGCGCCGCCCACCACCAGCGCCCGTCCTTGTAAGTGCCGTGATGTTCACCGCGGATTTCGCCGAGCTGAATGGTGTCGATGATCAGGCAGACGTAGCCATTCCGCGCAAACCACACGCCGTGATGATGGTAGCCGGTTTTATTGCCCATGCTTTCACCACCCTCGACGACATTCGCATGGCCGCAGACGTAGAGGATCGTCGGCAGCGGCTGCTTCACTTCCTTGGGCCGGTAAAGATTCGCCGTCACGTAAAGCCCGGGCAGCGACTGGAAGTGCAGCTTTTCCACGATGTAGCCATCGCCTGGCACGGTGCCGGTGATGACGGGCTTCAGGTCGCCGCGCGCCGGCCACGGATCCAGCCCCAGCATGTGCTGGAGTTGCGCGCGCATCGCCGTTTGTTTCGCCGGCCAATTCTCGCGCGTGATATCCTTCCGCCAATCCGGCGAGGACACCTCCGCGACGCGGCGCGCGAGGTATTGATCGAACGGCGCGGGGAGAAATTCGCGCGGCTCGCGTTTGGTGGATTGCGCGTGAAGCGTCGGGACGAGAGCAAGCAGCAGCGACAGGATGGGGCGGAACATAAGCGGGTAGAACGTGGCAGCGTCGTGCGACGGTGCAAAGCCAAAGCGTCGGAAGTGAAAGCATCGAAAGTGAGCTTTTTTAGGAACGAAATTTCCGAAACGACGATCTTCGCGCTTGCCTGATATTTCCCACAGCGTTCTATTGCGCGCACTTTCTCCCGCCCATGTACAACAAGCATTTCCTCGCTGTCGTTGCCTGCCTTGCTCCGCTCCTGTGTCACGCCGGCGTGAAGGCGGGATTTGCCGAGCGGGACATCACACCGGAGGTCGGGATGGAAGTGCCCGGCGGCTACGGCAAGGCTTTCGCCAAGAAGATCCACGACCCGTGCAAGGTGCGCGCGTGTGTTTTCGACGACGGGAAAAACCGCGTAGCGCTGGTCGGGCTCGATGCACTCGGCGTGCCGCGCCATGTGGTCCTCGAGGCGCGGGCGAAGATCACGGAGCGCTGCGGCATTCCCGGCAACGCCGTGATGATCGGCGCGTCGCATTCGCACTCCTCGGGACCGATCATCATGATTCAGCCGGGCGATTTCGACCACGCGTCGGATTTCGTGAAAGACCTTGCCTACAACAAATCGTCCTGCGCCGATGCGGGTTACGTGGCGAAGGTGCGCGATGCGATCGTCGAGGCGGTGGTCGCGGCGAATGAAGCGCGCGCGGAAGGCACGGCGAGCTTTGGGACGGGCAAGGAAGATACCGTGGCTTTCAACCGCCGCATCCGGATGTGGGACGGACAGGCGGCGTCGCACCCGGGCAAAGGCAACCCCGACAACGTGGATTTCGCCGGGCCGGTCGATCCGGAAGTCGGCGTGATCGGCTACTGGAATCCCGAGGGCAAACTGGTGGGCTGCGTGGTGAATTTCGCCTGCCACGCCACGACGAGCGGGCCGTGGGTCGGCGCAAACTGGATCTATTACCTCGAAAAAGTGATCCAGGGATTCTACGGCGCGGAGACGAAAGTCGTCTTCCTGCAAGGCGCGAGCGGCGACGTCACGCAGGTGAACAATCTCGATTTGAACGCGAATCCGGATGGCGATGCCTGGGCGCAGTTGGTCGGCGGGCGGGTCGGCGCGGAAACGCTGAAAGTGCTGGTCGGCATGTCGCAGACGCGCACCGCCGAGGTGCCGGTAGCGGCGTTGCAGGAGACGTGGAAGATTCCGCGTCGCGTGCCCGCGCCCGAGCGCGTGAAAGCCGCTTATGAACTCGCCGCAAAAGACGCGAAGGAAGCCGGTGCGGACTGGGTCTGGGCGAAGGAAACCGTGCTGCTCGACGCGCTGATCGCGAAGGAACCGAAGGTCGAGGTGGAAGTGCAAGCCGTGCAGATCGGGCCGGTCGTCTGCGTGTCGAATCCCGCGGAATATTTTTGCGAGTACGGACTGCAGATCAAGAAGGACAGCGGCTTCCCGATGAGCTTTCCGGTCGAGCTGGCGAATGGCTGCGTGGGTTACGTGCCGACGCTCGAAGCGTTTCATCCCAAGACGGGCGGCGGCTACGAAACGCGGCTAACCAGCTACAGCAATCTCAAGATCACCGCGGGCGATGAGTTCCGCGATATCGGCATTGAACTCGCGCAGAAACTCAAGCCGTCGCCGCTGCCCGAGCACCCCAAGGTGCCACCGTTCAAGGGATCGGGCTGGCTTTACGGCAATCAACCCGCGCAGGTGAAATGAGCAGGGTCCGCGCTACCCGGAGCTTCGCCGCCACGCTCGCTCTGTCGCTTGTCGCCGGTCCGTTCGGCCACGCGCAGCTTTCGCCCGAAGCGGCGCTGAAATCCTTCGAGACTGCCGATGACGTGCGCATCGAACTCGTCGCGGCGGAACCGCTCGTTGCCTCGCCCTGCGCGCTCGCTTTCGATGAAAAGGGCCGCCTCTTCGTCGCCGAAAATCGCGGTTATCCAAACACCGAAAAACCGCCGCAGGGTGTGATCGCACTCCTCTCGGACACCGACGGCGACGGGCGCATGGATCAACGCACCGTCTTCGCCGACGGCCTCACCTTCCCCAACGGCGTGCTCGCGTGGCGTGGCGGCGTGATCGTCACGTGCGCGCCCGACGTGCTGTTTCTGAAGGACACCGACGGCGACGGCCGGGCCGATGAACGTCGCGTGTTGCTCACCGGTTTCGAGACCGCGAAGAGCACGCAACTGCGCGTGAACGCACCGACCGTCGGCCCGGACGGCTGGATCTATCTGGCGGCGGGACTCGCGGGCGGAACGATCACCGCGCCCGAGCATCCCGACCGTGCCCCGCTCAAGATGACCGCCGATGTGCGCTTTCATCCCGAGACCCTCGTCGTCGAAAACGTGGATGGAAAATCGCAATACGGCATGACGTTTGACGACTTCGGTCGCCGGTTCATCTGCATGAATCGCCTGCCTGTGCAGCACGTCGTCCTCTCGTCGAAATGGCTCGCCCGCAATCCGCGCCTCGCCTTCAGCGAAACCGTGCAGGACTGCTCTGAGCGCAACGTGAAGACTGGCCTCAAAGGCGGCGGCGACGGCGTGAAGCTGTTCCCGATCAGCGCGAATATCACGACCGCGGATTCGCACGCCGGTTCGTTCAGTGCGGCGTGCGGGGTGCACGTCTGGCGGGGTGGCGCGCTGCCCGCACGTTACGACGGCGCGGTCTTTTCCTGCGACCCGACGGGCAATCTGATCCACGTCGATCGCCTCGAATCACGCGGCGCCACCTTCTCCGCGGTCTCTCTGCTCCAAGGCCGCGAGTTCCTCGCTTCGCGCGACGATTCCTTCCGCCCGGTATTCCTCGCCCGCGGAAACGAGGGCGCGCTCTATGTCGCCGACATGGTCCGTACGACCATCGAACACCCGGACTATCTGCCCGAGGAAGTACGCAAACACACCGACTTCGAGACGGGCAAGCAGCACGGTCGCATCTGGCGGATTACCGGGCAGACGCCGACACCTGTCCGACCGCTTCCCGCCTTCCGCGATGAATTTGCCGAAGTGAACAAAGCGGTGCCCGATGCCGCTGCGGTCGCGCGTCTCGCGGAGGATGCGAATCCGCGCGTGCGCTTTGGCTTGGCGCTCGCGCTCGGTGATTCGCGCGCCGATTTCGTTGTGCCGACGCTGGCCAGCATTGCCGCGCGCGACGTCGAGGATCGGTGGACGCGCGCGGCCGTGCTCAGCGGCGTGGCGGGTCGCGAGGCGGAGTTCCTCCGCGCGCTTTGGCCGAAGCTGCAGGGTGGGAGCGCCGGCGAGTTGGAACTGTTGTCCGCCTTGGGCCGGTCGTTCAGCGATCCCGCCAGCGTGCTCGGCGTGCTCGAGGAATTGAAGGGCGATAACAAACTCGCGCTCGCCGCGTTGCTCGGGGAGTTGAAGGGCGCAGAGAAGACGCCCGCTTTCCAAACGGTCCTCGCCGTGGCCGCAAAGTCCGCCCCGGATCCCGCGACGACTCCCGCCGCCCGCCTGCTCTTCGTGCGCCTGCTCGCGCGCAGCACGTGGGAAACCGCCGCCGCGCCGCTCCAGCAAACGCTCTCCAACGCGCCCGATGACACGCTCCGCAGCGCCGCCATCCGCAGCCTCGCCACTCTCGACGGCAACCGCGCCGCCGCAGTGCTGCTCGCTCCGGGGGCGTGGGCGAACTACAGCCCATCGTTGCGCGAAACCGTGCTCGGCGCGCTGCTCGCGCGGGCCAAACAACTCGACGGCCTGCTCGCCGCGATCGAAACCGGCGATCTGCCCGCCGCCGCGCTCACTCCGCAGCGCCGCCAGGTCTTTGCCAAACATGCCGATGTCGGATTGCGCGAGCGCGCGGCGAAAGCCTTTGCCGCGACCGAAACGAATCGCGCCGCCTCGGATGCCAAGGCGCAGGCTGCGCTCGCACTGGCGCCCAAGGCGGAGCATGGACGCGCGGTCTTCAAACAACTCTGCGCGACCTGCCACCGGCTCGATCGCGAGGGGGTCACGGTCGGCCCCGACCTCCTCGATATCCGCAAGCAGACCAAGGAGAACATCGTCTTCCACATCGTGGCGCCCGATGCGGAAATCCTGCCCGCCTTCACCGCCTATACCTGCGAAACCAAGGATGGACGGGGCTTCGTGGGCCTGCTCACCTCGGAGACGCCGACCAGCGTAGCGATCCGGCAGCCCGGTGGCGCTGAGGAAAATATCCTCCGCGCGGACATCAAGGCGCTGACCGCGCTGCCCGGTTCGCTCATGCCACCGGGGCTCGACGCCGCGATGACTCCCCAGAATCTCGCCGACCTGCTCGCCTTCCTGAAAGGCGAGAAATAGAACTCGATTCGCGGTCACCGCCTTTTTTCTATGAGCAAAAAATACAACGTCGCCGTCATCGGTTATGGCTGGGCCGGCACGGCTCACATCGCCGCGATCAACGCCACCTCGAACGCCCAGGTCACTGCCGTCTGGTCTTCGCGCCCGCTGGATTCCGCGGAGCTGACCGCCAAACACGGCAGCCCGATCACCGCCTACACGGATCTCGCCGCGATGCTGGCCAGCCCGGACATTCACGCGGTGGATATCACCAGCTATCCGAACCAGCACGCCGCGCAGTTCGTCGCCGCGGCGCAGAATGGCAAACACATCATCGTCGAGAAACCCCTGGCCATCGAATGGAGCGACATCCTCGCGATGAAGCAGGCCGCGGAGGAGAGCGGCGTGAAGGTGTGCGTCTGTTTCGAGTGCCGGTGGTCATCGCAATTTCAGGCGACGAAAGCGGTGATCGATCAGGGCCTCGTTGGTTCCCTGCATTACGGTGAGATCGATTATTACCACGGCATCGGGCCGTGGTATGGCCAGTATCGTTGGAACACGAAGAAGGAACTGGGCGGCAGCGCGCTGCTGACCGCCGGTTGTCACGCGCTCGACGCGCTCCTGCTCTGCATGGGCAGCGAAGCCGAGGAGGTGACCAGCTTCGCCACGCAAAGCGCCCACCCGATCTTCCAAGCTTACGAGTACCAGACCACCGCCACCACCCTCGTGCGTTTCAAAAATGGCGCCGTCGGCAAAAATGCGGCGGTCGTCGATTGCTTCCAGCCCTACTATTTCCACACCCATCTCGTGGGCAGCGAAGGCTCGATCCTCGACAACAAATTCCACTCGATGAAGCTCGGTCTCGACAAACACGCCTGGTCCCAACTCTCGATGAAGATGCTCGATAGCGGCGACGTGAGCGATCATCCCTACCAGACGCAATTCCAGGCGTTCTTCGATGCGCTGGAGCAGGACAAGGACATGCCGCTGACGAGCTTCGCCGATGCTTTCGCCACGCACCGGGTCATTGCCGCGGCCGATTTGTCGGCGGCGGAGAGGCGCCCGGTGAAGCTCAGCGAGATCGCGACCGCCTAGTCGATGCCTTCTGCTCTGGTGATCGCGGCGCATCCCGACGACATCGAGTTCGTCATGGCCGGCACGTTGCTACAGCTCAAGGCCGCGGGCTGGGACATTCACTACCTGAACGTCTCGAGCGGCAACATGGGCAGCACCGTGATGTCCGCCGCGCAGACCGCGAAGACGCGGCGCAAGGAAGCGCAGGCCGCGGCGAAGCTGCTCGGCGCGAAATGGTATGCGCCGTTCTGTGACGACATGCTCGTCTTCTACACCGAGCAGAACATCCGCCGCCTCACATCCGTGGTGCGCGCGGCGCAGCCGACGGTCGTGCTCACGCATGCGCTCGCGGATTACATGGAAGATCACATGACCGTCGCGCGCCTCGCGGTCACCGCCGCTTTTTCGCGCGGCATCCCAAATTTCCGCTCGCTCCCGCAACGGGTGCCGGACCTGACGCCGTGCGTGATCTACCACGCCATGCCGCATGGCCAGTGCACACCCTTGCGCGAACCGGTGACGCCCGAGTTGCTCGTCGATACGACCAGCGTCCACGCGACCAAACGCGTGGCGCTGGCCTGCCATGCCTCGCAAAAGGAATGGCTCGATGTCACGCAGGGTCAGGAAAGTTATCTCAAGACGATGGATGAATTTTCCCTCCGGCTGGGAAAACAGAGCAAAAAATTCCAGCACGCCGAAGGCTGGATTCGCCATCTGCACTACGGCTTCGGCGCCGAGGACGACGATCCGCTGCGCGACGTGCTCGGGAAAAAATATCACCGCAACCGCGAGCGCCCCTAAAGCACCGCGCCGGTGTTTCTGGCTTCGCGATCGTCCAGTCCCCACGAGCGCTGGGAAACGGCGCGGCGGGCAACAAGCGGTTTGCGCATTCCATCGCGCAGCCTACAATCGCGTCGCTATGAAAAGTTCCCTTCGCTGGTTCACCGTCGCGGCTTGCTCCACCCTGCTGGTGACGAGTTGCGGAAAAAAGGAAACCGTTGAAACCGAAGTCGCGCGGGAGGCTGAACAGTCGCTGCCCGCGGCGGAGCGAGTGGGGTCCGCAGAAGCGCCAGGGACCGGCCCGACGGGGGATCCCAGCACGTCGGCAAATTCGATGACGGCGAGCGCGGGAGGGAGCGCCTCGGATCAGGCGGCTTACGAGGTGTGGTTCAAGAAATACAACCTCGACCTCAATGATCCGACGATGCTCGACGCCGATCCGGATGGCGACGGGTTCAGCAATCGCGATGAATTTTTGGCCGACTCCGATCCGCACGACAAGAATGCCCGCCCGGGAATTCACAAAGGAATTCGGATGACGGAATACAACGAAGTGGTTTTGCCGCTGGCCTTGGAATCAATCGAGGGCGGGAAGGCGCGCATCAAACGCACGGATCAGCCCGATGCGAAGACGATCACGGTGCAGGAGGGCGATACCATCCGGGGATTGCCGCTGAAGGTGAGACGGGTCGAGACGAAGCAGGATTTCGATAAGAGCGGCGAGCGGGTGAATCTCTCGCAAGTGGCGTTTGAAGATTCCTCGACCAAGGAAAACATCGTCCTGATGAAGGACCTGCCGGCGCGCACTGCGGCGACCTACGCGGTGCTGGCGTCGCCCGATGGCAAAACGACGCTCAAGGTCCGGAGGGGCGACGTCTTCTCGTGGCCGGCGGAGGAGGGCTCGCAGTACAAAGTGATGGATTTGAGTCAGGATCAGGCCGTCATCCAGCAGGTCGAGACGAAGAAGACCTGGACGATCCCGCGGCAGTAGCGAGGCGGAAGGACGGCTGCCAAACTGCTCGACTTCGCTCCGCGCGCGGCTATCTAAGGCGCCCCTATGTTCTGGACCGAAGACGTGGCTGCGAAATGCCACGGCCCACAAATCATCAACGACTCGAAAACGCCCTCCGGCCGCGTGCATGTCGGCGCGATGCGCGGCGTGCTCATCCACGACGCCATCTTTCGCACGCTGCGCGAGAAGGGGATCGAAGCGCGCTACTTTTTCGGCGTCGATGACTACGATCCGCTCGACGAAATCCCGGCGGGCAAAGGCGAGCATTTCGAGAAATTTCTGGGGCAGCCGCTCTGCAACGTTCCGCCGCCCGATGGTTCGCCAGCGACGGACATGGCGGAGCATTACATCCAGGAATTCTTCGACATCTTCGAGGAACTCGGCGTGCAGGTGGAAAAGTATCGGATGCGCGATGTCTATCAGAGTGGCCGTTTCAACAGCGTGATCGACACGATCCTGCGGAATGCCGCGACCGTGCGGCGCGTCTACAAGGAAGTCAGCAACTCGGACCGGCCCGAGACGTGGTTTCCGTTTCAGACGATTTGCGAAAAGTGTGGGCGCATCGGGACGACGGAGGTCTTTGCCTACGATGGCCAGGAGGTCAGCTACCGCTGCCGGCCGGACATGGTCAAGTGGGCGCGCGGCTGCGGGCACGAGGGGCGCGTCTCGCCGTTCGATGGCCGCGGTAAACTGCCGTGGAAGCTCGAATGGGTGGCGAAGTGGGTGACATTTCCGGTGACCATCGAAGGCGCGGGGAAGGATCACTCGACCAAGGGCGGCTCGCGTGATGTGTCGGCGGCATGCCTGCGGGCGATCTTCCAAAAAGAGCCGCCGCTGAATGTGCCGTATGAATTTTTCCTCGTCGGCGGGGCGAAGATGAGCAGTTCGCGCGGCGTCGGCGCGGCCGCGCGGAACATCGCCGATCTGCTGCCGCCGGAAGTGCTGCGTTTCCTCATGATCCGCACGAAGCCGAACTCGCCGGTGAACTTCGACGTGAAGGAGGAGGGGATCGTGAAGCTCTACAATGAGTTCGACCGTTTTCATTCCCGCGCGGTCCTCGAGAAGAACGCGACACCCGACGAAGCCTGTGTTTATCGACTTTCCGAGCTGACGCCCGAGGGCGGTTATTTCAACGTCAATTTCCAGCTCGTCAGTGCGCTGGTGCAGATGCCGCACCTCGACGTGGTCGCACAAATCACCAAACGCAAAGGCGCACCGCTCACGGAGATCGAGCGGCGGCATCTCGATCAACGCATCGCTTCAGCGAAGGTTTGGGTCGAGCAATACGCCAGCGAAGAAGAGAAAACGCGCCTGCAGGAGACATTGCCGGCGCGGGCGGAGGAACTCAGCGCGGCGCCGCGCGCGTTTCTGCGTCGCCTTGCGGACGCGCTGCCGCAGACCGCGTGGGACGACGACAGTTTGCAGGCGAAGATCTTTGAAGTCGCGCGGCTCACCCCGATCGAGCAACCCGTCGCCTTCAAAGCGATTTACCGAGTGCTCCTCGACCGCGAAGCGGGACCCAAGGCGGGCAATCTTCTGGCGTTTCTGGAACCCGCTTTTGTCATTGCGCGTTGCCGGGAGTTGCCGTTCGAGACGCTCGAATTTTGGCGTCAGACTGCGATCACTCCGGAGGATCTTGAAAAGTGGCTGGCGCAACAGCGCGAGAAAATCGCCGGTTCGACCTGGACGACCGCGATGGAAGGCGATGTCGCTGCGTTTGAGATCACGTTCACGATGAAGGATGGCAAACGCATGGTGAAGCGCGTGCTGGTGGAAGGGCAGCCGGTCGAGAGTGTGATCGGCGGTCTCGTCGCCCAACTCGGCTCGCTCGGCTCCGGCCCGGCCGGGACGCTGGCGTAGCTCGTTATCCGGCGGCGATGACGGCGCGCATGGCGTGCGTCTGACCGGGGGCGAGAGTGAGCGCGTTGGCACCGGCGTTGGCCGTCTCGATGCAGAGCATCCGCGGCCATTCGTCGTGGCCAAAGTCCGTCATCGCGGCGGCTTTCGCGACCCACGGATTCCAGACCACGGTGGTCTGCGAGCCGCTCTTCTCGACGGTGATGCGGCGCTTCAGGTTGATGTCATCGAGGACGCAGGTCTTGCGCGTATGCTCAAAAACGCGGTCGGTTTCCTGCGAGATGCGGATCGGCTCGTGGCTTTGCTTTTTGCGCTGCAGGCCATCGGTCTTGTCGAGGTATTCCGCGTCTTCCAGGCCGGTCGTGGCCGTCTCGCGCACATCGCCGACGGCGAAGTAAGTGTGGAGCGCGTTTTCAAAGGTGAAGGGCGCGGTGCCTTGATTTTCGACTTCGAGCGTGAGCGTGAGCGTGCGGCCGATGACGGCGCGGTAGCGCAGGGCAAAGTCGTGCGGCCAGAGGGCGCGCGTGCGGTCGCTGGCTTGGAGTCCGAAAACCACCGTGACCGTTTCGTCGCCGTCGATGGCCAGCGATTCGACGTGCCATTCGGCGAGTCGGACAAAGCCGTGAGCGGGCGCGTCGGGATGGCCGGCGCGCGGGCCGAACCAAGGAAAAATGACGGGAACGCCGCCGCGAATCGGTTTATCGGGAGCGAACAGACTGTGCTCGCTCATAAAGAGCACGGGCGCGGCGCCGCGAGGCTGGAAGTGCGAGACGTGCGCGCCGTGGAGATAGATGTGGGCCTCGGCCAGCGGCGAATGGATGACGAGTCGGAGCAAATCTCCCGGGCCATTTTCGAAAACGGCGACGCCGGGAATTTCGAGGCGCCGCAGGGCGGTGGAGACAGGTTTCATGGCGCGGGACTTTAAGGAAATCACGCCCTGCGCCAAGGAGGAATGCCGGATCGAGAAGGAATGCATCCACGAAGCACCTTGGCGCTTGAAGGGCGGATGAATCGCGTTAGCGTCCCGGTCGCTGTCGGGTTCCGTCGAACCCCCCATTTTGTCGCTTTGGCGTCGAATCCCGGCCAGCGGTTCGCCGCTGTTGTGAATTCCATTCATTCCCATACTTCTTCCCCATCCCGTCGCGGTCGCGGCGATCTTTTTGCGTGCGCGCTTGGCGTGGCGTTTCTCCTCCTGTTGATCATCGCCGGATGGATGCTCAGGGGGGTGGAAATGGAGCGCCGGCGCACGGTGGAGGAATTTCAGGAGGGGGCGCCCTCCCTGACGGGTACTCCGGTGGCGGGTCGAGCACAGAAATTCGCCGAAAGTCAGGAACGTCACGCGAGGAAATTCATCCGCATCGCTTCGGTCTTCGGCGGCGCGCTGCTCGTGGTCTTCGGGCTGGCGGTATTTCGGACGCAGCAGCAGCGGCGGCGCTGGCGGGCCGATTTGCTGGAACGCGAGCGTCTGGTCGGGCAATTGCGCGATGCGGAAATGAAGTATCACTCGATTTTCGACAACGCCATCGAGGGGATTTTCCAGACGACCCCCGAAGGCCGTATTGTCACCGCCAACCGGTCGCTGGCGCGGATGTATGGCTACGATTCGCCGGAGCATCTGATGGAGTCGCTGACCGACGTCGCCACGCAACTCTACGTGGACCCGTCGCAGCGGCAGGCCCTGCTCGATGCGCTCCGGCAGGACGCCGTGGTTTCCAATTTTGAATTCGAGGTGCTGCGGGCCGACGGTCGCACGATTTGGGTGCGTGAGAACGTGCATGCGGTTCGCGATGATCGCGGCCAATTGCTCTACCTCGAAGGCACGGTCGAGGATGTCTCGGACCTGTGGTGGGGAGAGCAGCGGCGGCGTTTGCAATACGCCCTGGCGCGCGTGCTGGGCGATGCGGCGACCGTCGAGGAAGCTCGCCCGGAGATCCTCAGCACGATTTGCAAGGCGCTGGAATGGGACATTGGCATCGCTTGGGAAACGGACGAAGGCGACATCCATCTGGCCGAGATCTGGCATCCGCCGGAATTGACAGTCGAAGCGCTGAACGAGGCGCTCTCGCAAGTGAGCTATGACCTCGGGCAAAAGCTCGTCGGCGAAGTCTGGGAAACGGGCGAAGCGAAATGGGTCGCCGATCTCACCGCTGATCCGCAATACGTCTATGCTGCGGCCGTCCTGGCCTGCGGCCTGTCCTCAGCCTTCGCCATTCCGATTTCGGTGGATGGCGCGGTTCGCATCGTCCTGGAATTTTTCAGCCCGAAGATCACGCTGCCCGACCCGGAACTCGTGCAAACGCTGGGTGCGATCTCCAGCCAACTCAGCCATCTGATCGAACGCAAGCTCGCCGAGGAAGCGCTCCGCAAAAGCGAAATGCGCAAGGCGGCGATCCTGCGGTCGGCGCTCGATTGCATTGTCACGTTCGATCTCGATGGGAAAATTACCGAGTTCAATCCCGCGGCGGAACGCGCTTTTGGATACACGCAGCAGGAAGCGCTCGGACGGGAGATGGCTTCGCTGATCATCCCGGAGATGCTGCGGGAAAGCCATCGGCGTGGCCTGGCGCTTTACAACGCGACGAATGCCGGTCCGGGGCAGGGCCGGCGCATGGAGTTGAAGGCGAGGCGTGCGGATGGCTGCGAGTTTCCCGTCGAGTTGGCGATCAGCCGGATCATCATCGACGGCAAACCGATGTTCACCGCCTACATGCGGGACATTACCGAGCGGCAGCAGGCGGCGCGGATCACGTCGGAATTGGCCGCCGTCGTGGCGTATTCGAACGACGCCATTGTGGCCTGCACGCTGGACGGAACGATCGTCAGTTGGAATGTCGGCGCCGAGCGCATTTACGGCTACCCGTCCGAGGAGATGATCGGCCAGCCGCTCAATCGCTTGATTCCGCCGGATCGGCTCGATGAGTTTCCGCAAGCGCTGACCGCGGTGGGCCGGGGCGACAGCCTCGCCAATTACGAAACCATCCGCCTGCGCAAGGACGGCAAGCGGATCAGTGTTTCGCTGACCGAGTCGCCGATTCGCGGCGAGAGTGGGCGCATCACTGGCTTGTCCTCGATCGCGCGCGACATCACCGAGCGCAAACGTCTCGAGGAGGAGCTGCTGCAGTCGCAGAAGATGGACGCGGTGGGCCGGCTCGCGGGCGGCATCGCGCATGATTTTAACAACATCCTGACGGCGATTCTCGGCTACAGCGATCTGCTCATCGGGCAGATCGACGAGCGGCAATGGATGTTCAAGCACCTCAGCGAGATTCGCAAGGCGGCCGATTTCGCCGCCTCCCTGACGCACCAGCTTCTCGCCTTCAGCCGCCGCCAACCGCTGTTCCTGCGCGTCTTCAGCATCAACGACAGCGTGAAAAACATGCAGAAAATGCTGCAGCGCGTGATCGGCGAACACATCCAGATTCACACTCAGCTCAAGGCGGAGATCGGACGGCTGAAGGCGGACCCCAGCCAGCTCGAGCAAGTCCTGCTCAACCTCTGCGTGAACGCGCGCGACGCCATGCCGAAAGGCGGCTCGATCACCATTCAAACGGCCGATGTCACCTACTTCCTTGATGACTCCTATTCGGTGAATGAAATGCCCGCGGGTGAGTATGTGAAATTGACCGTGACCGACAGCGGGCACGGCATGTCGCCCGAAGTTCAGAAGCATATTTTCGAGCCGTTCTTTACGACCAAGGAAAAGGGGCAGGGGACCGGGCTGGGGCTGGCCACCTGCTACGGCATCGTAAAGCAGACCGGCGGATACATTACCGTGGATAGCCAGGTCGAGGTGGGCACGACTTTCGCCATCTACCTGCCGCGCGTGGATGAAGCGGGCGAGAAATCGACCATCCGCAAGGAGGTCGGCCAGCTTCCCGGCGGGCACGAAACGGTCCTCTATGTGGAGGACGAAATCACCGTGCGCAGTCTCACCGCGCATGTCCTGCGCCGGCTGGGTTACACGGTCCTCGAGGCGGCCAGCGGCAAGCAGGCGCGCGATGCGGTGGAAGGCTACAACGGCCGAGAAATCGATCTGCTTTTCTCCGATGTGGTGCTTCCCGATGCGGGGGGGCAGGACCTGGCGGACTGGATCCGCGAGACGCGGAACGGCCGCACCAAGCTGCTTTTCACCTCCGGATACGTGGATGAGAGCATCCTGCGCCGCCACGGTCTCGACGTGGACACGGCGTTTTTGCAGAAGCCATTCACGCCCGCCGATCTCGCGAAGAAAGTGCGCGAGGTGCTGGATAATTCTGAGGGTTGACCCGCCAGATGAACGACCGGGCGACGTGCAGATGACCTTGGAGGCCTCCGAAGAAGGGCGGTTGGGGAATCAGCTCGGCATCGCCGAGGACGGGGAAAAGGCGAGGGCGTTTCTCCGGCGGGAAGGCGCCTTCGCGGAGGCGTCTAAGCGCGATCGGATCCTGCTCGATCTGAACAGGCCGCGAAAGGGGGACGCGAGGTGCTTGCGGAGTCGAAAGCGGATCCCAAGCTCACGCGCATCCCAGTGGCGATCGTGACCGGGAGCGACGACGAGGGAAAAATTTTAAAGGCATACAACCTCGCAGTCGCCTGCTATATCACCAAACCAATCGACGTCACAAAAATCATGATTGCTGTGTGTTCCCTCCCGCATTTTCAGGTCAGCGTCATGACGAACGCGCCGTCGTTTTAGTAGCCATGGTCAATGAAACCGTCCATGTCCTCCTCATCGAGGACAATCAGGATCATGTGGAGTTTTTGCGGCAGTTGCTCACCACGTCCGAGCTGACGAATTTTCAACTGCATGTCGCCGAGGATGTGGCGAAAGGCGTCGAGCGACTCCAGGAAGGCACGATCCAGCTCATCCTCCTCGACCTGACGCTGCCGGACAGCGAAGGGCTGGAGACTTTCATCCGCGTGATCGAGGCCGCGCCCGACCTGCCGCTCATCGTTTTAAGCGGCGTCAATGATGTTGCGCTCGCGATCGAAACCGTCCAGCTCGGCGCGCAGGATTATCTCGTGAAGGGGCATGTGGATAATCATCTGCTCCTCCGCTCGATGCAGTACGCCATCGAGCGCAAACGCGTGCAGATTCAGCTCAAGCGGATCAACGACACACTCGAGCATCGTGTCCGCGAGCGCACGGCGGCGCTCATCCAGGCCAATACCAAACTCCAGATGGAAATCGCCGAGCGCACGCGGGCGGAGGCGGCCACCCTGGAGAGCAACCGGCAGCTTTCCGCCGCCCTCGGCCAGCTTCAGGCGACCCAGCATGAAATCATCCAGCGCGAGCGCATGCACGCGCTCGGGCGGATGGCCAACGGCATCGCCCACGATTTCAACAACGCCCTCGCGCCAATCCTCGGCTTCAGCGAACTGCTGCTGATGAAGCCGGAGACGCTCCTCGACCCGAAAAAGGTCCGGAACTACGTCGAGATGATACACACCGCGGCTAAGGACAGCGCGAAGGTGGTCAGCCGGTTGCGCGAGTTTTATCGCTACCGCGACGACGCCGAAGTTTTCACCCCGGTCGTGATCAACGACCTCGTCCTGCAAGTCATCTCGCTGACCCAGCCGCGCTGGAAAGATCAGGCGCTGGCGGCGGGCGTGCGCATCGATTTTCGGACGGAGATGGGCAATGTCCCGACCGTCCCCGGCAATGAATCCGAGCTGCGCGAGATGCTCGTCAACCTGGTCTTCAACGCCATCGACGCCATCCCCAAGCGCGGCACGATCACCATCCGCACGGAGGTGCAGGGCCGCTGGCTGGTCGTGACGGTGATCGACGACGGCATCGGCATGACCGACGAGGTGAAGGCGCGCTGCATGGAGCCGTTTTTTTCCACGAAAGACGATCAAGGCACGGGCCTTGGATTGGGCAGTGTGCATGGGATCGTGCGGCGCCACGAAGGCGAGATCGACATTCAAAGCGAAGCCGGTCGGGGCTGCTCGATCGCCGTCTCGCTGCCGCTCGACAAGGCGGAAAAACCACCCGAAATAGTGCCCCCGCTGCCGACCGCCGGATCGAAGTTGCGCATCCTCGTCGTCGAAGATGAACCGCTTGTGCGCGAAGTCCTGAGCGTGTATTTGGCGGAGGATGACCATGACGTGGAGACGGCGGAGAACGGCCGCGAAGGACTCGAGAAATTCCAGGCGGGCACCTTTGATTTGGTGATGACCGATCGTTCCATGCCGGAAATGAATGGCGACCAACTCGCCGCGGAGATCAAGCAACTGCGGCCTGAACAGCCCGTCCTACTGCTCACGGGATTCGGCGATTTGATGACCGGCGCGGGCGAACAACCCCCCGGGGTTGATCTGGTCGTGAGCAAGCCATTTACGCTCACCACGCTGCGCAACGCGATTGCCCGGGTCATGACACGCTAATTGCTCGCGCTCCGCGGAGTCGTCGGGTACGTTGCGCGCAACCTTACGGTACGATGTCTTCCCCCCGCCCGGCCAAGCTCCGCGTCCTCGTCGTTGAGGATAATCCCGGTGACGTTTTTCTGCTCCGGGAGATGGTGGATGAGGAGCCGAATTCGCGTTTTCAAGTCACGGCGGAGGCACGTCGGCTGGACGAGGCGGTGGCGGTGCTCTCCGCGGGTGAGATCGATGTCGTCCTGCTCGATCTCCAACTGCCCGACAGCCACGGCGCAGACACTTTCACGATCGCACACGGCGCGTCGCCCGACGTTCCGATCATCGTCCTGAGCGAAAGCGACGACGAAGAGCTCGCGCTCGAAACGGTCCAACTGGGCGCGCACGAGTATCTCGTCAAAGGCCGCGTCGATGCCCACCTGCTTCATCGCGCGCTGCGTTATGCGGTTGAGCGGTCGCGCGCCGAGGCCCAGCTCGGGCGCGAGCGTGAACTACTGCACACGCTGCTCGAGAACATCCCTGATCGCATTTATTTCAAGGATCGGCAGAGCCGCTTCATTCGCATCAATCGCGCCCTCACCCAGCTCTTCGGCCTGCAGCGGGCCGAGGAGGCGTATGGCAAAACGGATGCGGATTTTTATGGTGCCGAGCATGCTGGCGAGGCCTTGCAGGATGAGATCCGCCTCATGCAGACCGGTCAGCCGCTGCTCGGTAAAGTGGAATTTGAGAACCTCGCCGATGGCCGGAAATCCTGGTCGCTGACCACCAAGCTGCCGCTCCGCGATCGCCAGGGCCGGATCATCGGGACCTGCGGCATCTCGCGGGAAATCTCGGAGATGAAAGTGATGGAGGAGCAACTCGCCACCGAGCGCAACCTGCTCCGCGCGGTCATCGACAATCTTCCCGATCTCGTTTTTTTGAAGGACGTCGAGGGGCGCTACCTGCTCGACAACGTCGCGCATTTGCGTTGGCTGGGCGCGAGCGATGCCTCGGAAGTGCGGGGCCGGACGCTCTTTGATTTTGTCGCGGATGAAGTGGCTGCCGCGTTGCACCGCGATGACATGACGGTGGCGGAGTCCGGGCGCCCGAAGTTGAACCAGGAAGAGCATGTCGTCGATCCGCTGGGCAATTTGCGCTGGCGGCTGACCTCTAAAATTCCCTGGCTCGACGACAACGGCAAAACCGTCGGACTGGTGTGCATCAGCCGCGACATCACCGAGCAAAAAAAAGCCGAGGAGCAGTTACGGGAAGCCAACGCCGAACTCGCGGCCAGCCGGGAAGAACTGCTGTCTGCGGTGCAGAATCTTCAGGTGGCTCATCACGAATTGCGGGATGTTCAGTTGCAGCTCATCGAGGCGGAGAAGATGAAATCGATCGGCCGGCTCGCCGCGGGCGTCGCGCATGAGGTCAAGAACCCGCTCGCCATTCTCAAGATGGGGATCGAGTTCCTTTCGACGCAGAATAATGACGACGAACACACGCCGATGATTCTCAAAGAAATGGCCGATGCCCTGGACCGTGCGGACAACGTCATCCGGGGACTGCTGGACTTTTCCGCGCCAAAACAACTCGAGGTGAAGCGGGAGGATCTCAACGCGATCATCAAGAATGCGCTCCAACTCGTGCGCGGCGAGATGAAGGGATCCTTGGAGATCGAGCGGGATCTGCAGGCCAATCTGCCGCTGCTCAAGGTGGACGCCGGCAAGATCAGCCAGGTGTTCATCAATCTTTTCACCAACGCGCTCCACGCCATGGGCGACGGCGGGGTCCTCTCCGTTCGCACCTACACCAAGCAGCTCACCGGAGTCGGCGCGAACGTCGGGGATCACCGCTCGGAATCTTTTCGCGTCGGCCAGAATATCGTCGTCGCGGAAATCGACGACACCGGCAGCGGCATCCCGGAGGACAAGCTCGCGAAAATCTTCGAGCCGTTCTTCACGACCAAACCGACGGGCAAAGGGACCGGCCTCGGTCTCTCTGTCGTCAAGACGATCGTCGACCTGCATGGGGGCACGATCGATATTCGCAACCTGCATGATGCCGGCGCGCGGGTTACCCTCATGTTCCAATCTTGAACTCTCCCATCCCTCCTTCCGCCATGAACAAAAAACGCATCTTCGTTGTGGACGACGAATCCGGCTTTACCCGCCTTCTCAAACTCACCCTCGAACGCACGGGGCGGTATATCGTGCAGGAGGAAAACGACGGCACCAAGGCGTGGCTCTCGGCCCGCGAGTTCAAGCCCGACATCATCTTTTTGGACATCGTGATGCCGAAAATCGACGGCGGCGATGTCGCGCAGCAAATCCGCTCCGATCCGTTGCTGGCCAAGGTCCCGGTCATTTTTCTGACGGCCATCGTCTCGAAATCCGAATCGAAAAACGAGATCGGGGGATTCCCGTTTATCGCCAAACCCGTGAGTCTCGATGCGGTGACACGCTGCATCGCCGAGCATCTCGGCGAATAAAGTCGGACGAAAGGGCGAACCTCGGGAACGCGGTCGCGCTTGCGCTTGCGCGCGATTGCGTTGCAGGCCGCAATAGGGGTGGGGCTTGGCGGAAATGTCTTCCGCTGCTGACGGCGCAGCATTTGACGGCGTTGCGTCCGTTGGTCTGGCGCGGTATTTGAGGTCGGCTCTGGTAGGCATTCGCGTCGATGCGCGTGTTCGCTCTTTTGCTCTCCATGGTTCTTGTCGCTACCGCCGTCGCGCAAGACCCTGCGCCGGCGTTCGGCCCGGCGCGCTGACTGTCGCTATTTGCGGGCTTCGCCGACATGCGCTTCGGCGTCGGCGATCTGCGAAGCGGGGGTGGAGAAGAGGATGCCGGTGAAGAAAGTGACCAGGCAACCGACGAGGACAAACCACGGCCAGGAAATCTGCGGCCACCACTCCGGCATCAGGACGCCGAAGTTCACCACGCCCTTGATCTCCACCTTGCAGAGGAAGAGCACCGCGATCATTCCGAGCAGCATCGCAAAGACGTTGGAGCCATCACGACCGCGTGTCCGGGTGAGCACGCCCAGCAAAAAGACGCCGAGGAGCGCGCCGTAGGTGTAGCCGAGGATGCCGATGGCGATCGGGATGATCGTCAGCTTGGGATTCTTCATCACCTGGAACGCCGCCATCGTCGCCACGCCGATCATCAGGATGCCGAAAACCGCGGTGGCGATCCGCGCGGCCAGCACCGCTTCCCGGTCGGTATCTCCGCGACGAAAATAGGGGAGGTAAAAATCCTTCGTGAAGCTGGTGGCGAGCGCGTTCAGGGCCGCCGAGGTGGACCCCATCATCGTCGCGAAGACGCCCGCCACGATCAACCCGCGCAAGCCGACCGGCATCTCATTCACGATGAAGTGCGCGAAGATTTCGTTGTCCGGGATCGGAGGTGGGCCGCCGGCCGCCTTTTGGTAATAGACCCAGAGCAGAATGCCCACACTGAGGAAGCAGAAGGCGATCGGAATATCCGCCAGGCCGCTCAGGATAAGCGAGAACTTGGACTTGCGGGCGTCGGGCGCGGTCAGCATGCGCTGCACCATGTCCTGATCGGTGCCGTGCGTGGCCATGGTCAAAAACGTCGAGGCGATGAGGGCCGCGAACATGGTGTAAGGCTGCTCCAGCATGCCGCGGAGCGCGGCGCCAAAAGGTTTCGTGGAATCCCAACCGGACTGCACCCAGTTGAGATTCTGCCAGCCGCCCAACGCCGTCTCGACCTCGCGTAGTCCGCCCACGCGGTTGAGCAGGAGCACGATGGCGACGACCACGGAGCCCATCATCAGCGTCGCCTGCACCAGATCGGTCCAGACCACGGCCTTGATCCCGCCGATCACGGTGTAAAAGGTGGTCACGACCGTGACGAAAACGATGCCCCAGAAATACGCCGCGAGGGTGATCGGTTCGCCCGGGAAGAGGTGCTGCCAGATGACGACGATGATCACCCCGCCGAGGTAAAGGCGGACGCCGATGCCCAGGACGCGGGTGAAAAGGAAAATCCCGCTCGCCGCATTCTTCGTCGCCGGGCCGAAGCGCACGGTGAGGAATTCGTAAATGCTCTGCACCCGGTAGCGGTAATACGGCCCGATCAGCGTGGTGGCGACGACCACGCGGCCGAGGATCGTCCCGATCACCAACTGCCCGTAAATGAAACCTTGCGTCTTGAATCCTTCCGCCGGCGTGCCGAGGAAAGTGGCGGCGCTGGTTTCCGCGGCGATGATCGACGCGAGGACTGCCCACCACGGGATAGAGCGCCCACCGAGGGCGAAATCGCGCAGGTTCGTGTTGCCCCGCCCCGCATACAGTCCGATGGCGACGATTCCGCCGAAATAGAAGAGGACGATCAGACCGTCGATCAACAACGCGTTCATAGTAGGGTGGAAGTGGTGGACGCGACGGAATCAGCGCGGCTCGCGCGGGTGGCGGTGCTCAATATTGCTGACGTAACTCAACTGGTTTCTGCTTGGCGCGGTGGCGCAGGTTGAGCACTTCGACGCCGAAGGAGAAGGCCATGGCGAAGTAGATGAATGCCGAGCACGATCTCCAGGACGGTGAGCGTGAGCAGACTGATCCAAATTTGAGGGTCGGTGAACCAATCCATGGGCGGACGCAGAGAAAAGCGGGAAGGCTGGTTTGGTAAAGGCTAAAACTATTCCGCGAGCGGTTCGGGCCGCTGCGCGGGCGGCGCATCGCGCTGTTGTTCGTCCCGCATCTCGAGATACAGGCTCTCGACCTTCGAGCGCGCCCATGGGGTCTTGCGCAAGAACTTCAAACTCGAAGACACGCTCGGGTCGAAATTGAAGCAACGGATGTCGATCCAGCGCCCCAGTTCGTCCCAGCCGTAATGATCCACCAACGCCTTTAGGATGGTCTCCAGCGTCAGCCCGTGGAGCGGGTCTTTGGTCGGCGGTTGTTTCATGCGTTCGAGAGTTCGTGCGGCGGAGCCGTGGAGGGAGCCTGCGCGGGCGGCAGGCGAAAGTCGTCATCCAGCATCGCGTCGAGTTCGCTCAGTGCGCGAGCCAGCTCCTCCCGCTGCCCGATCAGTTCGGGATGCGTCGTGGCGTCAAACGGCTCCGCCAGCGCCGTCTCGCAGCGCTTGGAGAGGGGACCCTTGCGCAGCCGGCCATCGGCCCGCCGCGAGAGATCATCCAGATGCCGCACCCGCCGCTGCACCTCGCGGATCTTCTCCAAGGCGGCCGCTTCCGTGATTTCGCCGGCGGCGACGCGCTTCAACTGCTGGCACTCGAAGAGCCGGCAGCGCTCCGGTCGTTGGAGGTAAATCGAGCATTGCGCTTCGCGGAATGCCGGGCACGGCTGGAGAATGTAGTCCTGCTGCTGCTTGCGCTTCAGCTTCAACCCCAGCGCCGCGAGGGCGCGCGGGGAATCGCTGGGTTGCAAACGCACCGTGTGAAACATCACCCCGTTACAACAAAGTCCGCAGGCCGCGCAGAGGCGGGAAGCGGCGGACGTCGTGGCGGGAGCAGTCATGAAAGGGCGGCACCTTACGGAGTTCCCGGTCAGAGCGCTCGCAAAACCGTGCCCGCCGACCGTGCCGGGCCGCGAACCGGCGATCTGGTATGGGATGTGCTAAGCAGGGCGCGAACACCACCCCTGTCCCATGAGCACGATCACTAAAGAGCGTCCCCCACAGCAATCCGGACGGCTGGAGCAATTGGCCGAGAGTTGCCGCCGACAGTTGAAAATCGATCCTCGGAACGCCGCCGCGCTGCACCGCCTCGGGCTTCTCGCGCAGGAGACCGGGCAACCCGAGGAAGCCGTGGAACTGCTCCTGCGCTCCTTGCAGATCAATGGGCAGAATGTGCCGGCGATCGTCGATCTCGCGAACGTTTTGAAAGAAATGGGCCGTCTCGACGAAGCGGCGGATTTTTACCGGGCGGCGCTGGAAGCGGCCCCTCGGGATGTCGATTTACACGTCAAATTGGGCAAGGTCCTCGGCGTGGCCGGGCATTGGGACGAAGCGGTGCAGTCTCTTCAGGAAGCGGTGAAGCTCAATCCGGAGTCCGCTTTCGCCTATGGCAATCTGGGTCTGGCTTACCAATCGCGGGGAGAGTTGGCGCTGGCCATCGCGAGTTATCGTCAGGCCACACGGCTGCTTCCGGGTTCCGAGCAGATCATGGCCAATCTTGGCGGGTGTCTGGTGCAGGCCGGGCGGCATGAGGAGGCGATTGAAGTGCTGTCGCGCGGAGTGCGCAAACATCCGCGGTCGGCCAGTGCTTTTTCGAACCTGGCCGCGGCTTGCACCGCCTTGGGCCGGACCGAGGAGGCGACGTGCGCGGCCTGGAAAGCCGTGGAAATCAGCCCCCAGTCCGCGCAGGCGCTGAATAATCTCGGGAACGCTTTGAAAGCGCAGGGCCAGTATGCGCAAGCCATCGGCTGCTTCGCCAAAGCCCGGCAAAATCTGCCGGATTGCTACATCGCCTATAACAATCTCGGCACCACGCTCAGCGAAATGGGCCGCTCGGCGGAGGCGCTGGAAGGTCTGCGCCGGGCGTGCCAACTGAACCCGAACAATCCCAGCGTTTTCAGCAATTATCTCCTGACGCTGAACTACCAGCCGGATCAATCGCGCGAAACCGTTTTTGCCGAGCACCGGCAGTTCGATGCCCAGTTTGCACAGCCGCTCCGCGGTTTCATCGAGCCACACGAAAACGTCGCTGAACCGCAGCGCCGCCTGCGCATCGGGTATGTTTCCGCCGATTTTCGTGATCACCCGGTGGCCCAATTCGTCGAGCCAGTTCTGGCCACGCATTCTGCCTCCGACTGCGATGTTTTCTGTTACGCCAACCAGCGCGTGAATGACGCCGTGACCGATCGACTGCGCCGGCAAGTGCCGCAGTGGCGCAATGTGGCGAGCCTCACGGATGTGGAGTTCGTGGCGCAAATCCTCCGCGATCGCATCGATATCTTGGTCGATCTCTCCGGCCACACCGCGGGTAATCGGCTGCTCGTCTTCGCCCGCAAACCCGCGCCCATTCAGGTGACGATGATCGGCTACATGCAGACCACCGGCCTGAGCACGATAGATTACCGGATCACCGACGAGCACCTCGACCCGGTCGGGGTGAGCGATCCTTTCAATACCGAAACTCTGATCCGGCTTCCCTCCGGCGCGGCGACTTTTCAGCCGCCAGCAGTTTGCCCTCCGGTGAATGAACTCCCCGCGCTTGGTAATGGATACGTGACCTACGCGTCGTTCAACAACCTCGCCAAGGTCAGTGCAGAAGTGGTCGCCGCGTGGGCGCGCATTCTCCAGGCGCAGCCGAACGCGAAGCTGCTGCTCGTTGGCCGCGGCGGGAATTCGCTGGTCGAAGCATTCGCCAGCCACGGCATCGATTCGGAGCGCCTTGAAGTCCTGGAGCGGTTGCCTTTCGGCGACTACCTGGCGCTTCATCACCGCGTGGATTTTCTCCTCGATACCTTTCCCTACAACGGCGGGACGACCAGCCTGCTCGCGCTCTGGATGGGCGTTCCGCTGGTCACGCTCGCCGGAGCGGGTGCGGTCAGTCGCACTGGCGCCGGCATCTTGCAAGGCGTCGGCCTGAGCCGCCTTGCCGCGTCGAATGTGGACGAATACATCGCGCGGGCCGTGGGGCAGACCAGGGATCTGCCGGGTCTGGCGGACTTGCGGGCGTCTTTGCGCAGCAAGTTGCTTTCGGCGCTGGAAAGTCCGGCGATTTTCGTCGGGCAGTTGGAACGCACCTACCGCGAGATGTGGGTGAATTGGTGCGCAGATTCTGCGACCACCGCTCATTAACGATGCACGCGTCCGCGTTGCGCAACCAGCGCACGTCCATTCCCGCCCGTTACTTTTCCGATGACGCGGTCTTTGCCCAGGAGCAGCGCCTCCTCATCCAAAACACCTGGCAATTCTTCTGCCTCAAGACGGATCTGCTGGACGATCAGGATTTCGTCGCGCAGTCCGTCGGCGGGATTCCCGTGGTCGTCCAGAACTTCAAGGGCCGACTGACCGCGCTGCACAACGTCTGCTCGCATCGCTATTCGCCGATTCAGTCGGCCTGTGCGGGAAACCGCCAACTCAGTTGCCCATATCACGGCTGGAAGTTTGGCGAGGACGGGGTGCCCATCGGTATCCCGCACAATCTCGAATTCTACCCGATCGCCCGCGAGGACAAGCCCCAGCTTGCTTTGCGGCGCTTCCGAGTCGAGACGTGCGGCAATCTCGTTTTTGTGTCGGTCGCCGGAGAGCGCAGCCTCCGCGAGCAACTCGGCGAATGGTATGAACTCGTGGACCGCATCGGCAGCGCCCTCGACGACATCTATTTCACCACCAAAATCCCCAGCGCCTGCAACTGGAAATTCGTCGTGGAAAATGCCTTCGACGACATCCACGCCGAGTTCGTCCATCCCTCCTCGTCGCTCGACACCAGCGTCTACACGGGCGCGCATTGGAAATTCCATCCATTCGATCCCGCGGCGGAAAATCCCGCGATCGACTACTCGAAGCGGCATGCGCAACTGAACGTCCGCATGAGCGCCGAAACCGTGGAGCGCAACGAGCGCCAGTGGTCACCTTCCTTCCCGGATCGTGCCTTCGCCTTTGACGACTATCTGCACCTCTTCCTGTTCCCGAATCTGATCATCACTTCGATGCAGGGATTCTGGTACAACATCGTGCGCTACGAGCCGGTCTCTGCGACGGAGTCCGTGATGACAAACTGGCTCGTGCCGGCGGTCTCGACGAGCGGCCAGTCGAAGGCGACGCCCGAACTGCTCTACCGACTGGCGCTTGGCTCGCTGCGCATTTTCTCGGAGGACGTGCAAGCCGTGGAAGGCGCGCAAGCGGGGATTCAATCGGTGCAGCGGCCCGGCATTCTCGGCCGGCGGGAGGACAAGATCGCGGCCTTCGAAGAAGCGTATATGCAAATCATGGAGGGCGCGGGCGAGGCATGAAACGCAAGCTGATCATCTTCGGAAACAACAGGTTCGCGGCCATGGTCGCGCATGGTTTTCAAGCACATGCGAACTGCGAAGTCGTGGCCTTTACGGCGCACTCCGCGTTCATCACCGAAGCGCGGCTCGACGGCCGCCCTTTGCTGCCGTTCGAGACGATCGCGGAGCAGTTCCCGCCGGATACGCACGAGTTCTTTGTCGCGCTGGAGCACGGACGGCAGAACGCCGGTCGAGCGGAAGTCGCCGCGACGGCCACGGCGCTCGGTTATCGACTCGCATCGTTCATCAGTCCCTCGGCTCACATTTCCTCGCACGCGCAGCTCGGTGAACATTGCCTCATCCTGGAAAATGTGGTCATCCAGCACGGCGCGGTGTTCGGCGCGAACAACTTCATCCACGCGAATTCCTTCTTCGGCCAATCCTGCCGGGTCGGCGGACATAACTATTTCGGGAGCGGGTTTTTCGCCGACCGCCACGCGAGCCTCGGCTCGTACAGCGTCTTTGGCAGCCAGGTCCGCATCGCGGAGTCGCTCGTCATCCGTGACTGGGCGAACATCCAGGCCTTCGAGACCATCCGCGAATCGCTGCCGCTGCCGACGCTGATTCATCCCGTCCTGCGCACCCCCGGCCATGTGGTGGACAAGCGCCGGGCTTCATCTTAACTATCCCCGCGATGCTTACCACTGCCCGGGATTCGACCACCGAACGACTCCGCGACACCTTTCTCGCTGCGGTCGAAGCCGCCGCCGATGACGTGCTCGCTTTCCTTCCACCGTGGGCCGCGGAACTCGCGTCGGCGGAGCGCGCCGAGGTGCCCGTGATCTGCTGCGGGGCGAATTCGATGGCGTGGTTTTTCCTCCAGGCCGCACCGCACCTGAAGATCATCGGCGTGGTCGATGACTTCAAAAAAGGGCAGGACTTTTGCGGGCACCGTTGCCTCGGCATGTCGGAGATGGTCGCGCTGGCGAAACGCCACCCCGGCGCGATCTGCGTGAACCTCGCCCAGTGGGATCTCGGCGTCCGGTTCTTTGCCAATCTTTCGCGCCGCTTCCGGCTGCGCATGCTGAATTTTGGCCAGGCGATCCGCTACTTTGATTGCCACGGCGTGGACTTCCGGCTCGCCGACTGGCGGCCGACGATCCTCGCGCGGCAGGAGGAATTTCTGGGACTTGAGGAACTACTCTGTGACGAGTTGTCGAAGCAAACGCTTTACGCCGTGCTCACTCATCATCTCGATACCGATCGCGAGCATCTCCTCGGCATCAACCGGGCCTACGATGCGCACTATTTCCGCTCGGGTCTGTTCCGCCTCCGGACGGACGAAATCTTCGTCGATTGCGGCGCGGCGGTCGGTGAGACGGTTGATCATTTTCTCGAAATCACCGAGGAGCGTTTCATCCAACTCCACGCCTTCGAGCCCGATTGCCACAACTTCGGTCAGCTCAGCGCGAAGGTCGCCCGCTACCGCAATCAGCCCTTTTTCAAGAACATCCATCTGCATAATCAGGCGACTGGGGACGCCGATCGGAAGGTCGTGTTCGAGCACGGCGGCGGCGAAGGGTCGCGGGTCGTCGATGCGGTCGAAGGCGAAGGCGGCATGGACCTCGTGCGACTGGATACGGCGCTGCCGGACGGCGCGACTTTCCTCAAGCTCGACATCGAGGGACACGAACTCGCCGCTCTCCGCGGGGCGGAGCAAACGATCCGCGATTGCAAACCGCGGATCGCGGTCTGCGCCTATCACCGCGACGACGATCTGCTGACCATTCCCGCGTATCTCAAATCGCTGAACCCTGACTACCAGATCGGCCTGCGGCACTGCAATCAGGTGCGCTTCGACACGATCTGCTTCGCGTTTTGATCCCGCTCATCGAACCCCGCGACTATGCCAGCGCCGACACGTTCCGCGCCGAAGTGGATCGTATTTTTCTGCGGCGCTGGATCTTTGCCTGTGCCGCCAGCGAGTTGGCGGCTCCGGACGACTACCGCTGCGTGGAGATCGGCGGCCTGCCGGTCGTGCTGCAAAACTTCGATGGCGAACTCCGCGCATTCACGAATGTCTGCTCGCATCGCTTCGCCCGGTTGCAGGCGGGCGCGGGCGGAAATCGCGAACTCAAGTGCCCGTATCACGGCTGGATTTACAACGCCGAGGGCCTGCCCTACGCGATCCCGCGCAAGCCGCTGATCGCCGAAGTCACGCCGACGACGCTCTGCGACTACCGGCTCAGTCGCTGGCATGTTCGCACCGTCGGATCGTTCGTCTTCATCAAGAAAGCGACCGAAGGCGCAGCGCTGGCGGCGGACGATCTCGAACAGCAGTTCGCGGAATACTTCGAGCCATTTTTGGAATACGCGACAGCGTGTGGCGAGATCGTCGAAAACACCGAGCACATCGTGAAGGCGAACTGGAAGGTCGTCGTGGAAAACACGCTGGAGGGTTACCATGTCGATTGCGTGCATCCGACGACGATCAAAAAACTCGGCATGACCGGCTTGGTGAAAACTTCGGAGGGCAGCGGCGAGGCGCCGGACCCGGCGGCGGGACGCGGCAGTTACTTCACCTTTACCGGTGAAAATTCCGCGGTCTTTTCCCCGCTCGATCCGGAAATCGTCGCGCGCCTGGATCGCGCCTACAAGTTTCTCGCCAGCCGCCCGCAGCGCCTCGAAGGCTACCGGCATTACTATTTTTTCCCGGCCTTCGTTTTCGCCTCCACGCGCGGTGAATCCTTCAGCATTCAGCGCATCCTGCCGATCGACGAAAAAACCACGCAGCTCACGAGCTACCTTTTCGCCACGAATGGCCTCGGCGACCTGACCAAGATGGAAGCCGCGCTGAAGAAGCAGTTTTACGCTGCGGCCGGGGAATTTGTCCGCGCGATTTTTGCCGAAGACGCCGCCATCTGCGAACAGGTGCAAAGTGCCGTCGCTCACGCATCCGGCCCCGGCGTCCTCAGCGATGAGGAAGAGCGCATCTGCGGGTTTCATCAAGCCTATCGCGCCACGATGGCGACCGCGTTATAATCCACCTCACATCATATCCCATGGAAGCCGATCAATTTGTCCGCCACTTCGAAAACGCCGTCGAGGGCATTGAGCCAAACTCGCTCTCGCCCGACACGCAGTATCACAAGATCCCGCAGTGGGACTCGCTCGCACTGCTCTGCCTGCTGGCGATGATCGACTGCGAATACGACGTGCAGGTCGGCGGCATGGAGCTGCAGACGTGCGACACGCTGGGCGACATCTACAAACTCGTCGCCGTGAAAAAGCGGAACCAGGCGGCCTGATGGCGCTGGCCAGTTTGCGCCAGGTGCGGATCGCGGGCGTGGCCTCGGCTGTGCCCAGGGAGGTCGTGTCCAATTCGGACTACACCGTGCTTTCCGAGGAGCAGCGCGAGAAGATCATCAAATACACCGGCATCCGTTTCCGCCGCTGGGCGCCGCGCGAGCTAACCTGCTCCGACCTGTGCTTTGCTTCGGCGGAAAATCTGCTGCGGGAACTCGGCTGGAGTCGCGAAGAAATCGAGGTCGTCGTCTTCGTTTCGCAGACGGCGGACTATCCATTTCCCGCGACCGCGCAGATTTTGCAGGACCGCCTCGGCCTGCCGAAAAGCTGCCTCGCCTTCGACATCAATCTCGGCTGCTCCGGCTACACCTACGGGCTTTACGCGCTCGGCGCGCTGCTCGAGGCGGGCGGCATTCGGCGCGGGCTCTTGCTCGCGGGCGATGTCTCCAAAATGCACGGCGACTCCGATCCGGCGAGCGCGGTGCTTTTCGGCCACGCGGCGACAGCGACGGCGATGGAGTTCTCCACGAACACCAAGCCGATCCATTTCGAGTTCGGCAGCGACGGCAGCGGATATCGGGTCATCTACGTGCCGGCCGGCGGCAGCCGCGCTCCGGTCGATGCGTCGTCTTTTCAAAAGGCGGAGCTGAAAAGCGGCGGCTCGCGGAGCGCGACGGATGTCGTGCTTGATGCCGCGGAGATCATCAATTTTACGATGCGTGAAGTGCCCGTTTCGATCCGACGCTTGCTGGAATTTTCCGGCCACACCACCGCGGAAATCGATGCCTACGTGTTTCATCAGGCCAACCAGTTCATCAACAATCAGGTCGCGCGAAAGCTCGGGATCAAAGCCGAACAGGCGCCGACCACGCTCTACGATTTCGGCAACACCAGCTCGGCGACCATCCCGCTGACCATCACCGCCAAGCTGCGCGAACGCATGGCAGCCGGGCCACTCAAGCTCGTGATGTCCGGCTTCGGGGTCGGTCTTTCCTGGGCGAGCACTTACTGGGAAACCGACAATGTCGTCTGCCCGCCTCTCGTCGAAGTATGACCAATCCCTATTCTCTCGAAGGCAAAACGGTGCTGGTGACCGGCGCGACCGCCGGGCTCGGTCGGCAGACGGCGATCAGCGTTTCGGCGATGGGCGCGCGCGTCGTCATCACCGGTCGCGATGAACCCCGGCTCGCCGCCACGCTTGAGGCGCTGCATGGCGAGGATCATCTCGCGCGGCCCGCCGATCTCACTGTCCAGGAGCAACGCGACGCCCTCGCCGCGAAGCTGCCCGCGCTCGACGGCATCGCGCACTGCGCGGGCGTGACCTTGCTGCATCCATTCAAGTTCAGCGACGAGCGCCGCTATCGTGAAGTGTACGCGATCAATGTCGAAGCCCCGCTCTTTCTCACCCAGCGGCTCTTCAAGAACCGCAAGCTCAACAATGGTGGCTCGATTGTTTTCATCGCCTCGCTCGGGGCGTTCATCGGCGCGCGCGGCCACTCGATTTACGCCGGATCGAAAGCGGCGATCGTCGGCATCATGCGCGTGCTTGCTCACGAACTGGCGGGGAATGCGATTCGGGTGAACTGCGTTTCGCCGGGCATGGTGAAGACGGACGTCGTCACGGGCTTTGCCGAACAGGTCTCCGCCGAACTCGTGGCCGCGGACGAAGCGCGCTACCCGCTCGGCTACGGCACGCCCGAGGACGTGGCCAATACCGTCGGATTTTACCTCGCGCCGGCGAGCAAATGGATCACCGGCACCAATCTGATCATGGACGGAGGACTGACCTGATGCCGGTCGCGAAGATTTTCGATGTCCGGCTGGCCGGCCTCGCCGCGGCGGTGCCACCGCTGCGCATCACGTCATGGGCAGAGTTGGGCGTGGCCGAAGATCGTTTTTCCCATTCCCGGCGGATCCGCCATCGGCCGTCGATCCGCGCGGCGGCATGGGAACAATGCCAATCGGATTTCTGCCAACGCGCGGCGGAAGCGCTGCTCCACCAACTCGGCTGGGCGGCGGCGGACGTGGACATCATCGTGATGGTCACGCTCACGCCCGATTATCCGATTCCCGCGACGGCGATCATTTTGCAGGACCGGCTCGGGATCAAAAAAACCGCACTCGCCTTCGATCTGCCCGGCAGCCAGGCCACGTTTTTACAAGCGCTGCAGCTCGTCGCGAGCATGCTTGGCGCCGGGTATCTGCGTCGCGCGCTGCTGGTCTGCGGCGAGGTCAGCAAAGTCGTCGAAGGCGCGGAAATCATCGAGTGCGTGGATCACATCTGCGGACACAATGGGAGCGTGGTAGCGCTCGAACATGTGCCCGGCGCCGCGCCCATGTTTTTCCAAAGCGGCGGTGACGGGGCCGCACACCAAAGTTTCTTCATGCCGATTGGCGGCACGCGGCGTCCCCCGGAGCCGGAAATGTTCTCCGGGGAAAACGTCGCCAGTTCGCTCAACCCGGCGATGCGTTACACGCTCGATTTGGAGGCCGTCGAGGCTGCGGCTTGGCGGGAACTGCCCGCCGCCATGCGCGCCGTGCTGGCTGCGGCCGCCCAAGAGGCGGCGGAGCTGGATCACGTTTTCCTCCAGCCGATCACGCTGGCCACGGACGAAGCCTTGCGGCGCGCCCTCGGTATCTCCCCGGACCGTTTCCACAGCGCCACGCGTGAATATGGTTCCGGCGGGTCCGGCGGCATCGTGCTGGCGATGCTGGCACGGGCGGCGCGGGCGCTGGCGAGTGGGCGTTGCACCTCGCTGCTGGCGGGGATCGGCGCGGGGATGGCGTGGAGCAGTGCGGTGCTGAGCACGGAAAAAGTCGTCTGTCTGGATCCGATCGAGATGTGATGAGCCCGGCGTTCTCCAGCCCCGGCAACTTACTGATCAACGGCGGATTTCTTTCCGGCTTGTGGACGCGACTTGCCGGCAACGCGTCGAATGCGGTGGTCTGTGCGGTCGAGACGCGGACGTTCGTCGCCGATCGCTGGCACCTCCGCTACGCCGTGCCGGTGGGCGGCCCGGTGAGTCAGGCCCGCAGCGACGTGGTGCCGCCGGAAACGACAGCGGCGACGAGCCTGGAAATTCGCGGCGGCGAAGGAGTGGCGGAAAAAGTGTTCGTCGGCCAGACGCTCGAAGCCGACGAAGCGCCCGCGTATCGGCGGGAACTGCGCTTCACGGCTTGGTGTCAGATCGAACATTCGATTCAGCGCGCGTGCCCGGTGCGGTTGGTCGTCAGCAACGCGACTACGCGCGATTTGTTCGATGGTTCCGTCGGCACGCTCCTGCAGACCGAGGCAAAATTGGTGCCGGTGAATGATTGGACACGCCTCGATTTCATCTTCGATGTCCGCGCGGCCGGACGGTCGGGACTGGTCGTGGAAGTGGAAATCCCCGCCGCGTTTTTGAGCGATCCCGCCGCGCGCTTGCGGTTGAGCGCGGCTTCGCTGGGCCCGGCATCGCTTCCCGAACCGCCACCGCGATCCAGTGCGGTCGAGACCCTGCTGGCGCGCCGCTTTTTCCAGCGGCACAGCGGCGAGTCGGTCTACGCTCTCGGTCGCGCGCTGGCCTGCAACCCGCATGAACTCTACATTCCGTTCACCTTTCCCGAGATGCGCGCCTTTCCGGCGATCACGCTCCCGCAAGACAACGCCGAGTTGGCGGTTTTCTCGCCCGAGGGCGTGCGCCAGAGCGGATTCGTTTACGATGCACCGTTCTGCGCGCTTGGGTCGGCAGTCATCCGCGCGACGAAATCGAGCCACGAGTTGCGCGATGGTTATCTCGCGTTCCTCGGCTATCGTGGCGCCATTCTGCTCGACGCCGAATTATGAAACGCTATCGCGCCACGGAGACCGGAGTCGAACTCATCGAAGCCGATCGCTCCACGTTTCTTCGCCCGGATGCGACGAGCAGCGCGTGGCGCGACTTCCTCGCCTGGCAGGCCCAAGGCCACCTGCTGGAGCCCGCACTGCCGCGCGCTTTTCCGCTCGCTTCCCCGTCGGTGAAAAAGCTCTGGATCGTGGGCGCGGGCGGTTTTGGGCGCGAAGTTTTTTCCATGGCCACCACGGCGCGTGGCGCGGGTGCGCAGTGGCAGGTGGCGGGTTTTCTGAACGACGTGCGGGATGCGCTCGACGGGTTCGCCGGACTGCCGCCGATTGTCGGCGGCACGGACTATCAGCCTCAACCTGACGACGTCTTCATCTGCGCGATCGGCGATCCTGCGGGCCGGCAGCAGGTCTGCGCGAAGCTGCGCGCGCGCGGGGCGCAATTCATCAATCTCATCCAACCGAATACCCTCATCGCCGGCAGCGCCCAGTTTGGAGAGGGGATCATCGTCGAGGCGTTCACCGGCATTGGTGCCAATGCGCGCATCGGTGATTTTTGCTCGATCCTCGGCCACGTAAATATCGCGCACGACGTGACGCTGGGCAGCGGTGTGCAAGTCTCGCCGTTTGCCTGCCTGCTCGGGCGCGTGGAGATCGGTGATGGCGTGCTCATTGGCAGCCACGCGGTGGTGCTCCCATCGGTCAAAATCGGCGCGGGCGCGACGATCGGGGCTGGGGCGGTGGTGCTAAAAAACGTCTCGGCGGGCGAGACAGTGTTTGGCGTACCGGCGGTGCGCCTGAAATAGTCAGACGTTCGCCCCCTCACAGAATCATGGCCATCGCCCGCACCAAAAAGTCCTCATCTCCGTCCGGCCAGACTGCGGGGTTGCGGGTGTTGAGTCCGGAGGAAACCCCGGTCGGTGGGATACGACGACTCGCGGTGCTCGGTGGTGAGGTAGCCTTTCCTCAGCCGCTGCATGTCGGCCGCCCGAATATCGGCAACCGCGCGCGACTGCTCGCCCGCATCGAAGGCATGCTCGACTCGCGCTGGTTTTCCAATCATGGACCGCTCGTCGAGGAACTGGAGCGATCGATCGCGGCGCATCTGGGCGTGAAGCATTGCGTGGCAACGTGCAACGGGACGGCGGCGCTCATGCTGACCGTCCGCGGTCTCGGTCTGCAGGGCGAAGTCATCGTGCCGTCGTTCACCTTTGTGGCCACGGCCCATGCGCTGCAGTGGCAGCAGACGGTGCCCGTCTTTGCCGACATCGATCCGGCGACGCACAACGTCGATCCCGCGGCGGTCGAGAAGCTCATCACGCCGCGCACGACGGGCATCATCGGGGTGCATCTCTGGGGCCGACCGTGCGAAATCGAGGCGCTGCAGGATATCGCGGATCGGCACGGATTGAAGCTGCTCTTTGATGCCAGTCACGCTTTCGCCTGCACGTATCGCGGGGCAGCGATCGGGCGCTTTGGCGACGCGGAGGTCCTGAGCTTTCACGCTACGAAATTTCTGAACTCATTTGAAGGCGGCGCGGTGATGACGAACGACGACACGCTCGCCGCGAAGCTGCGGCTGATGCGCAATTTTGGATTCACCGGTTACGACACCGTGGAGCATATCGGCATGAACGCGAAAATGACGGAGGTCTGCGCCGCGATGGGCCTGACGGGGTTGGAGAGCGTTGAGGAATTCGTCGCCATCAACCGACGTAACTACGCGGCCTATCGGAAGCTTCTCGAAGGCATTCCCGGGGTTCGTTTCCTCGCCTACGACGAAGGCGAGCGGAACAATTTCCAGTACGTGATCATCGAATTAGACCCGCACATCTGCCCGCTGAACCGCGACGAACTGCTGCGTGTGCTGCATGCCGACGGGATTCTCGCCCGACGCTATTTCTTTCCCGGCTGTCATCGGATGGAGCCCTATCGGACGCTCTATCCCGATTCCGGTGCCGCGTTACCGCATACCGAACTCATTTCGCAGCGAGTGATCGCCCTTCCCACGGGTGACGCGGTCGCCTTGCGGGAGATCGAGATCGTCGCGGCTACGATCCGCGAGGCGGTTCGGCAAGCGGCGGCCATTCGTGCTCTCGCTGCGCCGTTATCTTTGGAGAGTTCCGAGGTGGAGCTTGAAGAGTTGGGATAATTTCGCCCGGCTGGCATCCCGATCGGGAGGTCGGTGCAGCTTTCGCCCAGAAGCCCCTGGGGAAAAAACGGTGAGGGAGGGATTTGAACCCTCGATACCCTTGCGAGTATGCCGCTTTAGCAAAGCGGTGCTTTCGACCACTCAGCCACCTCACCTTTGTCGGGCTGTATTTCGAGTCATTCGTCTTCGATGGCAAGAAAATTAAGGGCGCAGTTTTACGCTTTCGATCGTTGAGGGAAGAGGGCCGACCGTGCGAGCCCCGCGTCGCCCTCTTAAAACGCGCTTCTTCTCGTCCGACGGGCTGTTAGACCACTCCTCATGTCTCTCCCAAACATCGCGCCGCGCGGACAAGGCGTGCGGCGGTTCGACTTCCTGCGATCCCACCTGGCAGGGCCGGGGGTGACCCGCGCCGTTGATCGTCGGGCTTGGGCTCGTGTGTTTTTGACCATCGCACTGACGGTTTTTCTTCTGCCGGGGTGCAGCGCCATCAAGGGTGGCCGGGAAAAGCGCCGTCTCGCTGCGCAGAAAAAGGTGCCGCGACCGCCCAAGGCGCCTCAACTCGTGGGCACGATTGTCCTCGTCAGCCTCGAAGGAAATTTCGTGCTCATCGACAATGAGTCGCGGCCGAGCCCGACGATGGGGACGGTGTTGCGCACGGGGACGGAGAAGACCGCGACTCCGGAAGCGGTGGGCGCAGATCCCGGGACGCCAGTCGCGACTCCCGAGACGGTGGAGTTACGCGTGACGGAGGTGCGGAAACGCCCGTTCGTGATCGCGGATATCGTCCGCGGTCATCCGCAGAAGGGCGATCTCGTCTTCGAATAGGCGAGACGGAGACGCTCGCCGGGAGCCTCGCAGGTTACGCCGCGGGTTTGGCTGCCGGCATCGGTGGCACCGCGCCTTCCGCGTTCGTCCAATACGCCATATTGACCAGGCGAGCGCTGGTCAGGCGCAGCCGGCGGGCGGTTTCCGTCATGATCGCGGAGACGATTTTGTAGCCGGTAATCGGATGGGCCGACATAAATTGGCGGAAGCTGTCGTAGTCCACGAAGGCCAGTTGGGTGGGCTTCATCGCGTAGATGCTGGCGGTGGCGAGGCCCGGATCGAAGAGGTTAATCTCCCCGAAAAATCCGCCAGGTCCGAGCCGACCGAGGAGCATCTCGCGTTTGTTGGCCATGCGCCGGATGTGCACAATACCGGAGCAGACGATGGAGAAATTTTTCACCGGCGTTCCTTCCTCGATGATCCGGTCCTTCGGCTTTACCTCACGGAGGCTCAAAAGCGCGCAGAAAGCGGTCAGTTCTTCCTCCGAAAGATTTCGTAAAATAGAAACGCGGCGCAGGAGTTCGAGGTCCATGACGGGAGGTTAACAACCTGCGGGGTCGCAACGCAAGTGCGGAGCCGGTCGGCATTTTTGGGCGTTCCGCGGTGCGCGGTTGACGACTCATTCGGTGGCTTTAAGGTAAACGCCATTAAATTTATGCCCACCTTACGCGCTGTGGATACCAAACGACTCGATGCCGAGCGCTTGGCCGACATTTTTACCGTCCTGCAGCGCTGTTTCATTCTCAATCTTTCCAAGGAGCTTTCGCGCGGCAATGTCTCTTTCCCGCAATACTGTCTGCTGGGTTTTCTGCGGGAGCAAAAGGAACTCACCATGTCCGAGATCGCCCAACGCATGGGTCATTCGACGGCGGCGGCGACGGGGTTGATCGATCGACTGGAGAATCTCGGGCACGTGAAGCGGATGCACGCCAAGGACGACCGGCGCAAGGTGCTCGTGCAAATCACTTCCAGCGGAGCGGCCCTGGTCGCCGAAGTCCGCGAGGACATGATCTTAAACCTGCTGAAGATGATGGAAGTTCTCGACCCCGACGAACAGAAGACATGGTTGCAAATCTACGAGAAAATTTTCACCTATTGCCAAACCAAATGAATCGATTCTACCCCGCGGCGCTGGCCGCCTTTGGTGCCGTTCTCCTGAGTGCTGCCTGGGGTGCCGAGCTTTCCCCGAGAGGCCGCACGCTGACCGGAAATCTGACTTTGGAACGCGCGGTGCAGGTCGCTTTGCAGCAAAATCCCGAGATTCTGAAACAACTGCAGGAAATCGAGCGGACTCGCGGTCAGATCATCGAAGTGCGTGCCCAAGCGCTGCCGCATCTCACTGCAAACGGGAGCTTTTCCCAACAGGATCAACGCCTTCTCGAACGGGGTAATCAGTCCGGAAGTTCCTCGCCGACAGTCATCGTCATTCCGCCCTCCGGCGGGGCCGCAGCGTCCGAAATTGATCTATCGGGGTTGGAGGATCAGCTGGGTGGCGGCGGCGATTTGAGTAATGCGAGCGGTCCGGGCGACAAGTCGTGGCAAATCGATGTCCAAGTGCGGCAGGTGCTCTATGCCGGCGGCCAGGTGCGCGCGGCGATCAAGATCGCCAAATTCACCGAGGACAGCAGCTACTATCAGTTGCGGGATACGATCGACCAGATCGTCGCGCAGACGCGGACGCAGTTCTACGACGTGCTTCTGACCCGGGAATTGATCAAGGTTCAGGAAGAATCCGTGCAACTTCTTGGGGATCAGCTCAAGGATCAGCAGAATCGGTTTGAGGCCGGAACGGTCCCGCGCTTCAACGTGCTGCGCGCCGAGGTGGAACTCGCCAATCAGCAACCGGAGTTGATCCGCGCCCGGAACAACTACCTCATCGCCCAGCTTCGCGTGGCAAAAACGCTCGGCCTGGATCCTGGTCCGCAGGGCAAACCGTCCTTCTATTGCGTCGGGCAATTCGTCGTAACCGAGCGCCCGTTCGGTTTGGAAAATGCCCTGCAGATGGCCCGCGAACGCCGCGCGTTTCTCAAAGTACAACGCCAGCAAATCCTCATCGCCAAGGAGCAGATCAAGGTTCAATTGGCGGGTTACAAGCCGCGCCTCGACGCCAATGCCGGCTACGAAATGCGCAACACCCGGTTGACGGATCGGCTCGATGACACCGTCGATGGCTGGTTCTACGGCATCGTCGGTTCCTGGGATATTTTCGATGGCTTCGAAACGAGTGGCCGGGTGAAGCAGGCGCGTGCGTTGCTCGAATCTTCGAAGATCAATTACGACGACTCGGTGCAGCAGGTGGAACTCGAGGTGCAGCAGTCCTACGCCAACCTCCGGACGGCGCGCGAAGTCATCCGCAGCCAGCAGAAGAATGTCGAACAAGCGCTCGAAGCGCTGCGCCTCGCGAACGAACGTTTCAGCGCGGGCGCCGGCACGCAACTCGACGTGCTCGATGCGCGGGTCGCCCTGACCCAGGCGCGCACCACGGAGATTCAATCGCGCGCCGCCTACAATGCGGAACTGGCCGTGTTCGATCGTGTGACTGCGACCGACACGGTCTATGCCGAGATGTTCAAGGACCCGCTGGCGAACGCCCGCGCGCCCAAGGCGGGGGCGGTGGTCAGGAGCGGGTCGATTCCGGGGAAGAAACCGGCGACGCGCTAAGTTCGTTGTGGCTACTTCCGCTCTGGAGACGTTCGCCGCGCTGACGGCGTTGCCGGGGATTGCCCACGGATTTGTTGGTCGTGTTCCCGGGATCGATGTGCGGGTCGATCGGGAGGCGGCGCTCGCGCGGCTCGCGGATCATCACGAACGCGCGGCGGAGGCGTTGGCCTTGGACCAGCACGTCCTCGCCACGGGCGAGCAAGTGCATGGTCGGGAAGTGGCGATCGTCGATGGGGACACCGCGTTCCCGGTCGTCGGCGCCGATGGCATGATCACCGCCGATCCACGCGTCCGCCTCGGGGTCTATGTCGCCGATTGCTGCGCCGTTTATCTCGTGGCACCCGATCGGCGGGTGATCGCGTTGCTGCATTCCGGACGCAAAGGCAGCGAACTCGGGATTGCCGCGGCGGCGATCGCGAAGATGCGCGATGAACTCGGCTGCGATCCCGCGAAGATCGTGGCACAGCTCAGTCCGTGTATCCGGCCGCCGCATTTCGAGATCGATTTTGCCCAGCTCATCGTCGCGCAATGCCGCGCCGTGGGCGTGCGGCAGGTGTTCGATAGCGGCACCTGCACGGCCACCCATCTGCAGCGGTATTATTCGTATCGCGCCGAGCGCGGGAAAACGGGGCGGATGCTCGCCTTGCTTGCCCTCGCTCCGTGAGCCGCCCGAATCAAAGCAGTCGATTCCGGCGGGACTGCCGGTTAGCGTTTTTGGGAACATGAAACGCGACTTCGATCCCCACGAGCCTGAGCTCATGGACCGGCCCCAACCGGTCACGCCCGAGCTCGAGGCCGAGATGAGGAATCTCGAGTCGATCAATCGCCATTTCGGCAGCCACCGGCTGATCGGCAAATTCCTCGAACTCTGGCTCGGCCCCGGCGGCAGCTACCGGGTGCTTGATCTCTGCACGGGCGGCGGCGATGGGCCGCGGCTAATGTGCGAGTGGGCGCGCGCGCGCGAAATCACGCTGCGGATCGACGCCGTGGACGCCAGCGAATCCTTACTCGAAATCGCCCGCCGCTCCAGTCGCGACCACCCGGAGATTCGTTTTCACTGCGAAGACGTCCTGAAGTTCGAGTCGACGGAAACCTACGACCTGGTCGTTTGTTCCCTCGCGCTGCATCACTTTAGTGAAGAAGACGCCGCGCGGTTGCTGCGCCGCTGCCGCGATCTTTCGCATCGTTTCGTCCTCGTCTCGGATCTCGAGCGAAGCCTGCTGGCGCTCGCCGGCGTGCGGCTGCTGACCACGTTTCTTTACCGCGCGGAGATGACGCGCGCGGATGGGATTACCTCGGCCTGGCGGGCGTTTTCCTACGCCGAATTCCGCGGGCTGGCCGAAGCCGCGGGCTGGCAGGATTTCGGGCATGCGCGTTTTCTTTTTTGCCGTCAGGCGCTCTGGCTCGATCAACGCATCGGCGGAGATATTCCTCTGGGCGACGCGGTGTCCGAGGGTTTGCCCTGCCCGACTTAGAGGCGGAAAAGCGCGCCCATTTTCTTCCCGAGAATCCGACTCGTAACCAGGATCGTCAGGCCGAGGAAAACCATCGCCCACACGCCGAGCGCGGAAGCGACGAAGCGGCCTTCGCCCATGAGCTGGAAGAGTTCGTAGATCGCTTTCGTAATCGGGAAATGCTGCTGCTTTTGCGCGAGGATGAGCGAGTCCGAGACTTCGAGCATCGCGAAGGCGAAGGCCAGCAGACCGCCGGCGAGGACATTCGCGGCGATGAGCGGCAGGGTGATCCGGCGCAGAGCCCGCAGCGGCGGGCAGCCGAGATTCTGCGCGGCTTCCTCGAGCGTCTCGCTGGTTTGCTGCAGGCCGGCCACAGCCGAACGCACGACATACGGCAGGCGGCGCACGGAGTAGGCGATGATGAGGAGCAGCGTCGGGTCTTTCGACGGATTGAGGAAATCGAAGACGCGGCCGTCCTGGGTCATCGAGATGTAACCGAAGGCGAGCACCAGCCCCGGCACGGCGAGCGGCAGCATCGCGAGGGCGTCGAGCACGCCGCGGCCAGGCAACTTCGTGCGCACCACGACATAGGCGATGGCCACGCCGAGCACCACGTCGAAGAGCGTTGAGAAACCGGCGTATTTCAGGCTGTTCATGATCGAAGGCACGGTCAGTCCGTGGCCCAGCGCGGCGTGATAATGCTCCGTCGTCCAGCCCGTCGGCAGGATCGTGCGATACCAGTCGCCGGAAAAAGAGACAAAGACCACGCCGAGATGCGGCAGGAGCGCGAGCGCGGTCACCCCCGCGAAACCCAGCGCACAGGCCCAGCGCAGCACCGGCCCGGTTTCACGCGCGCCGCCCAGCGTCGTCGCCTTGGCGACCATCGCGTGGCTGGTCCGGCCAAAGGCGAACTTGCTCAGCGCGTAAAGCAGCGCCGTGCAGGCGAGCATCACGACGACCAGCGCGAAGGGGAACGGGTTGCCGGCGATTTCCTTGATCCCGTAGAAAATCTGCACCGAGGTCACGCGCGTCAGGTCGAAGATCAGCGGCACGCCCAGCTCGGTGAAGGCGAAGATGAAGACGATAATCCCGCCCGCGAATAAGCCCGGCATGATGAGCGGCAGCGTGATCTTGCGGAACTTGCGCCAGCCCGTGCAGCCCAGATTTTCGGCCGCTTCTTCCATCGCCGGATCGACGTTGGCCAGTGCGGCCGTGAGGTTCAAAAACAGGATCGGATAAAGGTGCAGCGCATTCAGCGCGATCACGCCCCACAGCCGTCCGACGCCGAGCCAGTCGATGGTTTCGCTGGGATCGAGAATGCCGAGATGCGTCAGCGCCGCGTTCAGCGCGCCGTATTGCCCGAGCATCTGCCGCACGCCGATCGCGCCGACGAACGGCGGGAGAATCATCGGTACAAGGATGAGCGCGGTCAGCAGCTTCTTGGCGGGAAACTCGAAGCGATCCGCCATGAAGGCCAGCGGCACGGCGAGGAGCAGCGAGGCGACCGTGCTGCCGATGGCCATGAGCAGTGAATTGGCGAGGCCTTCGAGGTAGATCTGGTTGCGAAAAACCTCCGCGACGAACTCGAAGGTGAACCGTCCATCGGCATCGAAGAACGCGCCGCCGAGCGTCACCGTGAGCGGCCAGATGAAGAAGCAGGCGAAGAACACGCCGGTCAGCGCATAGACGAACCAGGCGAAAGTCTTCGACATGGGCGCGACGCATAACGCACGTGGCGCGGCGAGTCACTGCGATTTCGCCGCGGGCAGGGCAAGCTCCCGGCCGGTAGGGAAGGCTCGCCGAGCCTTCCGCGATCAGGGAACGATCGGCGATCGTTCCCTACCGCCTTCATCCGCCGTGGCTGGCGTCGCCGGCGCGGTCGCCGCCTCCTGCGCCTTCCACTTCTCGCGGCCCTTGCTCATGATTTCCTCGAACTTCTTCACCTGCTCGGGATAGAGCATCGTCCGCGTTTTGGCTTCCGCCTTCTGCAGCGTCGCTTCCACCTCGGGCTGAATTTTCGCCCGGCTCTGCCGCAGTTCGATCCGCGCTTCATCGACGATCGCCTGCATCCGGCGTTTCTGTTCCTCATCCAGCTTCAGCTCCTGATCGAGCCGCTTGACGATCCCATCCATCACCGCCTCCGGGCCGCGGATCAGCATCCGGCGCAGCTTCTGCATGGCGTCGGCATTGGCGATCGCCGCGCCGATGAAGACGCCGAACAGGAAAATCAGCAGCACCCCGAGAATCCGCTTCAACGTCCTCATCGTTCGCTGCCCGTCAGGTAGGCGTAAAGGTCCGCGCTGCCCGGGACCGCTTCGGAAACGAACTGCGAATAGACCTCCGCGCTCGCGCTGGCCTGCGTCCACCACGCGACCGCGATCGCCAGCGCGGCGAAGAGCGGGCACAACCGCCACGCCCAGGCGAAGAGCGAAGCGCCTTGCTCCGCGCGCAGCCGTGCCGCGAGCCGTGTCTCGAAGGCATACTCCACGCGCGACGTATCGGGCACGTGGGCGCGAGCCGCGGCGAGGAGCGCATCGAGTTGAGAGTCAGGGTTATCTTTCATGAGTGGTCTCCAGGATTCGTTTCAGATTCTGCCGCGCCCGAAAAGCGCGCACCTTCACATTGCTTTCGCTCCAGCCGGTCAGCTCCGCGATCTCCCGCATCGGCCGCTCCTCGATCTCCGCGAGGGTAATGATCAGCCGCTCCTCCGGGGTCAGCCGCCGGAGCGCGAAATCGAGGAGCTCGCGTGCCCGGCCCGCCGCCCTCGCTGCGTCGATCCCGCGATCGGGGATCTCGAAAATCGTCGCATCCAGCGAGACCTGCTCCCGCACGCGCCGCTCCTTGCGCAGAAAATCGTAGCACGCGGAAACCGTAATCCGCGCCAGCCAATGCGCGAACGGCGCATCGCCGCGAAATTTCCCGAGGTTGCGAAACGCCCGGACGAACACCTCCTGCGCGATGTCGTCGAGCTGATGATCATCGCGGGCAAAGCGCGCCGCCGTCCCGAACACCCGCCGCTTGTGCCGCCCCACCAATTCCGCAAATGCGTCGTCATCCCCGCCGAGCGCGGCAGAGACGAGCGCTTCATCGGTGGGCGGGGAGACGTCAGCCATCGGCGGCGTCTTAACGGCAAGGAAGGCGGATGGCAATGCGGGCCAGGAAAGGGCGAGTGAACTCATCGG
>JBBQIZ010000011.1:0-41859 GCA_038325425.1 Chthoniobacterales bacterium
GGCGTCGAAGCCCTCAAGGAAGTCTCCCCTCCCCTCGACATCGTCCTCACCCAGCTCGCCGGCGGCATCCAGAGCGGCATGGGTTACCTCGGCGCGCCCACCATCGCCGCCCTGCGGGAAAAAGCCCGCTACATCCAGGTCAGCCCCGCCGGCCAGCGCGAAAGCGTCCCGCACGACATCGTCGAAGTGAAGACCGGGAACTGACGCCGTTCCGCGCGTCGCCCCAGCGGGCCATCCGCCTCCGCCGGAAAAAGACCGCCTAGCGCATCCGGCGCCGCCGCAGCCCCATCAGCGCCACGCCGCCCAGCAGCAACACCGCCGTCGTCGGCTCCGGCACCGCCGTCGTGCTGAAATTATCGAACTGCACCGTGTAGGTCTCCGCCGTGGTCCCCGCCGTCGCCCAAGCCACCCGGTAGCCGAAATTCGTCCCCGTCTGCAGCGTCGCCGAATCCGTCCGCTCGATCGTCGCCACATCCGGATCCTCACTGCTCGACATCGTCCCCGTGAGCTGCGCCGTGCTCCCCACATAGAGCACCTGCAGAGACATCGTATAAGTCGCCGTCAGGCTCAGCGGAAAAAGCAGCGGCACCGACGCCCCGATCCCCACCGTCCCTTCCAGAATCGCCAGACTCGGCGTGCCCGTCACCGTATAGACCAGCCGATAATTGTTCGCTCCGCCCAGATTCGTCTCCGACGCCGTCACCAGCGCGATGTTCCCCGGATTCGCCGTGGCCGGGATCGCGCCGATCGAAAACTCCGTCGAAGCCAGAAACCCCGCGGTGCCCAGACTGCCGACCGTCACCCCCGCCGTCCGACTTCCTCCGACCGCCGAGTAGGTCACCTGAAACGCCCGATCCCCTGCCCCTTGATCCACGATCGTCCAATCCCCCGTATTCACCTCCGCAAAATCCGTCGTCACATTGCCCAGCGCATACCCATCGAAATTCTGCGCATACGGCGCCGTCACCGCCGCCGCCTCAAGCCCCGTCGGCCCCGCGAGCAACAGCGCGCCCACGCTCAGCGCGGCGGGAGGGGAAATCTTGGAAAGAAACATCGCAACGAAAGGAAGGACGCATCCGCCCGCCCTGTCCACCGGAAACCCCTCGCCGGCCGCACTTTTTTTGCCCCTAGCCCGGCCCGCGAGATCCTGGCACAAGCCCGAGCGGTTCACCCATTTCCGAAATTGGGCCGCGACTGGTCAGTGGTAGGGGCGAGCCTAATGTCTTCTCCCCTCCTCCTCGCCGCGAAGGACGTCGGCCAGCACTTCACCTTTGCACGATCGAAAGCAAAAGCAAAGACTGAGCCCGACGAGCTTGAGTCAATTCGACACCGTGGATGTTCGACGGGAATTCCGCGTTCCCCAGACTTCGGGAGCGAGGGGCGCGGGCGGCGAAACCTCCCCGGCAGGCTTTGCCATTCGCGGTTTTCATGATCAAAAGATGGGGTTCATGAATTCGCCGTCCTTCTTTCGCGCCGCCCGGTTCGGTGTGGTACTACTTTTCGCCTCCCAGTCCATCGCGGGGGCGCTCGACCTGACTTTCCCGACCAAAAACCGCGCGCTGCTCCAGGGCGATGGCGCGGGGTTTTATATGTTCATCGATCGCGATTTTCAGGGGGTGAAATCCACGCCCTGGGAGGGTGGCCAATATGGCTATGTGCGCGATCCGCGGGTGACGGCGGGCGGGCTGGTTTACACCCGCTTTCATGAAGGCGCGGATATCAAGCCGCTGGAGCGGGCGCCCGACGGCGAACCGCTCGACAGCGTGACTGCGGCGGGGGCCGGGCGCGTGGTCCACGTGAGCGATGTCCCGCGTTATTCAAACTATGGCCGGTTTGTGGTCATCGAGCACCAGTGGGAGGGCTGCCCCTACTACAGTCTCTATGCGCATCTGAGTTCCGTCGCGGTGAGCAGCGGGCAGCGGGTCGCGACGGGCGATGCGTTGGGCCGGCTGGGTTATACCGGGGTCGGGCTCGATCGCCGCCGGGCGCATCTGCATTTCGAGGTGAATGTGATCCTCAGCCACGACTTCGAGCGCTGGCACCATCTGGTGTTTCCGGCGGAGATCAATCGGCACGGCCTCTACAACGGGATCAACCTGGCGGGGATGGACGCCGGCCGGCTGCTCCTCGCGGCGCACAAGACGCCCGGGCTGACCATCCCCGCGTTTCTGGCCAGCGAGGCCGTGGCGTTCGAGGCGGTGGTGCCGGCGACGGACAAGTTCGTGCTGGCGAAGCTTTATCCGTGGATGATTCGCGGCGATGCGACGGGCGCGAAGTCGTGGGAGATTTCGTTCACCAAGTCCGGCCTGCCGATCCGGCTCGAACCGCGGCGCGAAGCGGTCAGCCAGCCCGCGGTCACGAGCGTGACGCCCTCGAAGTATCCGCTGCACTACGTGACGAAAGGCTATGTGAGCGGCACCAGCAAGAGCCCCACGCTGACCAGCAGCGGCAAAAACTTTCTGCGTTTGGTGAGTGGGGAATTCTAAGCCGGGCTTGGGTGCTGCTCTCCGTTCACCAAGTCGGGACTGCCGACCTGGCGGGGATCGCGCTGGAGGAGAAGAAGTAGCGCGGTTATTTCGGCAGCTTCTTCTTCTCCGCTTCGAGCGCCGCTTCCGCCGTGGTGACCGCATCTTTGGCGGCTTTCCCCGCGACGCGGATCCGGGCCACTTTGGTTTTCGCGACGTCGAGGATCTTCTGCGCCTCCGCCGATGGCGTCGTATCCACGGTGGCCTGCGCGCTTTTCTGCGCCTTGTCGGCGACCTTGAACGCCGCCACGATTTTCCCCAGCTCGGCCTTCGTCTCGCCGACGACTTTTTCCGCGGCCTCCACCACCTTGACCTGCGCCGCGTCGCGCGTCCTCTTGGCGGCATTCCATTCGTCGCCCTTGTTTTTCAAGGCGGCGCGCGTATCGACCAAGGCCTTCTTGGCATTCTCGAGCGCCAGTTCGGCCTCGTCCGAGGCTTTCTGCACTTCGGCGGTGAGCGGCGGATCGTTTTCCGGGTTGTGTTCGAAGATCGGCGCGTTTGCCTTTTCGAAAGCCAACTCGGCCTCTTTTTTCGTGGTGATGTCCAGCTTCTCCTGGGTCGCCAAGGCCTCCCGCTCGGTGTTCTTTTTCGTCACCTCCGCTTCGGCCGCCTTGGATTGCTCCTGTTCCCGGAGGACCGCGAACTGGCCTTCGGACAGGCCGCGCTGGGCGGGTTCGCTCGGATCCCGCTCGGTCGGGAAAGCCGTCTGCGCCTGCCAGCCGGCCCGCCGCTTCTGGCCGCTCTTGTCGGTGACGAAAGCGGGATCGAGCACCACTTTCGCCGTGGGCACGCCTTCGGTCGTCGTCATCTTGGCGTAGCGATCCTTGATCGTCTCTTCGCTGAGCGGGCGCGCGACGTTGGGGTTTTCCGCATCCTCGCCGGGCAGTTTGTCGGCGGTGGTCTGGTAGGTGGTGCCCATCGCCATGCCCGGCTCGACGGTGATGCCCATCCGCCCGTCGGCGGCGGTGCTGGGGACCTGCTTGGGCCGCGCGTCCATCGCGGTTTTCTTGGCCGCCTGAAACCCGGTGATGGCCGTCTCCAGCTCCGTCTTGAGCGTATCGAGGGCGGTGAGCGCTTCTTTGAGGTTGCCCTTTTTCTTGGAGGCTTCGCCGAGGCGCGCCTTGGCGCCATCGTAGGCTTTGCGCGCATCGACCAGCGTCTTCAGCGCGACTTTGACCTCCGCCACTTCGAGCACGGTCCGATCGTCGGTGGTGGCCTTGACCTCCGCCGCGATCCGGGACTGGAGCAGGGCGGCTTGGGCGAAGGCTTCCTCGACCGCGGACTGCATGGCGACGGCGCTCCCGAACTGCGAGGAAACATTCGAGGGGTCGTCGCCGACCTTGGTAAATTTCGGCACGGTTCTCGCGGCCGTACCTTCTTTGGCCAGCGCGACCTTGCCTTTCGGCAGCGTGCCGCCCTTGGCCATCTCGTCCACTTGATCGGCCCGGTATCCGCCGACGATGCGCGGCACTTGATCGGTTCCCGGGCCATGCGCGGTGAAGGAATGCGCGTGCGGCTGGTCGCCGGTTTTCTCGGCGTTGGTGATTCGCTCGCCCATCTCCAGGGCGGTGCGCGCGTGCGCTTCCCGATCGTCCGCGGTTTTGGACGCCAGATGCGCGGACAGTTTGTCGCCGAATTCCGCCTTTTTCTTCGCGACGGTGCCGCCGTCGGTCATCGCCTCGAGTTCCTTGTCGGTGCCCGTCGCTTCGCCGGCCGTGACTTTGCAGCTCAGTCCGGCGGTGCTCAGCAACTTGGCGATCTTGTCCGGTTCGACTTTGCCGCTGGTCACCACGAGGCTCACGCCCGTCTCGGCCGCGTAGGTGAAAAATCCGCGGGCCGGCGCCTTGCCCTTCGCCGCGACTTCCTTGCCGACGGGGCCGGCGAGGGTGCCCGGAATGAAGACCGGTCCGGGAGGGCTTCCCGTGAAACTGAATTGCCCGTAGTAGGAGAATTGCTCGCGTCGGAGCGCCTTCTGCACGGCGGCTTTCATCTTTTTGTTATAGGTCACACGGACCATCACGTCGGCGGCGGATTCGAAGAAAACAGGCATTGGGTGGCTCCTTGTTAGTTAAGGTGGTGGGGATCGGGGACGGGACGCAGACCGACGTCGAGAGGTCGGAAGATGGAGAAAAGGATGATGATCGATTCCGCCGTGCCAAGCATTTTTTCGGCAGCGATCTCGCGGGCCACCGTCATGGAAATGAGGCAATGGAAGAGCCCTGGCGCAGCGCGAACCCGGTGCTTTGGTGTGCAAAGAATGTGGGGCCGACACCCCTCCGGCATTCGGGGTCGAGCCAGCGTGTCGGTGGCGAGGGGGAGGGACTCCCGGAGTCCGGCATTCCGAGGTTGAAGCGGGCGAGGGAAGAGGCGAAGTTTCGGCATGAACTCTCAACTCGTGGGATTGCGAGTCGCCGGTGGCCTGTTCGAGATCATGGCGCTGGCGCAACTTAGTCGTCTGCTCATTCGTCCGGAGATTCGCGTGGCTGGTCACCGCGTGCCGCTGTGGCCGAGCGGGCTGGCTTTCCTCGCAACCGCCAGCCTCGGCGGCTGGCTCCTGCAACTCTCCCGCCCCGAAGCCTGATGCACACTTACTTCAAACCGGCGGAAGAGATCCGCGAAATCGGGCGCCCGCTTTCGGGCACGACCTTCGCCGAACTGACGGACGCGTTGGGCGACGGCGAGGTGCTCTTCGAGCTGCTGGAGCGGCCGGACCATGTCTTTTATGCGGTGCTGATCCAATCGCCGGAGTCCTTCGAGGAATTCGCGCACTTGGCGCACCGCGACGATATCACGCACGACGCTTATTTCGCGGTGGCTTGGAGCGATGCGGAGGACGGCACGGATGAGCCGGTGGAAAAGTGGACGTGACGCCGCTCGAACGCGCCATCCAAATTGCCGCCGCGGCGCACGCCGGACAGACTGGAAAGGATGGGGCGCCTTACATTCTCCATCCGCTGCGACTGATGCTGAAGATGAGCACGGACGAGGAGCGGATCGTCGCGGTGCTGCATGATGTGGTCGAGGACACGAGCGTGACGTTCGACGATCTGCGACGGGAAGGGTTTTCCGACGAGGTGCTGGAGACGGTGCGGCTGCTGACGCACGAGGAGGGAATTTCCTACGAGGATTACGTGGCGCGCCTCGCCCCGCATCCGCTGGCGAAGAAGGTGAAGCTTGCCGATCTGGAGGACAATTCGGACATCCGGCGGCTGAGTGGCATCGAGGACAAGGACGTCCCGCGCCTGCGGAAATATCATCGCGCGTGGATGATTTTGCGGGGATAGGAAATGATCTCGGAGGCGCCGGCAACCCGGCGTAGATGGACCCAGCGAAATGGATGTGGCGCGGGGAGCGCGGATCGCCGAGGCGCGGGGTTGAAATTCCCTCGACCGCGGAAGTTCTTTCCGACCGCCGCCTGATCCCGACCAGATCGGTCCGCTCGTACCGGGAATGAGGGATCGCCGACGTTCGTCCCAGCGGTCAGGCCGGCCAAGCGGCAGCCACTTGCCGCTTGCGATGACGGCTCCCGGTGGTCTCTTCTTCGCCATTCTTTCCGATGACACGCCTCGCCCTTCGCTCCTCCCTTTTCCTCTTCACCGTCGCCCTTTTGGTCAGCACGCCCGGCCTCCGCGCGGCGATGCCGCAGATCATCAATGTCTCCGCCTACGACCCCAAGGAGAAGCAGCGCTCCGGCATCAGCTACTCCGAGCATGATGTCTCCGCGCTGCGGGCGAATGGCGCGAGCGGCCTCATCGCGCGGGCCGGCAAGGGCGGCAACCTCGACGAAAAGTGCGGCAACTTCCTCGCCTCAGCCGATCGCGCCGGGATGCTGCCCGGCGTTTATTACCGGCTGCAAAACCACGTCGATGCCGTGAAGCAGGCCGACCAATTCATCGCCCGCGTCCAGTCGCTGGCGCGCAGCCGCTCGTGGAAGGCGCCCGCGCTGCTGCTCTGCGGCGACTTCGACGCCCAGTCGCGCCTGTCGGACATCCTGCGCTTCATGAACCGCATCGAGAGCCGCACCGGCGTGGTGCCCGTGGCCTACTTGGAAAACAGCGCGCACCTGAAGCGCCTCCTCAACGGCGCCGACGGCGCCACGAAGGATAAACTGCGCCGCATGCCCTACTGGCTCGCGCTCTACTCGCACGACAACGGCGCCGCCGATCCCCGCGCCTTGCTCGGGCAATACGGCGTCTGGTCCGGCTGGACGATGTGGCAATACGGCGGCGTCGATTGGGAGCGCGGCCGCTCGCGGCCCAAGGTTTACAGCAACGGCGCGTATCGTTTCTCGCCCTACTTCGGCAACCTCGACCGCCCCTTGGAGCGCAACGTTTTCAACGGCTCCCTCGCCTCCCTGCAGACCTTCTGGCAGCGCCACGGCCTGAAGCTGAAGTAGCCGTCGCCGGGCGTCCCGCCCGCCCGCATGACTCCCCTCGCCCTGCCTCCCGATTATCCCCGCATCCGGCGCGTCCGCAGTTTCCAGGAGCTGCTCTCCACGCCCTTCGCCGACGGCCTCAATGCGCTCTGCTGGCCGCGTATCCTGACCGGCGACTTCGCCGAAGTGGTCGCGCACCTCGGCCCGGGCGAAGGCCTCACCACGCTCGATGACGCCCTTCTCCGCAGCCTCCCGGTCAGCGCCGCCGGCCGGGCCGCGGTCGCCATCCTCCTCGAAGACCAGCGCCTCCTGCGCGAGCACCACCGCGAGCCCGTCCTGAACTGCATCCACGGCTACCCGCGCGACGACGACGACCCCGGCCCGGTGCGCACCGACGTCTTCTCCTTCCACGCCGATAGCGCCCCCATCGAAGCCGACACCTGGCTCTGCACCTACCACGGGCCAGCCAGCGAAGGCCTGCGCAACGACGAGGCCCACCGGCGCATCGATCTCCCCGAGACCCGCGCCGCCCTGCTCCAGATCTTTGGCGGTGGAGAAGGCGAAGACTTCCGCGAATTCCTCGCGGAACACTGCTACGACCTGCATTACGCCCCGCTCGCCCAGGCGCAGCCGTTTTCCTTCGGCGTGGGTCACCTCTGGCGGATCGCCGTGGACTGGCCCGGCAGTCCGGTCCCGCCGTGCATCCATCGCGCGCCCGAAACATTGCCCGGCGAGGCACCAAGATTGCTCTTGATCAGTTAACGAGGCGCGGGCGCAAAACCTTCAGAAAAGAAATAGAAGACACAACCGCCCGCGGTAACTCGACGATTCCATGAGAGCCGGCAAGTGTGGTGACCTGGGAGCTGCTTCCCTGCGGAAGTCCCCAAGGCCCCCTTGCCGGCTTTCTATGGTACTCGTGGCCGGCGCGGGGTGTGAAATTCGATTCCGAGTCTTTCACGATGGGCGTTCCGCGCAAAAAGGCCGCTCCCCTTGCGAGGAGCGGCTTCTCTTGCTTCGGCGCTGAACGCGCGGCTTACGCGAACTTCTTCACCGTCTTCCACTGCCGCTCGCGGCCGGAATCGATGATCGCGTCGCAGACGTACTGCGTCTCCAGCGCATCGCGGAAAGTAGGCGCCAGCGGCTTGCCTTCGCCGGCGGCGACGAGGAAGTCGGCCACCTGATGCGTGAAGCTCTCCGCATAGCCGATCTGCAGACCGGGCACCCACCAGTTCTTCATGTAAGGATGATCGCCATCCGTGACGTGGACCGAGCGCCAGCCGCGCACGATCCCCTCGTCGCTGTAATCGAAATACTGCAACCGGTGCAGATCATGCAGGTCCCACTTGATCGAAGCGTTCTCGCCATTGATCTCCAGCGTGTAGAGCGCCTTGTGCCCGCGCGCATACCGCGTCGATTCAAAGAGCGCCAGCGAGCCATTGGCAAAGTGCCCATGCACGATCGCCGCGTCGTCGATCTTCACTTCCTCCACCTTGCCCGTCGCCGTGTGCGTGCGCTGCTTGATGAACGTCTCCGTCATCGCGCTGATGTCCACGATCGAGCCGTTCAGCCAGATCGCCGTGTCGATGCAGTGCGCCAGCAAATCGCCCGTCACGCCGCTGCCCGCCGCCTTCGCGTCCAAGCGCCAGAGCCCCGCGCCGCCCTGCGGCAGATCCGCATTGATCGTCCAGTCCTGGAGGAAATTCGCGCGGTAGTGGAAGATCTTCCCAAGCTTGCCCGAGTCGATGATCTGCTTCGCCAGCGTCACCGCCGGCACCCGGCGATAGTTGTACCACACCGTATTCGGCACCCCCGCCTTCTCGATCTCGCGCACCATCTCCTCACCCTGCGCCCCATCGAGCGAGAGCGGTTTTTCGCACAGCACCATCTTGCCCGCACGCGCCGCCGCGATGGCGATCTCCGCGTGCGAATCATTCGGCGTCACGATATCGATCGCATCGATATCCTTGCGCTCGATCAGCTTCCGCCAGTCGGTCTCGGTGGACTCGAAGCCCCAGTTATCCGCATACGCCTTCAGCTTCGTCGCATCGCGCCCGCAGGCCGCCTTCAGCACCGGGACGAGCGGCGTATCGAAAAACTTCGCCGCGTTGTGATAGCCGTTCGCATGCGTCCGGCCCATGAAGCCGTAGCCGACGATGCCGATATTGAGAGGTTTCTTCGCCATAAAGAGAGGGAGTGTTTTTAGTTCGGGTTGAGGTGAATTGGGGCGCGCATTCCAGCAAAGAAGCGCGCGCAAGACAACCATCGTCCTGCGTTGGTTTGCGCGGCCTCCCAGCTCCGCTGACGGACAGCGGAATTTCTGGCCGGGAGCGGGCGCGGTGCGTTAAAAGCGGACCGAGAAATTTAGAACCCTCCCCCGCCCGGCACATGAACACTACGGAATTGCAGGACTTGATCGCCCAGGCGCCCTACACGCGGGCGACGATTCAGACATTGGCCGAGCGCCTCCCGGAGGAGGACGCAGCGCTCGATGCGCTGATCGGCGAAGCGGTGCAGCGGAGCGACGATGTGCTCTTCATCGAACTCGTCATGGCCGCGCTCTCGCGGGGCCGCCCGGTCGCGGCGCGCCACCTGGCGCGCGGTGCCATGCTGCTGAAGGATAAGTGGCAGCTCGGCGCGTTCGCCTGCCAGATGCAGGGCGAAGTCTCGGGGCCGCTCCTCAAGGCCATCACCGAGACCCCGCTCGCCGTTGTGCTCGTTGCGGGCGGCCGTCCGCGCCGCCGTGAGACAAATGCCCGTGCGGCAGCGGACGGAAATACAAAACTGTGCTGAGGGCGCGGAGGGCGCGGAGGCCGCACGCTTCGATCCCATGAAGGTCGATCCGGCCCTCCGGGAATCCTACCTCGCCTGCCTTTGCCGGAGCCGGCTGTACGACCGCTGCGTCGAAGTGATGGAGCTCTACGGAATGACGCCGGAACTCGTCGAGGCGTGGGATAATGTCTCGCTCCGCATCGCCCAGGCCCGCCGCAAAGACCTCGTCGACCGCCTGCTGCAGCTACGCCCCGATGCGCCGCCCATGAGCATCGATACCTTCAATATCTTCCTCGATCAGGAGGAACCGGCGAAGCTCGTCGAAAAACTCACGCATCAGGCGATGTTTCTCCTCGCCGACGACAGGAGTTCCCGACAGAGCAAAATGAATTCCCGATGGGGCAAACGGGATTCAACATACCGGAAGAGTGAATTCGTTTCCTCTCGTGGACCTCTCGTTCCCAAAGTGAGCGCAGCGCTTTGGGAACGCTCGTCCCGGCGAGACTCCGTCTCCCTGCCGCGCGCGGCGATCTCGACACGTTTTCCCCTGCTCTCCCGCCCACCACCGAAACTCCGTTTCGCCTCCCACCTCCAAGACATTCTTCAGATAGGGACACGCAGGAGCGTGTCCCTCCGGGAGGCGACGGAGGGACGCGCTCCCGCGCGTCCGACTTCTCTCTACAACAGTTCGCCTTGCTGCCAGCCCGCTTCGGGAGCAGCACTGGCTTTTTGGGCGGGGCGGCGGGGTTTCGGGCCGCGCCCGGGGGCCTCGTCCGCCTGGCGTTCGGTGAGGAGATTGATGAAGAACTGGGCGGTGTTGAGCAGGTAATCGACCTTCTCCTCGGCCTGCAGGGTCTTCCGCTGGAAGCTGGACTCTTCAACGAGGCGCTGCCGGAGTTGATCGAGTTTTTTCAGCCGATCGGCGGAATACTTGAACTCCTGGAGGACGTCCCGACGGCGGCCGCGCCGGTTGACCTTGAGCAGCGCCTCACACTTCTGGAAAAGCGACGCGTGCGCGAGCCACGAGGGTTGCGCCTTCGGCAGGCTGGGCGGCGGCAGAAAGTCGGGCGCCGTCGCCGGCTCGGCTCCTTCGCGGGCCCACGCCTCGGCATCGAGTTCCACGGACACCGCGCAGAGGAGATCGATCACGCCGGTCAGCACGGCATGGGCGTAAAGGATCGCGGCGGAGTCCACAGCGGCGGTGGCTGTGGGCGCGGTGATCTCGTGAAACAGTCGGCGGACCTGAAAGGCCTGGAGCGCTTCGCCAGTGAGCACGCCGTTGATTTCCATCTCCCGCACCTCGCGGGCCAGCGCTTCGCCGGAATGGGTGACGCCGAGATGGCCCATATAAATCATGGCCATGATCGCCGCGCCGCCATGCTCGAGATTCTCCTGCGCTTCCCGCAGCCGGCGGCCATGATCGGCGGCCAGGCCGCGCGGCGTCCTGGTGCAGGACGAAGGGCTGGCAGTGCGGGAGAGGCGCGAGGGCATGAGCAGGCCGGGAAGACGCTTCAGCGCGCGCGGGTGGAGCGACGCGGCCAGACGCTCCCGCCCCGGAATCCGGGGAAAAAGCTGAGGCGTCGCGGAGGGAGGTGCATGGGTTCGGCGCTCGGCTTACCGTGCGCGGGCGGTTCTTTCAACCTTTCCGCGGCCCCGCCCTCTTTCGTCCCGGTCCCGGCGCGGGTGCGAGCGGAGAATCTCAGCGCCAGCCGTGCGCGGCGCGGACTTTGATCATCACGTCGAGGATCGCATTCCACGTCTGCGGCTGTTCGAGCTTGGCGTTCGGGAACATGCAGCCATCCCAGCAGATGTGCTGGATGCCGCGGCTCGGGGCGTCTTTCAGCCAGTAGCCGGCGCACTTTACGATATCCAGCTTGCCGTTCGGATCATCGGCCGGGCAGTGCTTGCCCGTCTTGTCGTGCGCCCCGGCGCCGTGCACTTCGCCGTCGTTCTGCGCGACGTGGAAGTCGATGGTCCACGGGCGGAGCTTGTCGGTCATCTTTTCGTAAGCGGCGTAAAACTCCGCCGCGCTGTAGCCTTCCTGGACCAGCGCGTGCTCGGGGGCGTTGTAGCCGAGGAGATAGAGATAAGTGTGCGCCAGGTCCGCCTGGAAGCCGACCGTCTGCGGCATCCCGACCGCCTCGAGCAGATCGAGGATGTCCTTCCACGAATGCATGCCCGCCCAGCAGATCTCGCCTTCCGCCGCGAGACGCTCGCCCGCCTGTTCGGCGATCTTGCCCGCTTCGCGGAAAGTGTCGGCGATGATCTTCGTGTTCGCCTCGGGATTTTCGCGCCAGTGGTTCACCCCGAACTCCGCGGAGTCGATGCGGATGACGCCATATTGGCGGACGCCGTGTTGGTTGAAGACGCCGGCGATGCGGCAGGCCATCTTCACCGCGCTGAGGAATTTCTCCCGCTGCGCCGCGTCGCCCATCGCCGAATCCCCGATCGTCCCCGGCCAGACCGGCGCGACCAGCGAACCGACCGCGAACCCTTTGCTGGCAATGAGATCGGCGATCTTCTTCAGTTCATCATCGCTCGCCTCGGGATTCGTGTGCGGCAGGAAAAGAAAGTAATCGATGCCGTCGAACTTCTGGCCATCGACTTCCGCCGCCGCCGTCAGATCGAGCATCTTTTCGAGGCTGATCGGCGGTTCCTGGCCTTCGGCGTCGCCTTTGCCGACGAGACCGGGCCACATGGCGTTGTGCAGTTTGGGGAGGGTGTGAGTGCTCATGAGATTTCGATTTGCGGCGCTCCTGCGGCCGGCCGGGCATCGGCCGGATCATCGTGAGAGAAGCGGGGGCATCTCTCTGCCCGAAAAGCCCCCGCGCGAACAAGCATTTTCCCACCGCCGCCCCGCCTTTTGAAAAAAGGCGCCGACCAGCGCTACCGATCGCGTCCAGGAAAATTCCGGCCAAGTCCGCAACGGAGCATGGCCCATCTGTCCCACTCCCCCGAAGCCCGATGACAGTGATCTGACGGGTTAAAAAACATCAATCGGAACCAATCGCGCCATGGGGATGTCTGGAAACGTGCATCGGCGAACACTACCCGCCCGCGAATTTGCGACGCCCGCTCTCAATTTCAGCAACTTGTGGAGCGTGGCATCTGGGATGCTATTGGAGCGGGAACATCCGAACTTCGTTGCCACCCACCGTCTCCGAAACGGCCAAACCTCTCTGGTTTTCGCCGCTGAACCCGGGCCTCGCGGGCGAAGTTTTGTAGAGGATGTCGCAGCTTTTCGACCCGTTAAAAACGATGAGTCCTAATTCCGTATTGCGTATTTTTATGTCCTGCCCAGGCCGCTCCCGGCCCGCGGGAATCCATGGATTGACGGCAATGTTAACGCCTCGTTGTTCACGCAAACGTCACGGCCGCATCATGCAATCGGCACGTAACGAACCTAACTAAAAACATAGACCAAGAGAGAAACGGTTTATTGGCCCCCGGTGAGACGAAACCCAACCTGCAAAGCACCGCACCACCATGAAACATCTGAACCTAAATCGCCTCGCCAAGCCCGCCCACTCATTCCTCGTGAAAATCACCTCATTGTCCCTCCTCGCTCTCGGAGCAATGGGCGTCAGCGCCCACGCGCAACTGCTGACCGACACCTTCTCCTATCCCGACGGCGCTCTGGTGGGAGCTTCCGGAAGCCCATGGGTAAATAACACTGGCACTGCAGGTTCACTTCTGGTCAGCGGCGGCGCAGTGTTCATCAACGATAACGCTACCGAAGACGCACAGGCTCCACTCTCAAGCACCGTCGTGTCAGGGTCTATCTCTGGAACCTTCGATATCCGAGTAGACCCGACAGACATTCCGAGTAGCGCGGGCGGATTTTTTGCTCATTTTCGTACTTCGTCTAATGGGTTCGTTGGTCGAGTGTTTTCGCTCGCCCCGCAGGCTGGCGATCCCGCCGGAAACTTTCGACTGGGTCTTGCGACCGGAACATCGGGCGTGAATGTGAGTTTCTCCGAGTCTTTCACGTCAGGCACCACTTATTCGCTGACGCTAACGTACGATTTCGATACGGAAGCATCTTCACTGTTTGTGGCCGGATTTGGAACGATCACGACCACCGACACCCTGAGTGTTGCGAACATTAATAGCTTTGGCTTACGGCAAACTACGACTACGGGCGACATCTTCATCGACAATCTGGTGGTCATCCCCGAGCCTTCCGCGATCCTTTCCCTCATCGGCGGGATCGGGATGATCGCCCTGATGCGCCCACGCCGGCGAATGGCTCGCAGCTAACCGCGCAGCCCTCACCATTGATCTAAGCCGACGGCTTTTGGCAGGCGCCAACCTCGGGCGGGACGAATCGTTCTGTCCGAGGTTTGTTTCTTTCTCATCGCTGATTCATCAAACGCTTCCCGATTGATTTTCCCTAACCACCCGCGTCGCGAACGCGCCCCTCACCACCACCCACAACTCCAGCGGGAGGAAGGCCGCTCCACCGACCCCACGATGCCCACCGACCCCGCCGACGCCTCTCCCTTCACCACCCTCGCGCACGGCTTGCGCCGCGGGATGCGGAATCTGTTCGCCAACCTCTTTCCGAGTGTCGTCGCGGCACCCGAAGGTGACGGGCGGAGACCGAAGCAGCGGACGAAGGACAGGGCGGCGAGCAAGGCTTTCGCGCTGCGCAAGGTGCTCGTGCAGTATGCGGCGACGCTGCTGATCATCGCCGGCCTGGGTTATGGTATGGCGGCGACGTATGTGCTGACGGGCGATGAATACACGCAGACCTTCGATGGCGTGGGGACGGCGCTGCCGGAAGGCTTTGCGGTGTGGACGGGGGCGTCGGACGCCGGGCTGGGCAATGGGGCAAATTTCAATCTCAATGCCGCGGCGTGGAATGCGTCGACCGGGCAATTTGCCAACTTCGCTTCGGCTGACGGGCTGACCGCGACCACGAGCACTGCAGATCAGGCGGCGGCCACTGATCGGGTGATCGGGGTCCGGCAGACCGGCAGCTTTGGCGATCCAGGGGCGGGGATCAGCTTCAACTTCGATGCGAGCGCCGCGACCTTTTTAGGCACGGATACGGCGCTCGCGCTGACGTTGCAGATGCTGAGTGTGCAGACGCGTTCGACGGTTTGGAGCATTCAGTATGGCATCGGCTCGTCGCCGAGTTCCTTCACGACACTCGGGACTTATTCGGATCCGGGCGTTTTCGGGGCGACGATGCTGACTTTCACCGGCGACGACCTGGCCGCTTTCAGCGGGCTCTCCAATGTGTATCTGCGGATCGTGGCGCTCGGGGTGACGAGCGGGAGCGGCAGCCGCGATACGATCGCGCTGGATGACCTCACGCTCAGCTACACGGCGATCGCGGCGCCCCCGCCGACCGGCTACTTTTGGATCGGTAACGATCTGACGCTCGGCGGCGCCGGGACTTGGGATCAAAACACGACGCCCAGTTGGTCGGTGAACAACACGACGATCGTGGCGACGAACTGGAACAATACGACTCAGGCGGCGAACTTCGGCGGCACGGGCGGCGCGATCACGGTGAGCGGGACGGTCGAAGCCGGGGCCGGGCTAGTCTTTACGGCGGATGCCTACAGCCTGACCGGGGGCGCCATTCACCTCGTCGGAGCCACGGCGGCGGCGAACAGCATTTCGGTGAACACCGGGAGTGCGACGACGATCGGCACGGCACTGACCGGCACCAACGGCGTGAGCAAGGGCGGCCCGGGCGCACTGCTGCTGACGGGGAATAACTCGGGACTGACCGGGGGCATCACGCTGAACGCCGGCACGCTGTCGGTAGGCTCGGCGACCGCGCTGGGAGCCGCGGGCGGGAATGCGCTGAGCCTGAACGGCGGCACCCTGACCTCGAGCAGCACGACCGCCCTGACGATTCCGAATGCGGTGACCTTCGGCGGCGATGTGGGCTTGGGCGCCGCCTCGACCGGCAATGTGGAACTGAGCGGCCCGATCGGCTTCGCCGCCGGCACCCGCACGCTCTCGGTCGGCACCGGGGTCGCCTTGAAGATCAGCGGGACGACTTCCGACGGGGGGTTCATCAAGGCGGGCGCAGGGTCGCTGGAGTTCCCGGTTTCGAACAGCCTGACTAGCTTTGGCATCAGCGCCGGCTCCGCGGTGATTCCCGCCGGCGTGACGCTGACGACGACGACCTCGCCGCTCAGTTCGACGGGAGGGGCGCTGACGATCAATGGCACGCTGAGGAGTACCGGGACGGGAACCGCGGGGATTTGGCTCACACCATTGGGCACCGTGACGGTCGCGGCGGAGGCGACCGTCATCCAGCAAGGGGCCGCTTCTGCGACCAACTTCCTCTTCGCCGCCAATACGACGTGGGAGCCGGGAAGCACTTTTATCTTTCGAGATTTCACCGGCACCCCGGCGGCCTCGAACCGGACCTATCGGATGAACGTGATCTTCGACAGCACCGGGGAGGAGATTTTTGTCGGGGCAATCTCGGGAGGCAGTCCGCTGACGATCAATGGCGACCTCACGATCGGCGAAAATGTCCACTTCCTCTTTGGCTCGGGCTTCACGAGCACGACGAGCTTTCTCGGGAACGTGACCGTCAACGGCTATCTGGGTTTCGACGGCGGAGCGCGTAGCTTCATGGTGAACACGGGCAAAGTGCTCAGCATCGGGGCCGATGGCGCGCTGGACATTCAGGGTGGCGAGATCTTGACCGTGAATGGCTCGGCCACGGCGAATGGCACGATCGGCGGCACGGGCAGCGTGGTGATCAATGGTGGCGGCACCGTCGTCGTGAGTGGCTCGATCACGGCCGCCACGGGCACGACGGTGGGCAACACGGGCACGCTCCGTGGGGCGGCGGCAGTGACTTTGCTGACCGTCGCGAGCGGGGGAACAGTGGCGCCGGGGGACGGCCCCGGGACGATGACCGTGGAAGAAGGCGCGATTTTTCAAGGAGGCGGCACTTACCAGTTCGAGTTGAATTCCGACGGCACCGGAGCGGCGGGGACGAATTGGGATCGGTTGGCGATCGCCGGCACGCTGGACTTGACCGGACTTTCCGCAGGATCCCCATTCGTACTCCAGTTGCAGACGCTCACGGCTGGGGGCGCGAACGGCAACCTGGCCGCATGGGACAGCAGCGTGGATCATACCTGGTTCGACATCGTCACGACCACCGCTGGGTTTGTCGCCGGGACGTTTGATTCCAGCCGGTTCACCGTGGACAGCTCCGGTTTTGCCAACGCCTTCGGCGGCACCTTCAGCGTGGTCGCCAATGGCAACAATCTGGATCTGCAATACCTCTCCATTCCCGAGCCTTCCGCCCTGCTTTCGCTGGTCGGCGGGATCGGAATGATCGCCCTTCTGCGGCCGCGGAATCGCGACGCTCGACGCGGCGCGCCTGCGCCCGACACCTGGGATCATCCGCCGGCTTCAGCCGTAGCCAAACCCGCGCGCGCTCGTTCCCTCTGGAGCTGAGTTCGCGTTTGATTTCCCATTCATCCCTGATCTTATCCCTTTTGATTTCCGCTTCCGATCAGCGACTCGCCATCTCCGTCACCCCGCCACGCCGCAGGTGGATGGGGCGGCAACCAGATAGCTTCATGTCCAACGAAGACATCTCCGCCCCATGTGTGGCTTCGCGCCGCCAGGGGCTGGGGAGTCGGCTGAATGCTCGGAGCGGAGTGCGGCGAAGCGGGGCCGTGGTATGCGGTCCGGCAAAGGCAATGCCGAGCGCGGGCTTCACACTGATCGAGATGATCGCGGTCATGGCCGTGATCGCCGTGGCGACGGCGGCCATCCTGCCCGCGGTGTCTTCCGTCGGCAAAGCCTCGTCGCGCCGGGCCGCCGTCACCCTCACGCTCGGGGCGTTGGATCAGGCGCGCGCCCTCGCCCTTTCGAATAGCACCAACTACTATCTCGCTTTCGCCAGCAATGACTCGGACTGGCCGGAGGAATATCGCAGCCGCGCGTTTGCGGTTTACGAGGAAGTCTTCAACCCGGAGGGCGCCCCGGGGAATCAGTACGTTTGGCTGCCCGTCGGTGATTGGACGAAGCTGCCCACGGGCATCGCGTTTAACCCGGCCGCGACGACGGTCTTCAATGGCCCGACCAAAGACTTCTATTGCGGAACGCTGGGGCGCGAAATCAAGGCGGCCTATTTCAAGTTCAATGGGATCGGCGGACTCGATGAGCCGACCGACTCTGCCCATGCTCATGTGCGCATTTTCGAGGGCTTTCTGGATGCCGCAGGCAAACTCACTTTCACCAACAAATCCGGCGAAGAAGTGATCAAGGTCTCACTCGTCACGGGCCGGGCGAGGCGTCTGGAGCCATGAAAACCGCATCCTTTTCTTCGCGCGGCTTTTCACTCATCGAGGTGATCATCACCGTCGGCGTGATCTCCTTCGCGTTGGTCGGGCTGATGGGCATTTTTCCGATCGCTCTCGAGCAGAGCCGCAACTGCATCGACGAGACCCGGAGCGCGCAACTGGCGCGCATGGTCTTCGCCACGCTGGCGGGTGAACCCGTCGCCGCGGCCGAATGTTTTGGCGGCGAAAACGGAGGTACGCTCAATCTGGAAACGATCGATACGAGCACCAGTCCCGTGGTCCTCTACGCCTCCTACGACGTCACCAAACAGGTGGCGATCGTTCGGACTGTGACCCCACCTCGCGATGCGGAATACCGACTGGAACTGCGCTTCGAACCTGCCCTGACCGCGAGCGGATCATACCGCGGCACGCTGGCGCGTCTGCAGATCCTCGCCGAGCCGATGCGTAAGAACGCGATCTTCGAAACGACCCAGTTTTTCGACAAATCGCCCCGCGCTGTTTTCGCCAGATGAAGACCGCGCGCGCCTTCACGTTGACTGAACTGCTGGTCGCACTGGCCGTCACTTCCGCGATTGTCGTGCTGATGCTGAACGTCTTCATGAACGGCAGCACCCTGTGGCAAAAAACGGAGGAAACGCTCGATACTTTCCGCGAGGCGCGCGCGGCGATGCAATTGATCAGCCGGGATTTCTCCGGGATCAGCGCGGTGCCCGAGGCGCCGGACAAGTTCCCCATTCTCGCGCTTCAGGTGCATTCCGGCACGGTGCCGGAAGACGAGCTGAACCAGGAGATTTACGGGATTGTCCCGGCGCGCAATACGGGTCGCGGAAGTCTCTGCGCAGTCGGGTATTATTGCGTCTGGGAGGAGGCCAAAAAAGCCTTCGTGCTCCGGCGGCAATTCGCCGAAAGCAACACCACGTTTGAAAACCTCCGCGCGGCCCTGCCGGTGGGCGCTCCCCTCGATTCTTTGCAGGCTTTCAACCGCCTCTACGAGCGCCCGTCCAGCGCCACGCCCCAGCAGACGACCGACGATATCGCGACCTACATCTACGGGTTTAAGGTCGAGTGCGCCGATACCGGAAAGCCGCCACTGCCCCCCCACACCTGGCCGCAAGGCTCGTTCGGACGGGAGTTGCCGGCCTGGGTGGAGATTCGCTTCAAAGCGCTCGGGTCCAATGCCGCCCGCAAACTCGCCGGCCAATCGGTGAGCCGCCAAACGTGGTTTACGCCGGCCAGTTCCGCTTACCAGCGCCTAATCCTGCCGAGTGAGCAGGAATTCGTCACCCGCATCAAACTCTCCCGATGAGAACCACCATCCGCACCGCCGGCTTTTCCCTGGTCGTCTGCCTGATCATCCTCACGCTGCTGTCGATCCTCGTCGTGAGCCTGATCTCCAGTGCGACGCTCGACCGGGTGACCTCGCGAGCCTTTGCCAACAAGGCCGGCGCGGAACTGGCCGCGGACACGGCCGTCAACCAAGCCATCAGCCTGCTGGCCGAGACGATCACGCAATTCCCCGACTCCGCCACGGTCTGGGAGCCGCTCACGCCTCCGACCGCCAGCAAATACACCGCGGAAGGCACCGTCCTCTACTACCACGACAAACCGCCCCGCACGCCGAACACCGCCCCGGATGAACCCGAGCCCAAGCGCTTCCTTTTGCCATTGGTTTCACGCGGCGCGGATGCGAGCGGTCAACTGCCCGGCAGCGTGCCGATCGAAGAAAAGGACACCGCTCTCGGAGCCGAGCCTTGGGATGATACCAACACCGTTGACCTTAACCGCCCGCGCTTTAACGGCGACCGTGACGGCTGGATCGGCACTCCCCCGCCCCCGGCGCCGAGCACGTCCGAACCCACGACTCCGAAGCCATTTCGCGCCAAGTGGATCGAGGTGAAGGAGCACACGAATAAGGTGACGAACTCGGGCACGCCCCGGGTCATCTCGCGCTACGCTTTTTGGATCGAAGACGAGAGTTTCAAGGTCAACCTCAACCAACTCGGTGCGACTAAACGCGGCGCGGAAATAGACTCCCCCGGCTTTCCTGGCTCGCCCGGCGCAGTGGCCAGCGAAGTGCCTATCCAGGGATTGATCCGCAGTGCCCGCGCGCCGATCGATCGCGACACCGCTGCCACCCAGGCGCGGAATTTGCGCGATGGCTTCTTTGGTAAACGGCTGCTGGATCTGCCGAGTTTCAATCAACCCGACCTGCAATGGGACGCGGACGGCAAACCGCGGTATCTCGGCGACGGCACGAAGTTCCTGGCCACGATCTTCTCCGGCGGATTGAACTTGAGCCGTCACGGCTCGCAGCGCCTCAATCTGAACGGGCTCGGGTTTGACAATGCGGCGGCGACCAACCAGGAAATTCAGAAGGGCATCAAGCAGGTGGTCGAGACGATCCGGCACCACGTCCCAAACTTCCATCAGCGCTTTTACCGCCTGCAGCGCCCTGCGGATGCCGACTACAAGATCAATGACGCCAAGGCGGTGGCGACCGCGCACCAAGACCCGTATCTCTACAAAATCGCAGCGAATATCCGCGACTACATCGACCCGGATCTCCAGCCGACGATGATCACCAACATGGGGACCGTCGCTCCCAAGGCAGCGCCCCTCAGCGCCTTCGGGGATGATGGAGAAATCATGTGGGCGCAGGGAAAAGAGGGCCTGTATTTGCAGGAAGCCGCGGTTCGAGAGCGCATCACAACGACGAAGACGAACTACACGCTGAAGCTGGATTACTACGTCGAGTTTTGGAATATGACGAACCGGGACATTTATGCGATGCCGGTGTTAGGCACAACGGAGCCGCACGCCCTCGGCGGCAGCCCGTATGTTTGCATTGCCAACCAGCAGCGCTGGCTGGCGCGCAAGGATGGTTCGGAACTCACGGCCACGAACTCCCCCGCCGGCAATCCCATCCAGGGACCCGAGCGAGACATGGTCATCGACATCGCCAACGGTGTTTTCCACAACGGGCAGGCCATGCCTTCCGGCGTGGTCTTCAAGGCCGGGCAATGCACGGTCATCACCACCGATCCCGACTACCAAACCGTGGTGCAGGTCGCGGGCGGAGGAAGTCCCAATTTCTCGGGCGTGGTGAACGTCGCCAATACCTATTATTGCTCCGTGCTCAAGGCGGGAAAGCGGGAATACCTGGGGCCGATTCCGGGACCGTGGACGGCGACCACCGGCGGGATCAAACCGGATTTCCGGGACGGTTCTGAGGACTACGACACCGAGGTCATTCTGGGGAACAACTCCGGCTACATCGATTCCCTCCCCTGCGCCATCGCCATGGGCGGCAGTCCTGTCGTCACGAACAACGAAAGCGATCAACACTGGTATGGAGGAACGCTGCTGGGCAACGGTACGACTTCCTCGCAATTGGGCGATCCGCGGACGAATAACGAACCGTTGAACTACACGCGCTTTATTAGCGGCGGTTCCATCGGTGAACCCGACCAGGCCCGCTATTTTAATACGACTTCCAAACCACGTTTCAGCCTTGGCCATCCCAACGATCGCTACGTCGGCCCGCAGAATAACAAAAAGACGCTCCCCTTGGGCAGGTGGACCACCTGGCCGGACTACTACAAGGGTTGGGATTATCCGCAGAACAACGCGTCCTATGTCGGAACCGGGAACGCCACCAATCCCAGCGAACAAACCGCACCTGCTTTCTACGCCGATGCCAAACTCGAAAGCATCGGGCAATTGGGCGACGTTTTCGATCCTGCGCGTGTTGCCGGCAACGTCGGCAGCCTCGGCATCGGCGGAGCGCGCGGCGGTGGACGGACGCTGAAGATCGGGCAGAAGGATGACTTGGTCGATACGACGACGGTCGATGCCAAGAGCCAGCAGTGGGCGGCGTGGAGACTCACGGATTTTCTCGGAACGACGAGCGATCTGGAGTTGCCCGGCCTGATCAATATCAACGGCCTGCGCCGGGACAACGGAGCCGCGCTCCGGGCCGCCTGCTACGGGCTGACCTTGAACTCCGTCTCCTGGCCAATCGGCAGCGCGAACCCCACGATAACCCCGGCCAAGGAGTTTGATTCTGAGGAATACGAGGATTCGCAAGTGAAACCCGGCCTGCAACTTCTCATCAATCAAGCGATCGAGAGGCTCAAACAAACCGACATCACCAAACCCAGCTATTTCCGGGAGCGCGGCGAGTTCTCCGATCTGGAGGCTTACAGCAAAACCGTGCCCGATCCCTCCAAGCCGGACCTCGTGGCGGGCGTCCAGGGGAGCGACGCTTTCGATCGTCCGCGCGAAGAACTCTATCGCCGGCTCTCCAATCTCATTACGACCCGGGGCAACATCTTCTCTGTCTATGCCGTCGGGCAGTCCATCCAGGAACTTAACGATGCCGCCAAAACGCAACGAGTGACCGGCCAGCACGCGGTCAAAGTGACCTTCGCCCTGCTCCCGAAAAAAGCCGACGGCACGGATTTTCGGACCAAGCAGGAAAGCTTCGACCCCACCGACGAAGGAGCCGTGCAAGATCGTTTCCTCCAGCCCGCCTACTATGACGTCCTCTTTCTTCAGGTCACTCCTCAGTAGCCTTTTGCTGAGCGTCGCTCCCCTGCTCGCGCAGACCCCGGCGACGCCGGTCCCTGCCACGCCCGAGCCGAAGGAACCGAAAGAAGCCTACGTCCGCTTCTGGAACATGCTGCCCAAGGAAGCGGGTGCCCTCACCATGCTCCGTCAAATCAGCGGCGCCGAGCCGGAAGCTATTGCCAGCGCCGCTCCGGCCAATACCTACGCCGGTTATCTGGCGGTGAAGCCCGGCCGTTACGGGCTGCGGATCGTCCGCGCCGCCGAACCTGAAAACGCGCTCAAAACGTTCGATCTCGTCCTTCGGGGCGATGTCTTCGTCACCTTCATCGCGCGCGTGGTCGATCGGCAACTCACCGTCGAAATGGTGGACGATACTTATGACAAAAAGGAGGCGATCAATGGCCGCCTGACGGTCCGGCACGAATTGCCCGGGGCCACGATCAGTGTCGCTGCGGCCGGCCAGCCCGGCGCCAGGGGGCTGGCGTATGGCCAGGTGGAAAAGCTCGAGGGTTTTCCCGCGAAGCCGGTGCTGCTCAAGATGAATGCCGTCCTCGCCGACGGGCAGAAGCGCGACTGGGCGATGGAAGTGGATTTTCGCTCCTGCCGCCACGTCACCCTGCTCCTCGCGCTCGATCCCTACGGCCGTTTCCGCCCGCGGATCAGCCCCGAGGGGCAGCGCGAATTTAGCGAGCCGTCGGCCGATCGTTGATTCCCAATTCTTTTTTTGAAAATGCGCCTTCCTGCGAAACTCCGTGTCAGTGCGTTCCTCGGGCTAGCCATCCTCGCCGGGTCACTCGCTCTGGCGGCTCCGGCGAAGAAGAAGAAGGCGACTGACACCCCGGCACCGGAGCCAATGGTCAGCACCAGCGCCACCGCTTCCGTCCGGTTGTGGAAAGAAGAGTTTCCAAGCCGGAAACCGCTGCGCGTGGAACTCCAGCCGAAGAGCAACAAAGCAACCGCACTGCGTTTTGAACCACCCGCGGCTGGTTCTTATTTCACTGAATACGCCGCATGTGCGCCGGGATCGGCCACGCTCACCGTTCTTCGTGACGAGTCGGAGAAGGAAAAACCGCAGCGCCTTCCAGTGATGTTGACCGCGGGATCGTTCACGACGCTGCTGCTGCGCGAGCGCGATGGCGCCGCGGTCATCGAAGTCATTGATGATGTTCCGGCGGGAACCGACGCGGCGAGCGGCGAGTTGACGGTCCGCAATTTTGCCCCGGCGCTCGTCGAGATCCGGGTGCAGGCGGGCGACAGTTTCAACGCCCGGATGCGCGCTCCGACCGCTTTCCTGAATATCCGCGGACTCGACCGCCGCCGCTGCCAGATCGATACCGTAACGAAGGCCGCCGACGGAAAAGAATCGCGCTGGAGCACCGAAATCGATTTTCGCGCCTGCCCGAAGGGGACCCTGCTCGTCTATTCTGATCCCTACGGCCGGATCCGCCCCCGCATCGTCCCGGACGGGCAACCGCCCTTTGGCAACCCTGCCACAGCCGTCGGGCGTTAGGCAGACGCCCGGGCGTTAGGCGCAAAAGCCAAGCCTTCGCGCAAGCGCCACAGAACCGGATCCGTTGCTTCAGGAAGTTGGGCCGTGGTCCGCTTCCAAGTTACGCCTCGCGGCGGTCACCATTCGCGCTTTCGTGGTCTTTGACCGACTTGGGAGTGCCATAGACCGTGATCAGCACTACTGATGCAATGATGAGCGCCCCGGCCAACACGATGCTCGGCGGCAGAACCTCATCCAGCACGAGCCATCCGAGGATCACGGCGATGAACGGATTCACGTAGGCGTAGGTCGCGACTTTCGACGGGGTGCTGACCTGAAGGAGCCAAACGTAAGCAGTGAATCCCACGAGCGACCCGAAGAGGGTCAGATAGGCGAAAGCCCAAGCGGATCGCGCGGTGATCTGCTCCAGTTCCAAGTCACTGGATTCACCCATCAGCACACCGGCCAGGAGAAGAAGCAATCCACCGGCGATCATCTGCAGCGATATCGAGAGCAGTGCGGATTCCGGCTTCTGCGTGTGGCGCGAAAAGACCGATCCCAGCGCCCACCCGAACGACGCACAGAGAATCACTCCCACTCCTACCGGATCAATGATTGCGCCGCCCGGCACACCACGATTGACGACAATCAGTCCAACGCCCACAAACCCCAGCGCGAGCCCCACGAACACCAACGCGCGCGGTCTTCGACCCGCAGGTCGCAACCAATCGATCAGAATGATCCACAGCGGTGTGACGGCGATGATCAACGCCGTCAAATTGGTCGGCACGGTTTTTTCCGCCCAACTCACGCCCCCGTTTCCCACCATCAGCAGCAAAGCGCCGATGATGGCAGCCCCTCTCCAGTGCGTGATCAGGGGCGCCGATGCCCCGCGAATCCGTGCCGCTGCATACAGCACCACGCCCGCCGCGATAAACCGCGCACCGGACATCAGGAGGGGCGGAATCGAATCAATGGCCAAACGGATACCCAGATAGGTTGATCCCCAGATCAGGTAAACCGCAGCGAAAGCCGCCAAGACCAGCCAGGTGGGTGGCGTTGCCAGCGATTTCGATCGAGACGGTTTGGCCTCGGAACCAACGACATTTTTCATTCCGATCAACCCTGCCATGCGCCGCTCGGAATGCAGACACCATTCGGATCAAGCGTCGCCCTGGCCAAGGGGTTCGTCCTGGAGCACCCCGATCATCCGTCAATTCGGCGGTCTCGTCGCGAGCGTCCGCCTCGTAGAAGTTTGGTGCCACGGCCTTTTCTCCCGGCATTCTACAGAGAATGCATCCGGCGGGGGTCGAACCCACAACCTCCGCCTTCGGAGGGCGGCGCTCTATCCAGTTGAGCTACGGATGCGTGAGGCGCTGGAAACTAGAGGCGGCTCGCACCGGTGAAAAGCGGAAAGTCGCGGCCGCGGCGAGTCAGGGCGCTTCGATCCTCCATTGCTGCTCGACCGCGTCGGTGTAGGCGCGCTGGACGATCGTATTCCCCGGGGCTGCGGTCAGGACTTTGCCGCTGCTCTCTGCAGTCAGTTTGAAATAATTGCCCTCCGTTTTCTCGATCTTCCAACGCTGCGTCGCTCCTTTGTTCACGTTTTCCTGGATCAGGCCGACGAGGTCGTCGTTCTGCCCCTTGGGCACGGTGAGCGCCTTGCCGCTGTCGACCCCGATGAGAAGGTAGAAGCCATTGCCCGCGGCGGTGATGTCCCACTGCGCGTGCGTCTGGCCGGTGTAGCCAAACTGCTGCAGTCTGCGCCCACTGTCTTTCGAGCGCCCTTCGACCTCGACGACTTTGCCGCTCTGACGGTTGACGAGCTTGTATCGTCCGTTCGGAATTTTACCCTGGGCGAGTTGCGCCGCGCGTTCGCGCTCCAGTTTGGCAAGGTCGGCGGCGGCTTTGGTGGCAAGCGCCTGGGCGCGCTTCGCGAGCTTGCCTTTGACCGCTTTCAGGCTCTCCACAACCGCTTTCCGTTCCTCGATGGTCCGGGCATTTTTCACCCGATCCGCGGCCACTTGGTAAGAAGCGTATTCTTCCAGGTAAGTGGACACCACGGGTTTGAGGTCCGCAATCCACGCGTCCTTTCCGGCGGGGGTTGCCTGACGGAAGCGTCGGAGTAAATCGACGGACTCGTCATACGCACCGTACTCCCAATTTTTCAAACCGTAGAGCAGCAGGACGATGTTTTCGAAGCCGATGGTATTCGTCATTTGCACGGTTTTGGGATCGATCTTCGCATCTCCTTCCATCCGGCCCGCGACTTCCACGAAAAAATTCGCCAGCGTTTGATCCGCAGGTTTGGTCGAGTACGGTCCCCGCGACTGGATGCGCGTGAAGGTTGCCGCGGCCTCGCTCTTTCCGCCGGCCGTCAGTTGGGCGGTGCCCAAAAGCAATTCCGCCCAGTTCAGGCGCGGCTGGGCGGGCTTTTGCGCGACGACCTTGGCCAGCATCTCCGCCGCTTCGGCCGGCCGGCCCAACGCCATTTTCTCGACCGCGGCTGAAATTACCGGATCGTTTTTGATACTCACTTCGCTCGCCGTCGTCCCGCCGGAGTCGCGCCCGGGAAAGAGTTTGTCGCGAAGCACGAAGGCCGTGATTCCCAGGGCGAGAATGACGCCGATCAGCCCGAGCACCACCCAACCCATGACCTGCTTTTCCTGCGCGGATTCGATGACCACGCGCCGCGCCTGGGCCGGGCGGCCACCGCCGGCCTGGAGCTGCGTGCGGGCGTATTCGAGGTGCTCGATCAACTCGTCGTAAGTCTGGTAACGCTGCTCGGGAAGCTTGGCCAGCGTGCGATTGATGACGTAGGCCGTATTGCTGGAAACATGCGGGGCAAAGGACTGCAGGCTCACGGCCTGGCTTTTCAGATGCTTCAGGGCGACGAGCGAAGCGTTCTCCGCCTCGAAGGGCGGGCGCCCCGCGAGCGCGTGGAAAAGAGTGCCGCCCAGCGAATAGATGTCGCTTCGGTGATCCTCCGGTTTGCGGTCGAGTTTCTCCGGCGCGACGTAATACGGCGTGCCCCAGATCTCGCCCCGCATTTTGGCTTCATCCTCGGCGAAGATGGCCAGTCCGAAGTCCACGATTTTCGCGGTGTGCGAATCGGCGAAGAGAATATTGCCGGGCTTGACATCGCGATGAATCAGGCCGGCTTGCTGGGCCGCGCGCAGACCGCTGGCGATCTGGATGCCGACCTCGATGACCTGCGCCTCCGCGACGCGTCCCTGCAGCTCGATCAAGCTGTCGAGCGTGCCTTTCTCGACCAGCTCCATGGCGATGTAAAAGCGGCCGCGATCAAGGCCCGTGCTGAATACGCGGACGACGTGCGGATGATTGATCGACGCCGTGATCGCGGCCTCAGTCTCCAGTTGCGCGATCTGCTCCGGGCTACCGCTGCTCTTGCGCAGAAGCTTCAGCGCGACGTAGCGATTCAGCGAAGTGTCGAGGGCTTTGTAAACCGCGCCCATGCCGCCGTGCCCGATTACTTCCACCAATTCAAAATGATCGATCGTCGCGGTGATCACAGTCGGCGCGCCGCATTCCGGGCAGGTCACGGCGGAGAGCGGTTCGACGTCGCTCACGTCCATCGCCGCACCACAAGCGGGGCAGTTTTGGACGAGCGGTTCTTCGGAAACAGGATCGGGTTCCACAGCAGATTGGGGGCAGTTGGAAAAATTCGCAGCAGGACTCGCGTCTACGCGCGTCGCACTTTCTTCCCGCATCGGCGCAACATGCGAGGAGAATCTGAGGAGGAATTTTTCCGCGCCCGCGGAGGTTGCGCGGGACATCCAGACCGCCGCCAACTCGCGATTAGCAAGTATGACAACGATGAACCTGAAAGGCCATTGGAACGAAACCAAAGGCAAACTGAAGCAGAAATACGCACAGCTGACCGACGACGATCTCGTGTTCGCCGAAGGCAAGGAAGAGGAACTCCTCGGCCGCCTTCAGCAGAAGCTGGGCAAGAGCAAGGAAGATGTCCGCAAGGAAATCGAAGACCTGTAACGGAAACTGCAAAAACATCCCGACACCCGCGGCCGCAAGCCGCGGGTGTTTTCATGTCCGCTAGTCGCGGAAAACAATCGCGCGATTACCGTGCATCAGGACGCGATCGGCGAGGTGCCAGCGGACGCTGCGGGCGAGCGCGAGACGTTCGCAATCCCGCCCGAGCCGCACCAAGTCATCGGGCGTGTGGAAGTGCTCCACCCGAATCACCTCCTGATCGATGATCGGCCCGGCATCGAGTTCTGCGGTCGCGTAGTGGCAGGTCGCGCCGATGAGCTTCACCCCGCGCTGGTAGGCGCGCTGGTAAGGATTCGCGCCGACGAAACTCGGCAGAAACGAGTGGTGAATATTGATGATCTTGCCGAAAAATTCTTCGCACAGTTCCGCAGGAACGATCTGCATGTAGCGCGCGAGAACCACGAGGTCCGGTTGAATGAAACGCAGCAATTCGGCGATCTTCGCGAAGGCCGCGGGCTTTTCCTCGGGGGCGACGGGAATGTGGCAAAACTCCAGCCCCTCGCGTTCCGCCATCGCGCGCAATTCCTCGTGATTCGAGACGATGGCCGCGATCTCGCAGTCCAGTTCGCCAGAGCGCCAGCGCCACAGCAGGTCGGCGAGGCAGTGCCCGAGTTTACTGACCATGATTACGACTTTCATCCGGTTGGCCGCCGTGCGAATCGTCCAGTCGGCCTGGAGTTCCGCCGCCACCGGCGTGAAGGCGGCGCGCAGTTCCTCCACTTCGACCGCGAGTGTGCGCGTGTCGATTTCCATCCGGGTGAAAAACCAGCCCGCGGCCGGGTCGGTGAATTGATGAACCTCAATGAGATTACCCCCGTGTTGAGCGATGAAGCCGGAGATGTGCGAAAGCAGGCCCACGCGGTCGGGGCAGGAAAGTCGGAGAACGGTGGACATTTCGGGGGATGTCGAGTTTTTGAAGGTTGAATATTTAATTCGGGGTGCTGGCTTACCGGGCGGTGGCGCGCTCGTCCAGCGTCCGCCATTCCAAACCTCACAATTCAGCCTTCCCCAATCCCATGTCCGTCTCCTCTACAATGCTCGCGCTCGGCACTGCCGCGCCGGAATTTTCCCTGCCCGATGTCGCCACGGGAGAGCCGGTGGCGCTCGCCGATTTCGCCGACAAAAAAACGCTGCTGGTGATGTTCGTTTGCGCGCACTGCCCCTACGTCGTGCATGTGCAGCCGGAGCTCGCTCGCCTTGCGCAGGATTACGCGGGAAAAAGCGTCGGCCTGGTCGCGATCACCGCGAATGACGTCGGCCAATATCCGCAGGACGCGCCCGCGCCCAGCGCCACCGCGGCCCGCGCCGCCGGGTGGACATTTCCTCTCCTCTACGATGAGTCGCAAGCCGTCGCCCGCGCCTATACCGCCGCCTGCACGCCGGACTTTTTCCTCTTCGATGACGCGCGCCGGCTCGTGTATCGCGGGCAGCTCGACGACTCCCGCCCAGGCCGCGGGGCCGATCGCCCCGGTCGCGGCGAACTCAATGGCGCCGACCTCCGCGCGGCGATCGACGCTGTGCTCGCGGGCCAGCCCGTGAATCCCGACCAAAAGCCGAGCATCGGGTGCAACATCAAGTGGAAGCCGGGCCACGAACCCGCCTATTATTAAGTTCATCGCGCTGGTGGAAAGGGTGGGATATGTTCTTCTGAACACATGTCTTTTCAACCTTCTGCCCCCGCTCCCGGCGGACGTGGCTCCGCGACCAATCCGCACAATCGTTTCGAAAGGCTGACCGTCGAACTGGAGCCCGAGGCCCTGGTGGACGAAGACGGCCAGCCGATTCGCCCGCGCACCCAGTTCCTGCGCGACGACTCGCAGTCGATCATCACTTTCAACGATTCCCCCGATATCCCGTTTCGCGCCGGACTGAATCCCTACCGCGGCTGCGAACATGGCTGCGCTTATTGTTTCGCCCGCCCGTATCACGAGTATCTCGGCTTCTCCGCCGGGCTCGATTTCGAGACGAAGATCGTCGTCAAGGAGCGTGCGCCCGAGTTGCTGCGCGCGGAATTGTCGCGGAAAAGCTGGGTGCCGCAACCTGTCGCGATGAGCGCGATCAGCGATTGTTATCAGCCCGTCGAGCGCCGCCTAGAGTTGACGCGCCGCTGCCTCGAGGTGCTCGCGGAGTTCCGGAATCCCGTCGGCATTATCACGAAAAATCACCTCGTCACGCGCGACCTCGACCACCTCGCGGAACTCGCAAAACACCACGCCGCGCACGTCTGCATCTCGCTGACCACGCTCGACGCCACGCTCGCCAAGACGCTGGAGCCACGGGCCTCGCCGCCCAGTCGCCGATTGGCCGCCATCGAGGAGTTAAGCGCCGCCGGCGTCCCCGTCATCGTGCTCACCGCCCCGATCATCCCCGGCCTGAACGATCACGAAATTCCCGAACTCCTCGCGCAGGCCGCGCGCGCGGGAGCGCGCACCGCCGGTTATACCATTGTGCGCCTTCCGTGGGCCGTCGCTCCGCTTTTCACCGAATGGCTCGAACGCCACGCGCCGGGTCAAAAAGACAAGGTGCTGAGCCGAATCCAGTCGATGCGCGGCGGCAAACTTTACGACGCAAAATGGGGCGCGCGGATGAAAGGCGAAGGCGTCTTTGCGGAGCAGATCAAGGCCCTCTTCGCCCTCGGCAAACGAAAGGCCGGCTTCCCGGAAAATCTGCCCGAATTGTCCGCTGCCGCTTTCCGCGTACCGACGGATCAGCTCTCGCTCTTTGGGGATTAAGCGGCCGCATTTCCCCGTCCCCTCCCCGCTTTCCTTTTCGCGCAGGCACGCTACGATACTCGGCCAGCTTTGAGCCTATCAACTTCGCTTTCGTCCCTGCCGGTGCGTGAGACGCCGAACCGCGGTTCCTCCCGTCGGTCGCGGCGTTTTCGACCGTGGCGGCCCCTTCTCCTGGTGCTGATCGTCCTCGGCGTCGCGCTCTTCGAGCCCCACACCTTCCGCTTCCTGCTCGGCCAGTTCATCCGCCTCGAAGCGTGGCGCAACGGCGTCTCAGCGCAGGTCGGGGCCATCGACGGGAGCTTGCTCGAACCCCTGGTCCTGCGCGACTCGGTCTGGCTTTATGAAAGCGGCACCGGCCCGATCACCCGGGTCGAAGTCGCCAACGCGACGGCCGAATTTTCCTGGCGCAATCTGCTCTCGCGCGGCTCCGGCAAATGGTTTCAGCGTCTCACGGTGACGGGATTGAGGGGCAAGATTCAGTTCCCGCTCGAAACCACGGAGTTCGCGCCGCCCGCCCCGGCGATGTCCTGGCGGCTGCCGCTCCCGAACACCCGCTGGCTGCCGGCGCCGGAGCGTATCGAAGCTGAAGATGTGGACTTCATTTTCCAGAGCAACGCGGACTACGTCCGGCTGGCAGACACGCGATTTACCCTCAGTAAAGTCGAGGCCGGCACGATCCGCGCGGGCCAAATCGCGATCAAACAGCCATGGCTGAATCGCACTTTCCGCGACGTCCGCGGCACGACCGCGATTCGGGATGCGAAGGTCGAAGTAGCCGATCTCACGCTCGAACCCGGCGTGGAGGTCCGCAGTTTTTCCGCCGAGATCGACGAACTCGCGCGCGGCCAGCTCAATCTCAGTCTGCGCTTGGAAGCGTTTGGCGGAGAAATCCGCATGGACGCCCGCACGCTCTCCTCGGAGCGGCCGTTCAGCTTTGAAGCCACGGTCAGCTTTTCGCAGATGAACATCGCCGGGCTGGCGAATTTCCTGCGGGTCTCGGAAGCAGCCGGCGGCACGATCAAACAAGGCACCTTCAAGTTTCGCGGCCCGCCGCAGCAGATCTCCCGGGCGACGGCCTCGCTCCGGCTCGAGGCGACAAATTTCCAGTGGGACTCGCGGCAATGGGACGCGCTGGTGCTGGGCGCGACCCTGATGGATGGCCGCGTGCAAGTCCCCGAACTGGCGCTGGCCCAAGGCCACAACCGGCTGAACTTGAACGGAGAAATGCCGCTCCCGACACCCGGCATCCCGTGGTGGAAATCCGCATTCAGCGTCAATATCGCGGCCCAGATCGACAACCTCACCGAACTCTCGGCGCTGATGTTGCCGGAGTTCAAATTCGCAGCGGGCAAAGCGAACATCAACGGCTCGATCCGCGGCAAGGACCAGCAGTTCAACGGGCAACTCATCGTCTCCGGGTCCGAATTAAAATGGCGCAACGCTCCGATCGAACAGTTGCACGCTGGCGTGACGTTGAATGGCAACGAGTTTCAGGTGACCAACGTTTCCCTCTTCAACCATGGCGACTATCTGCGCGGCCGTGGCGTGGTGAACATCATCGGCGACAAACAATACTGGGGCGAAATCCACGCCTCGATCGAGGACCTCGCCAAATATTCCGCGCTGCTGGCCAAACCGATCGTGCCGGAACCGCTGGCCGGCGGCGCAGTCATCGACTGGAGCGGCGAAGGGTCAGCCAAAGGGCACAGCGGCCAGTTTTCCGCGCGGTTGCACAAGTTGCGTTCGCTCGGCGCCACCGCCGCGCTTTTGCACCCGATCAATGCCGACCTCAATGGCACCTATGCGCCGGGCCGGATGCAATTCAGCCGCTTCGCGCTGTCCGACGACGAGTCCTCGTTTACCGCCAACGTCGGCGTCGGTAACAAGGCGCTGAGCGTGCAAGGCATCAAGCTTTACCATCGGCAGGCGCTTTGGCTGGAGGGCGATGCGCTCCTGCCGCTCGATGTGTGGAAGGCGTGGCCGAACACTTCGCTCGACACTCTGCTCGACGACCAGACGGTCAGCAAAGTCAACCTGACGGCCTACAATCTCGGTCTGCGGCAGGCCTCGCTGCTCACTGGTTGGAAATTTCCGATCGACGGCGTCGTGCTCGGCAATTTCACCGCGGAAGGCCCGCTCGGCGGATTGAAAATGAGCGGCAAGCTGACCCTCAGCAAAGCGCAAATTCCTCTCGGCGGGAGCGGCGACCTCCTGACCGGCGTGACCGCGGAAGCCACCTTTGACGGTCCCGCGCTGCTCGTGAAAAAGCTTACCGGCCGCCATCCGGCGGGCGACTTCGCCGCCAGCGGGCAGGTCACGCTGACCGATCTGCGCGATCCCACGATCGAACTGGCGCTGACCACGGAAAAGACCGCGCTCCCGATCTTCACCGCAGAGCACGCGGCAAGTCTCGCCACCGTTTCCAGTCAATTGCAAATCGCCGGCCCGCTGAGCAGCGCCACGGTTTCTGGTGCCGCACAGATTCTGTCCTTCGCGACGACGGCTTCCGAATTCAGGACGTGGTTTCCCGAAGCGAACGGCATCTCCATGCCGCCCGTTTTTTCCCTCAAGATGGAGCCGTGGAACGCCTGGCGGCTGGAGGTGGCGATCGACACCCCTCAGCCCGCGCTCGCGCAGTGGAATCCGCCATCCGCGGCGGAAGCGCCGGGGAATTTGCAGGCGAAGTTGCGCCTCACTGGCACCGGCGCGGCGCCGATCCTCAGCGGGGAAGCGACCTTGCGCGGCCTGCCTCTGCGCGCTGGCACGACCACCCTGCGCATGGACGAAGCGACGCTCCAATTTCGCGAAGGTTTTGCGGAGAATCCTTCGATCGTCGCGCGCGCCACCGGCGTGGCTTTCGGCGAGCCTTTCGCCGTCCAGGTGACCGGCACCGCGCAGTTTCCGATGCGTTTCTTTGTCTTCGCCCCGCCGCTCACGGAGAAAATCATCGCCGCCGAGTTGACGGGCAGCGACCCAGCGTCCAGTGCGCAGACGCCGCCGCGACTGGAATTGCGCGTGCCCGCGGCTTTGTTTGAAGGTGTGGAAATCGCCGACTGGCCGGTCATCACGACGCCCCTGCCCGCACCCGCGCTCGTTCCGCCTGCGCTGTCCGAGCCCGCGCCTGTGCCATGAGCACGCCCCGCATTGGACGCCGCAACGGACTGTTCATCGGACGTTATTTCAGCATCGAATTTTACCTCGACGCCTCGTGGTTCTTCATCGCGACGATCGTCACTTATTCACTCGCCCACGAAGTCTTCCCGGCGTTTCTGCCGGATCGCTCATCGCTCTTCTACTTTTTGCTCGGCGGCGGTGCGGCCCTGCTTTTTTTCCTGAGCATCCTCCTCCACGAGCTCGGGCACAGTCTCGTCAGCCAGCGCTGCGGAATCCCGGTGCCGCGGATTACCCTGCTTTTCATCGGCGGCCTCGCGGAGATCGCGCGCGAACCCGACGACGCCCGGTCCGAACTCAAGATCGCGCTCGGCGGGCCGATCGTCAGCGTGCTGCTCGCCGGTCTCTTTGGTGGACTTGCTTGGATTTCGACGCGTATCGGAATGGAGGAAAGTCACCTCGTCTGCCTCTGGCTGGCGCAGACCAATCTCTTCCTCGTCGTTTTTAACATGATCCCGGGCTATCCGCTCGATGGCGGACGCGTGCTGCGCGCACTCATCTGGGCCAGGACTGGGCGACTGCGGCACGCGACTTACATCACCTCGCGGATCGGCATCGGCTTGAGCTGGCTGCTCGTCGCGTTCGGCGTCTATCTCATTCTCGACCGGCACTGGAACGGCATCGTCCTGATCCTCATCGGCTTTTTCCTCAAAAGCGCTGCCGAGAGCGGTTACCACAATGCGCTCCAGCGTGAGATGCTCGCCGAGGTGCGGGTGCGCGACCTCATGACTCCCGACCCGGTCGCCATCCCCGAACACCTGCCGATCAATCTCGCGGTCGACGATTTCTTCATGTCCGGGCATCACCTCGCCTATCCGGTCTGCGCGCCCGACGGCGAATTTCGCGGGCTGCTGCGTCTGGAATTCCTGAAGGAAGTGCCGCGTGAAAAATGGCCTTATCTCACCGCGGGCGATGTCGTCGCCGAACGCAGCGCGGACGATCTGTGCATCGGCGTCGAGCAATCCGCCACCCGCGCGATGAAGATGCTGCTCGCGCCCGATCTGAACCGGCTCGCCGTCGTCGAAAGCGGGAAACTCGTCGGCATCGTCACCCGGCACGATCTTCTCCAGTTCATCAAGATCCACGCCGAACTGGAGACGTGACCCGGTGTCAGGCGAAAAGATCGCCCTGCTTCAAAGAACTCGCGACCGGTGCCGGACCCCGCGCCGCCGCCTCGGCCTTGATTTCGGCGAGCAGCGACTTGAATTCGCAGAGTTCCAGTTGGGGAATGAGTTCGGCGTAGCGCGGCTGAATGGCCAGCGCATCGAGGGGTTGCGGCAGAGGAAGGTCGAGATCGAGGCGGACCATCTCGCGGTTCTGCTCGATCTGCCCGCGCGCGGCGCGCAGCTTTTCGCGAATGCGTTCGTTCTTCACGAGATCGACATTGGCCAGCACGGCGTCGAGTGAACCGTGCGCCGCGAGCAGGGATGCCGCGCCCTTGGGCCCGAGCCCATCGACCCCGGGAATGTTGTCCACGTTGTCCCCCACGAGCGCGAGCACATCGCCAATCTGCAGCGGCTCAACGTTCCATTTTTTACGAACGGCTTCGGCGCCCAGCAGGGCGAAGCTATCGGAAGGCGCGGCGAGGTCGGCCTTGTTCGTCGAATAAACTTTCACGCGATCGTCCACCAGTTGGAAGAGATCCTTGTCGTTCGTCGCGATCACCACTTCGTCCCCCCGCCCGCGCGCTGCGACGGCGTAGGAAGCCATGAGGTCATCGGCTTCCGTATCCGGCAGGGAGAGGCTGGCAAAGCCGAGCAGCGGCACGATGTTTTGGATGAACGTCAGCTGCGGTTTCATGAGATCCGGCATCTCCGCCCGCTGCTGTTTGTAAGCTGGCTGGAGCTCCACGCGTCGCTTGGGCAGACCTTCGTCCCAAATCACCGCCGCCCGATCGGGCGCGAGATCCTTGACCATCCTCCGGACTGTCTTGATGAATCCGTAGATCGCGTTCGTCGGTTCGCCGCGCGAATTCGAGAGTTCGCGGATCGCGAAGAAAGAGCGATAGACGTAGTAGTGGCCGTCGATGAGGAGGAGCTTCACAGGAGGTGGATGATGGCGAATGGACGGTGGATGCTGGTGGCCCGTCTGGCGTGGACGCGCGCGGGCTGCGCACCGCGAAACGCCAGAAGTTCACCGGGGATTTGTCGGGGCAGCGCACCGCGGTTGGACGGTGCGGACTTCGACGATCAACGCCCAACCATCATCGCTCCGTGTCGTCGAAGCCAAGCCGCATCTGCCGCCAAGGCACCCGGCGCGCCCGCGTTCGGTCGCGCACCTGCCGACGATGGAGCCAGAGAAACCACGCGACGACGAGGCTGAACTCGATGGCGAGTGCGAGCATGTGGGCGCCTTCCGATTTCAGTGCCGGAACTTCCGGATGAGCGCGACCATCACCCCCTGCACTTGCAGGTCCTCCATCGGAATGAGATCCGGATACCGTGGATTCTCGGCTTGGAGAAAGTATTGCCCGCGCTGCTGCACGAGTCGTTTGAGCGTCGTTTCACCATCGATCAGCGCGGCCACGATTGCACCCGCCCGAGCTTCGCGACTTTCCAGAATCACGAGGTCGCCCTCATTGATATCGGCGCCCGACATGGAATCACCGCGGACCTTTAGCGCAAAAACCCGCTGGCCTCTCGGCACGCCGAGCGTCGCCGAATCGATGGAAATCGTCCCCTCGTCTTCCTGCGCGACCGTCTCGGCAAATCCCGCGGCGATCGAACCGTAGATCGGCACATCGACGATGGATTCCCGCTGCAGATGCGAAGTCAGCACCACCGCCCGCGCTTTGCCCGGCTGCCGCTGAATGAAACCTTTTTTCTCCAAGGCCCGCAGATGATTGACCGCGGCCGTCTGGCTGGCGAAGCCGAAGTGATCCTGAATCTCGCGCGTCGAAGGCATCACCCCTCCGCGATCCAGGGCTTGATCGATGAAATCGAGGATCTGCTTTTGCCGGTCGGTGAGAGTCATGTTCGCGCGAACACTAAATACAGAAGAGGCCAGAACAAGCTCTATTCACGTCGCCCGTCAGGAATTTGCCACCGCACCGCGACCGCCGCATCGAGGGTGGGGCGGCCTATTTCTGCGGAGTAAAATGGGCGCCGTCGGCGGTGTAGCGCAGGTCCATCCGGGCGAGTTTGGCGATGTATTGCAGAGCGGCATCCGCGGTGGTGTTCTGAAAGTCGACGGATAGCACCGTGGAATCACCGGGCCGGGCCTGGAAGTGGACTTTGATTTTCGAAACGAGCTCGACGAATTCCGCCGCTGCTTTCGGAGGAACGTCGTTCAACGTCATCGTCACGGTCACGATTTTCGCGCGCTCCGAGGGACTCTCAGCCCACAGATTCGCGGCTCTGAAGAAGATCAGGATCAGCGGGAGGAAGCGGATGAAACGCATTTCTGGGGGGCGGCATTGAAGAGAAAAATCGGGCGGGGGTCAACGTCGCGACGTCCTGCGGCACAGGCCTTTTCTCTCAAGAACAAGAAAAATACCACCAAGGCATGTCCGATGCTTACTCTGGCCACTGTCCGTATTTCCCCTACATCCACCATCGCCTCTCCAAGCTACTCCGTTATAACGTGTGATTAATGTCCTTCTGTTGCGATTTCAAACCCCGGCCGTGGCGGCGGCTTTGCGACGCTTTGAGCGTGATGGTGTTGCTGGTCGCACCCTTGAGAATGCCCGCCCAGAACGTCGAGGAGATGCGGGAATACCGGAAAAAGGCCGAGTGCCTGCTCAGCTTCACCCGGTTCATCGAGTGGCCGGAGGACAAGCTCGCCCCGGCCGACGAGCCCTTTTTCATCGGGGTTTACGGCGTGGACCGGATCTCGCCGCTCCTTCTGGAAGCGCTGCAGGGCCGGTCGATCAAGGGTCGTTCGGTGATCATCAGACATCTGCTGAAACGGCGGGATTTGCGGTCCTGCCATGTGCTTTTCATCAGTCGATCGGAGCAGGACCGGCTCCGGCCCATCCTCCGGGCGGTGCGGAAGCGGAACATCCTCACGGTGGGCGAGTGCGACAACTTTCTACTGCAGGGCGGAGTGCTGAGCTTCGTAAGCGTCGGGAATGCCGTGCGATTTCGCCTCAACCCCGAAGCCGCCGCCCGGGAGGAATTGGCGATCAGTTCGAGGCTCCAGCAACTCGCCTTGCCCGGCGGCCTCGGTTTAATCACCTCGCCTCAGGAAAGACTCCCCGCCCCGAAAGGAACGAGTCAGACTACGGGCCGATGAAAAGCCGCGTCCGCCACTTTCCGATCCAACGGAAACTGCGGCTGGTCGTGCTCGGAACTTGCACGGCGGCACTGTGCGTCGCCTCGGCGGTGCTTTTCGCTTTGCAGTTCTATTTCTTCCAGCGGGACTTCCGCCGTGATCTGGTCGTGGTGGCCGAGATCGTCGCCGCGAACAGCACCGCGGCACTGAGCTTCAACCACGCCGAAGCCGCGCAGGAAAATCTCGCTTCGCTCAAAGCCAAACCGCAGATCACCGGTGCGGCTCTTGTCTTTGCGGACGGCCGCCCGCTGGCCCACATGGGCCGGGTCACGATTCCCAGTCCGGGCGAAGCGGCCCCGAGTTTGGGCTTTCACGAGGATTCCGACGATTTCGTTTACATCCATCCGATCACCAGCGAGGGCGAACCGCTGGGCGCGCTTTACCTGCAAGCCGATTACGCCCGCGAAGCGAGCAAGCTGCACAAACTTTACGCCAGCATTCTGATCGCCGTCCTCGGGGTCTCCTTTTTCGTCGCCGTCCTGGTCTCCTGGCGGCTGGAGCGGCTCATCCTCGGTCCGATTCAAAATCTCGCCGAAACCGCGCGCCGCATCGCCCGGGAAAATGACTACTCGGTGCGCGCGTCCAAAGTCGCGGACGATGAAGTCGGATCTTTCACCGAGTCCTTCAACAGCATGCTCGACCGGATCGAGACGCGGGACACGATGCTCCTGCACGAGATCGCCGAACGCCGGCGCGCCGAGGAAGAACTGCAACACGCGCAGACCGAACTGATCGACGCCTCGCGCCAGGCCGGCATGGCCGAAGTCGCCACCGGGGTCCTGCACAATGTCGGCAACGTTCTGAACAGCGTGAACGTCTCCGCCACGCTGCTCGCCGAGCGCCTCGATGAATCGCGCGCCGCCAATCTCGCCCGCGCTGCCGCCATGCTCCGGGATCACAATGGCCAGCTCGGTGATTTTCTGGCCAACGATCCCAAGGGCCGGCTGCTGCCCGCCTACATCGCCGATCTTTCCGCCGATCTCGAAAACGAGCGGCGCGAAGCACGCACCGAAATCGATCTGCTGACCCGCAACGTCGAGCACATCAAGGACATCGTCTCGATGCAACAGACCTACGCCCGCGTCTCGGGGTTCACAGAATCCCTGACCGCCGCCGCGCTTGTCGAGGATGCCTTGCGGCTCAATCTGGACAGCTTCATGCGCCGCCACATCATCGTGGAACGCAATTTCGCGCCCGTCCCACCCGTGGAGGTGGACAAACACAAAGCCCTCCAAATCCTGATCAATATCCTGCGCAACGCCGAACACGCGATGCGAGATGCGGACGACCCCGATCAACGGTTGAACATCCGCATCCGCCAACACGACGACCACACCGTCGCCATCGACCTCACCGATACCGGCGTCGGCATTCCGCCGGAAAATCTCACCCGCATTTTCTCCCACGGCTTCACCACGCGGAAAGATGGCCACGGCTTTGGCCTCCACAGCGCCGCGCTCGCCGCCCTGCAAATGGGCGGCCGCCTGACCGCCCACAGCGACGGTATCGGGCGCGGCGCCACCTTCAGCCTCGAGATTCCGATCAGCGAATCACCCATTTCATGAATCTTCCGCTGAACAACCGCATCCTCCTCGTGGACGACAATCCGGCGATCCACGAGGACTTTCATAAAATCCTCCTCGGCCCTCCGAAAAGCCGCGAGCAACTCGATGCCGTCGAAAGCGTGCTCTTCGACCGTCCGCCTCAATCCGCGCCGCCGATGTCCTTTGAATTCGCTTCCGCCTTTCAGGGCAAGGAGGCCTTGCAGAAGGTCACCGAGGCGCAACAATCCGGACGGCCTTTCGCCTTGGCTTTCGTCGATGTCCGCATGCCGCCCGGCTGGGATGGGATCGAGACCATCGAGCGGCTCTGGCAGGTCGATCCGGCGTTGCAGATCGTCGTCTGCACCGCGTATTCCGATTATTCGTGGGAGAAGATGACGCAGCGCCTCGGCGTGAACGACAATCTCGTCATCCTCAAAAAGCCGTTCGACAACATCGAAGTGCTGCAACTCGCCCATGCTCTGATCAAAAAGTGGCAGGTCACCGAGCAGGCGCAGCATCAGATGGAAACGCTCGACCACATCGTCGCCGACCGCACCCGTGCGCTGGAGGCGAGCAACGCCGAGTTGCGCCTTTCCGAGGAGCGCTTCGCCAAGGCGTTCCGCGGCAGTCCGATCCCGCTCGCGATTCAGACGCTCCACGAAAACCGTTTTGTGGATGTGAACGACGCCTTTCACCAATTGACCGGACACGAAAGCACCGAACTGCTCGGTCGCACCCCGCTCGAAGCCGGGCTTCGCATCGACTATCCCGCTTCCGATCCGGGCGATGAACGCCCCGTCCGCCACGTCGAGGCGCGCGTCAGCACCAAAGCCGGCGACCTGCGGACCGCTCTCGTTTCCGTGGAGCGGATCACCGTGAACGACGAGCCCCACATCATGCTCATGGTGCTGGATATTTCCGAGCGCCAGCAGTTGGAAGGGCAACTCCGGCAGGCGCAGAAAATGGAAGCCATCGGCCAGCTCGCGGCCGGCGTTGCTCACGATTTCAATAACCTGCTGACCATCATTCAAGGCCACGCCAGCCTGCAGCTCACCCTTTCCGGCGATAACGAGGAGCGCATCGCCTCGCTCCGGCAAATCGCTCTGGCGGCTGAACGTGCCGCCGATTTGACCCGCCAGCTCCTGGCCTTCAGCCGCCGGCAAGTCATGCGTCCGCGAGTCCTCCACTTGAACACGCTACTCCGCGAAATGACCGCCATGCTGCTGCGGCTTCTCGGAGAAAAGATCGAACTGCACTGCGAACTGGCCGGCGCGCTCCCGCCCATCTGGGCCGATCGCACCGGCCTCGAGCAAGTGGTCATGAACCTCGCCCTGAACGCGCGCGATGCCATGCCGCGGGGCGGGCGCCTCGTCATCAGGACCAGCGCTCAAACGGTCAGCGAAAAAGATCGGGAGGCCAATCCCGAGGTCATCCCCGGCGAATACGCCGCGCTCAGCTTTGCCGATACCGGCGTCGGCATGAACGCGCAGACCCGCGCCCGCATTTTCGAGCCGTTCTTCACCACCAAAGATCCGACCAAGGGCACCGGGATGGGTCTCGCTACCGTGTACGGCATCACCAAACAGCACGACGGCTGGATCGAAGTGAACACCGAATTCGGGCACGGCTCCCTATTCCGCGTCCTCCTGCCCACCACCGATCGCGTCGAGGAGCCGTCCGAGGAAATCGACAACTTCCCCATCCTCACCGCGAAAGAATTCACCATCCTCATCGTCGAGGACGACGAAGCCGTGCGCAGCCTCGTGCGCGAGGTGCTCGACCACAATGGCTACCGCATCCTCGAAGCCGAGCATGGCGAGGCCGCGCTCGAAGTCTGGAAACAACACGGCGCCGGAATCGACCTTCTGCTCACCGACATGGTCATGCCCGGCAGTGTCAATGGCCTCGAACTCGCCCAGCGCATCCTCGCCGAAAAACCGGACCTCAAAGTCATCTACACCAGCGGCTACAGCTCCGAGCTCTTCGACAGCAACGTGAAGCTGGAAGACGGCCGCAACTACCTGCCCAAGCCCTACCTCTCCGCGAAGCTGACCCGCATCGTCCGCCGGGCGCTGCAT
>JBBQIZ010000012.1:0-41693 GCA_038325425.1 Chthoniobacterales bacterium
GTGCGACGCGGGCGCGTTCACGCGACGCGAGAGGAGTGAGTTTCGAGGTGGAACGCTGGCGATGGATGGAGGGACGTTTCATGGGATTATGGGCGGTTCTACGGTGGAAGGACGGGGCGAATTACTCAGCGATGATAAAAAGATGTATGGACCAACGAGCCGCAGTTCCGCAGCACCGCGCCATTACGCATTTCTCTTGTTCGGGGGAACTTCATCGCAGCGATAGAAGCGACAATCCGCGCTTCCGGCAAATTACAGATAATGTAATCATTTCTGTTACTGGACTATGGTCCAGCCAGCCACATCCGGAGGCCATCCAGGCCATCCGAGTTCACCCCGAAATTTCGCTCAGCGGCCCTGTTCCGCCGCCCACAAAGCCGCCCGCTGATAAAGTTCCGCAGCACTTTTCAGCTTCAATTTATCTCGGACCCGCCGCCGATAGGTCTGGATCGTGGCGTAGCCCAAATCCAATTGCCGGCCGATTTCCCGGAGATCGACTCCGCGACCGATCAGTTCAAAGACTTCGATCTCGCGATCGGACAACGAACTGACGTCCGCCGGCTTCATTTCCGGCCCGGAGTGCGTCAAATTTCGCAGCAGCATCGCCGTCATCGCCCCGCTCAGATAGATTCCCCCGTCGAGCACCTTGCGCAGCGCTTCGACAACCACCGGCGGAGCTTCATGTTTGGAGATGTAGCCTTGCGCACCCGCACTCAAAACCCGTTGCGCATAAAGGCCTTCCTCGTGCATCGACAGCACCAGAATCGGAAATTTCCAGCCGCGGTTCCGGATTTCCTTCACCAACTCCAGCCCGCTGGATTCCTGCAGCGTGAGGTCGATCACCGCCGCGTCGGGTAACGACTCTTCGACCATCGCCAGGGCCGTCGTCGCATTATCGGCTTCGCCGGAAACTTCCATGGCCAGTTCGCGCTGGATGAGTTGCACGAGCATGGCGCGGAAGAGCGGATGGTCTTCCACGATCAGCACTTTCCCTTTTTGCACAGGTGAGGATTCGGTCATGATGGAGGGGCAGTTGAACCAAGTGAACAGAGCGGGATCTGGCAGGACACGATGGTTCCTTCCTCGGCGCTGGATTCGATCTGGATCGCTCCGCCGAGACTTTCTGCCCGGTGTCGCATGGAATGCAAGCCGATGCCCGGCGTCGTCTCCGCGCCGGGCGACATGCCCTTTCCATCATCGGCGACGATCAGCCGCAGGCCATTCCCGTCCTGACTAACCATGACGGTGATGGCTTTCGCGGCGCCGTGCCGCACCGCATTGTTCACCGCTTCCTGGGCGATCCGGTATAGCTGCAAGCCGATCTCGGGATTGGCGATATTCGCGTGGCCATTTTCAAAAAAGGAAACTGCTGTGCCCGTCAGGCGCGTCGTGATGTCGGCGAGTTCATGCAGCGCCACGGCCAGCCCTGTGCCGTCCATGTGGGTGGGAAAAATGCCGCGGGCGAGGCAGCGCGTCAGCGAAACCGCCGCGGCCGCCAGGTCGCGGAGTTCCTCGGCCTTGGCCGCCTCGGGTTGTTCCCGCTGGCGCAGATCATTCGCCAGAAAGTTGGCGGCGTAACCGAGCGCCACGAGGTGCGGCCCCAGGCTGTCGTGCAGATCCCGGCCGATCCGCTGCTGTTCGCGCTCACTCGTCCGCAGGATTTCGCGCTCCAATTGCTGCGTGCGCTCCAAGGAAACGATGCGCTCGCGATCCGCCTTCCGCCGATTGTGCACCGCGGAGACCGCCACGACCAGCACGACGAAGTAAAATAGACGTGCGATCGCCGCCAGCGTCAGCCCCCACCCGGTGCGGTAAGGATTGTCCGCCAACTGAGCGACCAACCAGATCACTGCGCAAAACGAGGCAAATAGATACCCAACTCTGGGACCCGCTTTCCAGACCGCGGCGAAAATGGGCACCGCATAAAAAATGAATACGCTCCACTCCCAACCGGTAATGAAATCGATCCAGCCGATCAGACAGACGAGCCCAATCGCCTCGGAGAGCACGAGCCATCGCGGCTGGCAGCGCAGCATTTCGAGGGGAAGCATTTCGTGCCATTACCTTTTCCCGCGAGCAGCAGCAAGCGCAGCGGAGGAGCAGGCGCAAAATCCTGGCAAAAGTTTGGGCCGAATCAGCAAACGCCGCCGACCGCGTCGTGAGCAGGATCGGCGGGCTCACGCTGGGCCCGCACCGCTTGTGGAGAAACGGGCCTGCCGGTAAACCCGCCCGCCCGACCACCGCCCAGCCGGGTCGGGCGAGGGCGGGGCGAATTCCTGACTGTCGCCGCCCGCACCGCGTTCCCTCAGCTGCGCCCAATTGAGGTTTGCACGCGCGCCGTGGGCCGCGCAATGTCCCGCTCCTTTTTTCATGGAAACGATTGCTCAACTTCTCGATGCCCGCTTGCGGACCGCGCTCGCGGGTTTTGCCGAAACCGAGGCGCGCGTGACGGCGGCGACCGATGCACGTTTTGGCGACTACCAGACGAATGTCGCGATGGTCCTGGCCAAACAGCAGCGGGCCAATCCGCGGCAGGTCGCGCAGCAGCTCATCGATCGGCTCGAGGTGGCGGATCTGTGCGCTCCGCTGGAAATCGCGGGCGCGGGATTCATCAATTTCCGCCTGAAGCCGGAGTGGCTGACCGGTCGGTTTGCGGAGTTGTTCGCGGACCCGCGGCTCGGCGTGCCGGCGCCGGCGCGGGCGCAGCGGTTCGTCATCGACTTCAGTTCGCCAAACGTGGCCAAGCCGATGCACATCGGCCACATCCGCTCGACGATCCTCGGCGACGCGCTCGCACGGATCGCGACGTTCATCGGGCACGAAGTGGTGCGCGACAATCATATCGGCGACTGGGGCACGCAGTTTGGCATGCTGCTCGTCGGCTGGAAGGCGGAGCTGGATCGCCAGGCGCTGGAGGCGGACCCGATCGGCGAGATGGAGCGGCTTTACAAGCGGATCAGCGCGCGCTGCAAGGAGCACCCGGCGACCTTGGAAAATGCCCGGCAGGAGCTGGTGAAGCTGCAGGCCGGTGACGCGGAGAATCTGGCGCTCTGGAAGGAGATGCAGCGGCTGTCGCAGGCGCAGTTTGACACGATCTATGCGCGGCTCGGCGTGACGTTCGACGTGATGCTCGGCGAGAGCTTTTACAATCCGCAGCTCAAGGGCGTGGTCGAGCAACTGCGCGCCCGCGGCATCGCCGTGGAAAGCGAAGGCGCGCTCTGCGTTTTCTCGGACGGCACACTGAAACCGGAGGAGGATCCGTTTTTGATCAAGGATCAGGACGGTTGGCGTCCGAACCCGGCGCTCGTCCAGAAGAGCGACGGCGCTGCCAACTACACGACGACGGACCTCGCGACGCTGGAGTATCGGCTGAAAACGTGGTCGCCGGATGAAATCCTCGTGCTCACGGACGGCCGGCAGCAACTGCACTTCCGACAGCTCATCGCCATCTTCGGCCGCTGGCACCCGGAACTGGCCGGTCAGGTGCGGATGGCCCACATCTGGTTCGGCGCGATCCTCGGGCCGGACGGCAAACCTTTCAAAACGCGCAGCGGCGACACGGTCAAGCTGGCCGAACTCCTCGACGAAGCCGAGGAGCGCGCCTTTGCGCTCGTCTCGGAAAAGAGTCCCGACTCGCCGGAAGCCGAGCGGCGCGAGATCGCGCGGATCGTCGGCCTCGGCGCGGTGAAATACGCCGACCTGCTGCCCAACCGGCAGAGTGATTACCTTTTCTCGTGGGACAAGATGCTCAGTTTCCAGGGCAACACCGCGCCGTATCTCCAAAATGCCTACGTCCGCATCCGCGCGATCTTCCGGAAGGCGGACGAGGCGGGCATCAAAAGCGACGGCGCGGCCCTCGCCCTAGTCGAACCGGCGGAACTGGCGCTCGCGAAGAAGCTCCTGCAATTCGGGGAAGTGCTGCCGCAGGTGCTGGACGACTACCGGCCGAATCTGCTCGCGAACTATCTCTACGAACTCGCCACCGCTTACCACAGCTTCTACGAGTCCTGCCCGGTGCTAAAGTCGGAGGGCGCGACGCAGGCCAGTCGTCTGGCGCTGTGCGCAACGACCGCGCGCGTGCTCCGGCAGGGGCTCGGGCTCCTCGGTATCGAGGTGCCGGAGCGGATGTAAAATTCAGGCCAGCTTCTCGGCGTAGCGGTCGAGGCGGTTGGAGAGGATGAAAAAGGTCGGCGCCCACAGGCCGACGAAGATTCCGAATCGTTCAGCATGTGCCTGGGTCTCGGGGGTAGCTCCCCCCGTCAGGAACCAGATCGCGATCGAACCGATGATCGATGCGAACCCAAGGAAGAAACAAAGACTGCTCATCTGCTTGTATTGTGTGGACTTCATGGCCGGGATACGCGGCCCGCCCGTTCTGCGACGCAACTGCCTAATACCATCTCCCAGAATCAATCGGACACTCTGCGGCCCTCTGCGTTCTTTGCGCCTCTGCGGTAAAACTCAACTTACCCTCTACCGCAGAGGCGCGGAGCACGCAAAGGGCCGCAGAGGAAATGACGGCGACTCGGTGCTCACTGTCAGGTTATTTGCGAGAGATGGTATAACGGACGTAAGGATTCGTCTCCCGCTCGATACCGATTTTTGTCGCCGGCCCGTGCCCCGGGAGAACGGTGACGTCGTCGCCGAGCGGAAAGATCTTTTCCTTGATGCCACGAAAGAGCAGCGGGCCGTCGCCACCAGGCAAATCCCAGCGTCCGACTCCGCCCGCAAACAACACGTCGCCACCGAAAAGCGTGCGACTGGCTTTCTCCAGAAAGCAGAGGCTGCCGGGGCAGTGGCCGGGGACGAGCAGGACTTGGAAATCGACGCCTTCGATCACCGTGGACGGGCTTTCCACGATGTGGAACCCGGGCGCGATCGGCTCAATCTCCCAGCCAAAGCCGAAATTTCGGAAGAAATCGCGCTCAGTGACCATCGGTTCGGTCTCGGCGTGGTAGCCGACGCGGCAGGCGTGCTCGCTTTGGATGCGGGCGGCGTCCCAGACGTGATCGATGTGACCGTGCGTGAGGAGCAGCGTCGAGACGCGGTGACCCGATTCCGCCAGCCAGTCGGCAGCGCCTTGCGGGGCGTCGACGAGGATGCCGCTGGCGCGCAAATAAAAGCAGTTCGTGTCAAAGATTCCACCGGTGAAGAAGTCGAGTTCCATAGTGTGCCGCGGTTTTGCAACCAAGGGTGCGCCGCAGACGAAGCCATTTCCGGGACCGACCGCAAGTTTAAGAAGTGCGGTTTGCTCTTTTGTCGAATTCTGTCAATTTGCTCCGCCGTTTCCCACAGCACCAAAAATCTTCATGAAATCTCTGCGCTTTTTTCTTTTGCCGCTGGCTTCGATTGTGGCTTTTACCTTCGCCAGCGTCGCGGCGGACGCTCCCGATCCCGGCCAGATCGAAATCTCCGTGGGACGCCTGCTGGAACAGGGCCATTACAGTCGCAAAAAGCTCGACGAGAAAGTTTCCCAACAGTTCCTCAAGAACTACCTCGACGCGCTCGATTACAACCACCTCTACTTCACGCAGAAAGACGTGGACCTGTTCACCACGCGTTTCGGCGGGGCGTTGCACAACGACATCCTGCTCGGCAATCCGGAGCCCGCCTTCACGATTTTCGAGATCTACAAAAAGCGGGTCGAGGACCGGGTGGCCAAGGTGAAGGCATTGCTCAATCTGAAGTACGATTTCGCCAGCGAACGTGTGGTGCAGATCAATCGCCAGAAAGCGCCGTGGCCGAAGGATGAGGCGGACGCCGATCTGCTTTGGAAGGTGCGCGTCGAAGGCGAAATGCTGCAGGAAGCGCTCAACAAACTCGCGATTGACCCGCCGGTGAAGGTGTTGACCCGCCGCTACGACCAGATCCTCCGCAACCTGAAGGAGCAGAACAAGGAAGACGTGATCAAGGGTTTCCTGACCGTGCTGGCTCAGACCTACGACCCGCACTCGGAATACATGAGCCGTTCGGAGCTGGAGAATTTTCAAATCAACATGCGCCTCGCCCTCGTCGGGATCGGCGCGGTCCTGAATTCGGAAGATGGATACGCCAAGATCGCCGAACTCGTGCCCGGCGGACCGGCGGCCAAGGATGGCCGGCTCAAAGTCGGTGATCGCGTCTCCGCGGTGGCGCAGGGTGACAAGGAATTCGTCGATTCCGTGGACATGAAACTCGACAAGGTGGTCGAGATGATCCGGGGCAAGAAGGACACCATCGTGCGGTTGCAGGTCATCCCGGTCAGCGCGCCCGATCCTTCGGTGCGCAAGGTCATCGAGATCAAACGCGAGGAAATCAAACTCAAGGATCAGGAAGCCAAGGCGGAGATCATCGAACGACCAGGCCCCGATGGCACTCCGGTCCGCCTGGGATGGATCGTCCTCCCGTCTTTCTACGCCGACATGGAGAAGAGCGGCGCGGCCGGCGCAAAAAGCACGACGCGCGATGTGCTCGCACTGATCAACCGCCTCAAGCAGGAGCGCATCCAAGGCTTGGTGATCGACCTGCGGCGCGACGGCGGTGGTTCGCTGGAAGAAGCGGTGAACCTCACCGGTCTTTTCATCAAGCGCGGCCCGGTCGTGCAGGCCAAGGACAGCAACGGCAACATTCACGTCTCCAAGGACCGCGATCCTTCGGTCGCGTGGGACGGACCGCTGATCGTTTGCACCAACCGCCTGAGCGCCTCGGCGAGCGAGATTTTCGCGGCCGCCCTGCAGGACTACAATCGCGCGGTGATCGTCGGCGACAGCGCCACCTTCGGGAAAGGCACCGTGCAAACGATGCTCGAGATCGGCCGGATCATGCCATTCCTCGGCAGCGGCGGAAATGAAGCTGGTGCCCTGAAGCTGACCATCCAGAAATTCTACCGGATCGCCGGCGGATCGACCCAGCTCCGCGGCGTCGAATCCGACATCGTCCTGCCATCAATCTTCGATCACCAGGAAATCGGCGAAAGCGCGCTCAAGGGGCCGCTGCCCTACGACACCGTGCCGGCGGCGGATTTCGACAAGGTGGAGCGCCCGCTTTACAAGACCGAACTCAAGCAGCGTTCCGTCGCGCGGGTCGCGGCCAATGACGAGTTCCGTTTCGTCTCGGAAGATCTACAGGAATTGAAGCGGCGGCTGGCCGAGAACCAGGTGTCGCTGAATGAAAAAGCGCGCCGGGCGGAGATCGAGCAGGACAAGGCGCGCAAGGACAAGCGCACGGCTGCGCGCGAGAAGATGAACATGCCCGACATCAAGACCTACTCGGTCACTCTCGATAACGTGACCAAGCCCGAATTGCAGTTGGTCACCTTCGAAAAGCCGGATCCGAAAACGGCCACCAGCGGTGCCGCCAAAGACGCGAGCGCCGCCGCCAGTCCCTCCAGCGACCCCGAGGAAGAAGAAGAAGCGGAGGCCAAGACCGGTCGCTACGACGCCGTGAAGATCGAGACCTTGAACATCCTCAACGACTTGATCGACCTGATCCGCAACCCGAAGACGGCGACGGCGAGCGCGATTAAGTAATTGGCTGCTCCGCCGCGCCCAATTCGGCGCGGACTTTAAGAGTGTCCCCAGCGGTCAATTCCAGATTCCGCAGGCGCAAGCCGCCCGCGGTAAACGCGAGCAGCGGAAAGACACGACCTTCCAGACGGTCGAGATGCGGCCGCGCGTAACCGCTGGCGAGTTTGAGAATCATTCCGTCGCCGTCGAGGGATAGGTCGGAGATGCGCGCGTTCATGGCGTCATCGATGTTGAGCCGGCCCGTGAGGGCCAGACTCGCGCTCATGACGAAAACCTTCGCGGTTACCTCCGCCCGAAAGGCCACGGTGCGCGGACCTTCCTGAGTGAACGTGAGTTTGGTTTTCTTCACCTCCAGGCCCTGCTTGGCCGCCGCTTCGACGGCAATCGTGTGGAGCAAAGCCTCCAGCGCTCCGCGCGTGGCCTCCACAAAGACAGTCCCGGCCGCCGCGCTCTCCAGCACCAGGCAACCGCTGCCGGCGTTCATCTCGAGATGCGAGACCACTCGCTCCGCAACAAGCCGGACCTCGACGGGCGCTTTCTCGAAAAAGACCGGCGCACCGATGAGTTCGAGCCGCGCGATCTCCAGCGGGTTGCCGCTGGTTCCGGCGGCATCGGGAAAGCGAATCTCGCGCGTCAGTTGCGCCCCGCTCAGGTCGATGCACAGCGTTTCGACCTGCGGAAACGTCGCCCCCTCCACTTCGACTTTCCGGGGAGTCACGCCGCGTTCCTGCAGACCGCGCGTCAGAGCCTCGGTGAGTGCGGAGGCGTTGGTGGGGATGGATTCAGCGAGCAGCGGGAGCATACGAGAGCGTGCTGGCGGGGTCGGTCCAGCGTCAAGCTTCGCGCGGAATCCGCCAGCCGGATCTATTTCAATGTCTTGAGCAGCCCCGAACGCGCCTTCGGCAAATGATGATAGACCCGCCCGATCGCCACGGCAGGCGTGACGTTCTCCTGGCCCTGAATGCCCAGCAGTCGCGTCAACTCGGACTCGAAATGCAGCAGCGCCCGCAGCGACGCGGGGTGATCGTTGAGATGGCCGAAGGCGCGGTGGAGCAAATCGTGGAGTTCCGGCGCGGGATGGTCGGTTTCGGTGACGAGTTCGATCAATTCCACGAAGTAAGCCGCCAGCGCCACCCGGCCATAATCCAGCCGCAAACCTTCATGCGGATTGCGCAGGACCACTTCCCGCAGTTGGTGCAGTTCGCTTTTTTGGCTGCGGGCAAAAAGGATCTCACAATCGAAGAACAGGTCCAGCACCCCGGCGAAGCGACTCTTCGGCTGCCGCGCGCCCTTGGCCACGGTCTTGATTTTACCGTGCGTCTCGGTGAACCAGGTCACGATCAAGCTGGTTTCCGTGAGCTTCGTTTTGCGCAGGAGAATGGCGGCGGTCGTGTCCACGCGGGCTATCCAACGGCAAATTTGGGAATTCAAAATTCAAAACCGGCCTGAATCTTGACTTAAAAAGTTCAGCCTCTAGTCTCGCCGCTCTTTTGAAAAACCTATGTCATTGAACCTTGCTGCTCTCTCGAAGGCGGCCACCGAGGCCCGGGGCCTCGCCATGGACGCCGTTCACGCCTGTTCTTCCGGTCACCTCGGTCTGCCGCTCGGCTGCGCCGAAATTGGCGCCGTTCTCTACGGCCACGCGCTGAAACATAATCCGGCGGAGCCAAAATGGTTGAACCGCGACCGCTTCCTCCTGAGCGCGGGGCATGGTTCGATGTTCCTCTATAGCTGGCTGCACCTCAGCGGCTACGCGAGTGTCGATCTCGAGCAGGTGAAGAAATTCCGCGTGCTCGGTTCGCACACGCCCGGGCATCCGGAATTTCACGAGACGGCGGGCGTGGAAGCGACCACCGGCCCCCTCGGCCAGGGCGTGGCCAACGCGGTCGGCTATGCCGTTTCGCAGAAAATGGCGGCGGCGAAATTCAACACTGCGGCGCACCAGATTTTCGACAACCACATCGTTGCGCTCGCCGGCGACGGTTGCATGCAGGAAGGCGTCGCCATGGAAGCGATCGCCTTCGCCGGGCACTTTCAACTCGATAACCTCATCCTCATTTACGATTCCAACGACGTGACGCTCGACGCGATGGCCATCGCCACGCAGAGCGAAAACGCCGCGAAGCGTTTCGAGGCGATCGAGTGGGGCGTGCAGACGGTCGATGGCAACGACGCCACCGCCTTCCTCACAGCGTTCGAAAAAGCGAAAGCCGCGACCGGCAAACCGCAGCTCATCATCGCCAAGACGCTGATCGGCAAAGGCATCGCGGAAGTCGCCGGCACGGCCAAGGCGCACGGCGAAGGCGGCGCGAAGTTCATCGAAGCAGCCCGCAAAGGACTCGGCCTGCCGGACACCGAACACTTCTTCGTCAGCGAAGACACCCGCGCGTATTTCATCGAGCACGGCCAGAAGCTTGCGGCCGACTACTCCGCGTGGCAGCAGACCTACGCCGCGTGGCGCGCCGCCAATCCCGCGCTTGCGACGGAACTCGACTCCTTTGTGAAAGGTGAAGTGCCCGCCGATTTGCTGGGCAAGATTCCCGAATTCCCCGCCGACGCGAAAGTCGCCACGCGCAAGGCCGGCAGCGACGTGCTCCAGGCCGTGGCTGCCGCGGTGCCGAATCTCATTTCCGGCAGCGCCGATCTGCACGGCTCGACGCTCAACTACATCAACTCGAGCAAGGACTTTTCGCCCGACAACTGGAGCGGACGCAACATCCGCTTCGGCATCCGCGAACACGGCATGTGCGGCATCATGAACGGTATCGCCTACGATGGGCTGTTCCATGCCAGCGGCGCGACGTTCCTCGTCTTCGCCGACTATTGCCGCGCTTCGATCCGCCTCGCCGCGCTCAGCGGACTGCCGACGCTTTACATCTTCACCCACGACTCCGTCGGAGTCGGTGAAGACGGCCCGACGCACCAACCGGTCGAGACCGTGAGCGGGCTGCGGCTCATTCCGAATCTCGACGTCATCCGCCCGGCCGATCCGGAGGAAACCGCCGCTGCCTTCGCTGCCGCGCTCACGCACAAGACCGGTCCGACCCTGCTCTCGCTCAGCCGCCAGGTCCTGCCGAATCTCAGCGACATCCCCGTCCAGACGCGCCGCGCCGGCGTGCTCAAGGGCGGTTACATCGCGCTCCAGGAAACCGGTGCGCTCACGACGATCCTGCTCAGCGCAGGCAGCGAAGTGCAGCACGCCATCGCCGCTGCCAAGCTGCTCGGCGAAGGGGTCCGCGTGGTCAGCGTGCCGAGCTTCCACCGCTTCGACGCGCAGTCGCAGGCTTACAAGGACGAGGTGCTCCCGCCGACCGTCCGCAAGCGCGTGGCCATCGAAGCCGGCGTGACCGGGCTTTGGTGGAAGTATGTCGGCCTCGACGGCAACGTCGTCGGTATCGACCGCTTCGGCCTGAGCGCGCCCGGCAATCTCGTCTTCGAGACGCTCGGCATCACCGCGCAGGCGGTGGTCGATGCAGCCAAGGCGCTCTAGCCGCTGATCGGGTTCGGCACGCGCCGCCCCGCTGGTGACACACTCCGCGCGGATTTGAGGTGGAAAAAACCTCGCTCCGGGTGGACTCTCGTCGCCCCTCAACTCGAACCCTTTCCATGTCTCCCGACCAAATCGCCCAAGCCAACACCGAACTCCGAGAAAAGTCTCCGCTGGAGATCGTCCGCTGGGCCCTCGCGCAGGCCGGCGGGCGCGCCATCATCTCGACAAATTTCCGTCCCTACGAAGCGGTCGTCCTGCACCTCGCCACGCAAGTGCAGCCCGACATCCCGGTGCTCTGGATCGATCATGGCTACAACAAACCGGCGACTTACAAACACGCCGAAGAGTTGAAGGCGCTGCTCAAGCTGAACATCAAGGCATTCGTGCCGAAGATGACCGCGGCGCATTACGACGCAATCCACGGCGGTGCCCCCGAGCCAACGCCGGAGAATGAAGACCGGATCAAGGCGTTCAGCACGGTCATGAAACTGGAGCCGTTTCAACGCGGCATGCGCGAACTCGCACCGACCGTCTGGATCACCGCGCTGCGCAAAGTGCAGAATCCGAATCGCGCCGAACTCGATATCGTCAGCCACGACGGCAACTTCGGCAGCCTCAAGGTCAGCCCGGTTTTCCCGTGGACCGACAAGGACATGCACGAATATCTCGCCGCGCATAACCTGCCGAACGAATGGGATTATTTCGATCCCGCCAAAGCCGATGAAAAGCGCGAATGCGGGCTGCACGCGGCGTGGGGCGGGCAGGCGGTCGCGACGGCCTGAGCGATGAACACTTACCAACTCGACCACCTCGGTTACCTCGAAACCGAAGCGATTCACATCATGCGAGAAGTCGCCGCGGAATTTGAGCGGCCAGCGCTGCTCTTTTCCGGCGGCAAGGATTCGATCTGCCTGCTGCGCCTCGCGGAAAAAGCGTTCCGCCCATCGGACATCCCGATGCCGTTTCTGAACGTGGACACCGGGCATCACTTCCCTGAGCTGAATGTCTTCCGCGACAAGCGGGCGAAAGAACTCGGCGGCAAACTCATCGTGCGCAAAGTCGAAGACGCCATCGCCAGCGGCATCGCGGTGCCGAATCCCGGCGAGGTCAGTCGCAACCGGCTGCAAATCCCAACGCTGCTCGCGGCGCTCGAAGAATTTCAATTCGACTGCGCGATCGGCGGCGCGCGGCGCGACGAAGAGAAGGCCCGCGCGAAAGAACGCTTCTTCAGCTTCCGCGATGCCTTCGGCCAGTGGGACCCAAAAAACCAGCGCCCCGAGATCTGGAACCTTTACAACGCCCGGGTGAACCCCGGCGAAAACATGCGCGTCTTCCCGCTCTCGAATTGGACCGAGATGGATGTGTGGGAATACATCAAGCAGGAGAAACTTGAAGTTCCGTCGATCTACTTTTCGCACACCCGCCCGGCCGTGCGCCGCGGCGGTCAGTGGCTGCCGGTGACCGACATTTTACCACCGAAGGAAAAAGAGGAAGTGAAGGAACTCGTCGTCCGCGTGCGCACCATCGGCGACATCATCAGCACCGGCCTGGTGGAAAGTCCGGCCACTTCCGTCGATGACATCATCGCCGAAATCGCCGCCGCCCGCGTGACCGAGCGCGGTTCCCGCGCGGACGACAAAGCCAGCGAAGCCGCGATGGAGGATCGCAAGAAACAAGGCTACTTTTAGGGCGATGCGCGAAGATCGAAGTTTGGAGATCGAAGATCGGATACCCATGCCAGCGCCAGAATCATTCGAAGACTTGGATGCTTGGAAAGCGGCCCGGGATCTTGTGGGCAAGGTCTATCAGCTTTGTCGTCGTGAACCCCTGGCGCGGGACTTTGGACTTTGCGACCAACTTCGCCGGGCGGCTGTTTCGGTCATGAACAACATCGCCGAGGGCTGGGAAAGTCTGCACCCGGCTGAAAAGAAACAGTTCTACAACTGGTCGCGCCGCTCCTGCGGATTCGCTCCATGAGTTACGTCCTTTTGGATAACGAATACGTTTCGGCGGAAGAACAGCGCGACTTCCCAAGTCGCTGCATCCGCACCGGCAAACTCGTCAGCGGCCTCATCCGCGCCATCGATAACCGCACATAACTCCGATCTCCGATCTCCGAACTTCGATCTCCGGCATGCACCCGATAGAACTCCTCCGCTTCAACACCTGCGGCTCCGTGGACGACGGCAAGTCCACGCTCATCGGCCGCCTGCTCTACGATTCCAAAAATCTGATGGAAGATCAGCTTGAGGCCCTGGAGCGTTCCGCCGACATCACGGGCGGCGGGCAGATCAATCTCGCCAATCTCACCGACGGCCTGCGCGCCGAGCGGGAGCAGGGCATCACGATCGACGTGGCGTATCGTTATTTCGCCACGCCGAGGCGCAAATTTATCGTCGCCGACACGCCGGGCCACGTGCAGTACACGCGCAACATGGTCACCGGCGCGAGCACGGCGAACCTCTCGATCGTCCTCGTCGATGCGCGCCTCGGCGTCATCGAACAGACCCGCCGCCACGCTTACATCGCGGCGCTCCTCGGCACACCCCATCTCGTCGTCGCCGTGAACAAGATGGATCTCGTCGATTGGAGCGAAGAGCGTTTCCTCGAAATCCGCGACGCGATCGAAGCGTTCCTGCCCAAGCTCGGCGTGCTTAAGGACGTGAAGTTCATCCCGATCAGCGCGCTCAACGGTGACAACGTCGTGGACGCTTCCGCCAAGACGCCGTGGTATCAAGGCCCTACGCTGCTCGGGCATTTGGAGACGGTCCACATTGCCAGCGACTGGGATCTGACCGCCTTCCGCCTGCCGGTCCAGTGGGTCAACCGCCCGAACAATCCAACGGACCATCGCCTGCACGACTTCCGCGGCCTGAGCGGCCAGATCGCGCGCGGCCTGGTGAAAGTCGGCCAGCGCGTGATGGTCCTGCCCGCGGGGATTAAAGCCACGGTGAAAGAAATCAGGACGTATGACGGCGCGGTCGAGGAAGCGTTCGCGCCGCAATCGGTCACCGTCTGCCTCGCGGAGGACATCGACGTCAGCCGCGGCGACATGATTGTCGGGCTGGATAATCTCCCTGGCATGAGTTCCGAATTGCGCGCGCACGTTTGCTGGATGAACCAGCGCCCGCTGCAGCGCGGGAAGAAATATTTCCTCAAGCACACCACGCAGACGGTGCAGGCGATGGTCACCAGCCTGGACAGCCGGATCGACATCCAGACTTACGAATCCGAATCCGAGCCGGTCGAACTGGCAATGAACGGGATCGGCGAGATTCGCCTGCGCACTTCCAAGCCGCTGATTTTCGACGGCTACGCGACGAACCGCCTGACCGGCTCCTTCATCCTCATCGAGCAAGGCAGCAACCAGACGGTCGCCGCGGGGATGCTCTTCCCGCCGACCGAGCCGGTGAAGCCGGAGTATCAGGACTTCGCGATCTAATTTTCCGGGCTTATCGCCAGGACCGCTCGTGCAATCTTTGCGCCGCGTTTTTGAACCGGCCGTTCCACTGGAACAACGACCGCCTCCATGGCGGAACGCGCTGGCATTTTTCGTAAGCGGGAAGTGCGACGGTTTCAAAAAATTCCCGCCACCGGGCGGTGATCGCAGCCGGATCGCTCTCGCGAGCCCGCTGCAGGCCATTTTCCGCCACGGCCCGGCGCAAAGCGGGATCGGCTTTCAACTGGCGCAGCGCTGCCACGACCTCTGGAAACGAGCCCACCTCCAGATAATCCAGCGGGTGACGGCGTTCCTGTTGAAATGCCGATTCGCGGCCGAGCACGGCGGGAACACCCGCGTGCCAGGCGTTGAAGAGTTTGGTCGGCGGTTTGTTGCCGTGGCGATGCCGGTCGAAGCCGCGCACCGCGACAACCACATCGACTTCGCGGAAGTCGTGCCATTTTTCCGGACCGACGAAGTGCCAGGAGAGCTCGAGTTCACGCAGGATTCCGTCCCAAACCGGCCCGCGCATTTCGTCCGCGAGGCAGCCCGGGTCCCCAAAGAACGCCGCGTTTTCCCAGCGATCGCCACGACCAGGATCGCGCGGCAACAAACCGGCCTGCGGCCAGTGCGGCATATAGACCGACGGATACCAACCGCTTAGCGCGAGTCGGTTCAGCACCACGTGAAGGTGGGCGTAGGGGTGGAATGTGGCGTCCGCACGCAGACAGACAAACAGCACTCCGCGCGGCGGAACGTAGTCGCGCGGAATCGACTTTCGGTGGGCGACGAGGATGCCGTCGGCCGGCAGGGTGTGCGTGATTTCGCAAGGAAAGCCGGCCGCGCGCAGCCGCTGATAGGTCTGCACGACCCACGCATAAACCCCGCTGCGCATGCGCCCGAGAAAGCCCGTCCAATACACCTCCGGCGAGGATGGCATGTCCGGCGGGATCGCGTCGGGCAGGTAAAAGCGAATCGGCGGAAGCACGGGCATTATCCACGCCTGAAATGCCCGCGAAGCACAAGCGCCGGGCCAGCAAAAGGTTCGAAGCCTCTTCTGGCCAGTAACTTCGGGCACGTATGTCGTTGACGCTTCCCGGTGGTCCTGTTCTACCCATCCCCGCCCTCGCGAAATCAATTTTCTCAATGAACACTCACTTTTCTTTTACTGCGCCTCTCCGCGTTACTGCCTACCTCAATGAGACTCGGGAGGGCGCCGCGCTGGCGGTGACTACCGCTTCCCGTGCTCTCAAACGGCTGGGTTTGCTGGTCGCCGCCGTCGTTCTGTTGCCCGCCATTCCTTCGCAGGCCCAGCTTACAGCCACAAACTCTACGACCGGACTTTTCGATGGCAGCTCCGGCACGCGGACGGTCACCTTCACGGGCGCAGAGGCGGGCTTTGGAAATGGGATCATCACCGACCTCAACATCGCGATCAATTTTGCCAAAGCCGATGGGTCAGAGTTCGACGCGCCATATCCCGGTGGCACCCCCTTTCATAATGAGATCGTCTTCCGTCTGACCAGTCCCGGCGGGACAACGGTAAATTTGATCAATTCGGGAACCTTCAACCCGGGATCTGTTTTGTTCGACGGGACGATTCTTTTTGACGATGCCGCAGCCCAACCCGTGAACGTGAATCCAGACTTGCCCCAAGCCGGCACCTTCCGTCCCGTCAGTCTGCTCAGTGCGTTCAATGCTGAAACCCTTTTGGGAATTTGGACTCTTTTCATCGAAGATACTGGAGGGGATGATGCGCTCCGGTTTCGCGAGTTCAGCCTCATCGTTCTCACTACTGCGGCACCCCTTGAGCCCACATCGGACCCGACATTCCTGGTGATCGATACGGGCGCCATCTTTTCGACTCTGCAAAGCGGTCTGCCGCTCGCGCTCGCCCAGCGCGAGATTCTGGCCAATGTCGCCCGTACCGCGACGCGGGATGTGGGTGGACGCTTGTTCCGTCTGCGTTCTGGATTCCTACTAGATGACGGCGCTGCCGGGCCCGTCGGCGACGGCAAGACCAGCAAGGAATCCAAGGATGTCATCGAAGAGCCGTTCCGCCATTTCGAACTTTTCGCGACCGGCGACTACGGCAACTACGATCAGGATGATGCCGGATCCGCTCACGGTTTCGGAACGGATGTGTGGGTCGGGACGGCGGGCTTTGAATGGCACCTGAATCGCAACTTCACCTGGGGTCTCGCGGCCTCGGCGATCACCAGCGATACGGAAATCAGCCAGCACATCGGCGGGGAAACCATCGACGGCATGGCGTTCAGCACCTATTTTTCGGCCGCATGGTCGGCGTTCTACGTCGATGCGCTTTATAGCTACGGCGTGTTCGACCACGACGTGACTCGTCACACTCTGGTCGGCGGCGATGCGCACGGAGACTTTGAAAGCCGCACCCACACCGTGCAGCTGAACACCGGTTACAACTTCAAGATCGGCCGTATGACCACCGGACCGCTGGCCAGCCTCGAATGGCTCAATGGCGATCTCGACGGCTACAACGAGCGCGGCGGCAGCACCGCGGCGCTGGAATACAACGGCCAGAACTTCGATTCCCTGATCTCGCGCCTCGGCTGGCAGGTCTCCCGCACGTGGAGCGGAAATTCCTGTTCCTTGATCGGTCAGGTGCGGGCCAGTTGGGATCATGAGTATCTCGACTCCGCGGAATCCGTCGCGACCTCGCTGCTCACTTCCCCGTTTGCCACCATCACCGGCACCAATGTCACGCGCGGCGCGGAGTTTTCCGCCTCCGGCGAAACCTCCAATCCGGGACGCGATTACATGAATCTCGGCATGGGACTGTCCGCGACCTTCGGCGATCGCGTGACCGCGGGTGCGGAATACGAGACGCACCTCTTCCAGGACGGCGCCAGCGCGCATCTTGTGTCGATCAAGGCCTCGTGGGCGTTTTAAGGAACCGCCGGAAATTCTGTCGCGAGCGCTGGTCGTCGCGCGCTCGCTAACTCTGACTTCCCGGACGTTGCGGAATGGCGAGCAGCTTGCCCGCGAGGATCGCGACGGCGTGCGTCGGTGAGGCCAGGCGCGGGTAGAGCGAAAGGAATCGACCGTCGCGCGTTTCCGTGCCCGCGGCCCATGCGGAAAAGGCCGGGAGCACGAGCAAGCCGGGGCCGGCGAGAAAGCAGGGGCATTTGGCGCGCGAGGCGACGCCGTCGGAGAGAACGAAGGCCGGGTGTTCGTGGCCGAGGATGACGCGGCCCTGGCGGGCAGCGGCCGTGGTGAGTTGGGTTTGCGCGGCAGTTTCGTCGCGCTCGTCGCCGTGCAGCAGCAAGTGGGGCCCGATTGCGATCGTCTCGGCGATTTCCAAAGCGATGCCCGCGGTGGCCAGCGTGGCCGCGAGCTGGCGGTCGTGGTTACCGCCGATCAGGCGCAGGCGGGCGCGTTCGCCGACGTTCAGCGCGAGCCAGCGCAGCTCGGTATGCAAGGCCGGTGCATCCACGGCGCGATGCACGATGTCGCCGAGAATGACCACTTCCTCCGGACGATAACGCTCGATCAATTTGATGAGCCGTTCCGTGGTGTCCTCCTCGGCGCTCAGCGGCATGAGCTGGCCGCTGGCGCGATGCGCCCAAGCGTAGCCGAGATGCAGGTCGGCCACCGCGAGCACGCGCGCCTCTTCCAGCCAGACCGCGCGGGCGGCGTCGAGCCACAGCCCGGGTTCAAGTTCCAGCCGGCTGCGGTCCATGTTCGATTTCATTCCACCACTGGTGATAGAGCCGCTCCATCGTCTCGTAAGGATCCTCGACGAGCAGCGCCTCCTTGATCTTCGTCGCATACATCGCAAACGACAGCGGCGGCACCCGTTCCACGCGCCGCAGTCGGACGGGCCGGTCCTGCTGCGCCTGGAGAAAAGCGAGCGCGCTTTCCGTGTCGAGAAAGGTCCGCAAGGTATCGCGCCGCGCCTCGCGCAGGAGGACGTGATCCGGCTCGTGCTGCTGGAGCACGTTGAAGATCACCTCGGTGGACCACGCGAGTTTGCGCATCGGTTTTTGCTGATCGAAGTAGTTGCGGTAAACCATGAGGCCGGTCTGCGCGGCGTTGCGGAAATGATACTTCAGCATCTCCGACTGGCCGAGCGAGGCGTGGACTTGCTCCTCGAACTTCCGCGGATCGAGCAGCGCCGCGAGCTCCGACTCCTCGAAACCCTGGCGCGGCGCCACGGTGAGCACGAAACCGTAGTCGTGCGGTGTGGCGATGGCGTTGCCGCCGCGGAGCTGGCTGAGACGATACGAAACCACACGCGCGAGCGCATCGTTAGCCGCGCGTCCGATGAGGGAATGGAAAAAATAGTGATGCGCCGCGGGCGTCGGCGGACGGCCTCTGGCGTTTTTCTTCGAACCGCCGGAGCGGGCATTCCCTTCGCCATACGGCGGCAGCGGTTGCTGGGCGCCCTCGATAAATTCCTCCACGAGCAGAAAGTAGGACGTCGGAATTTCCGACAGCTCCTGCTGCGCGAGATGGATGCGTGCGATGATCTCGGCATTGGGCCGATCGCACTCCAGCCGTTGGGCGATCCACGGCACGAGCGGCGTGCCGACCACGATCTGCTCGCACAACTCGCTGCGGAAATCCGTGATCTCTTCGCAGACCCGATTCGAGAGCGCCATCTTGCTCGCGTTCCAGCGCGGCACCGTCGGGATGGCGCCCGGCGCCGGCGTGACCCAAGCCTCCATCGTGGAGATGCGATCGAGCCGCACTGGCCGGCCGGCCATCATAAAGATGTCGCCGATGCGCAGGAGGCGGATGAAGCTTTCTTCGACCGTGCCGAGCGCGCGGGACCTCGTGCGCACCCGCACCGAACCGACCGTTGGAATCACGCCGACATTTTGCAGGAACTCTCGCCGTACCCGTCCCGCGCGCGTTTCGAAGCCTTCGTCGTCGAGTTCGATTTTGCCGAAGACTTCGGTGTATTGCTGGCGCAAAGAAGCGCCGCCGCCCGCGAGATAATCGAGCACGTCGCCGAACTCCGCTTCATCCAAATTTCGGAAGGAGTAGGCGCGACGGACGAGCGCGAGCGCATCGGCGCGCGACCAGCGGCGCGTGCAGCCCATGCTCACGAGATGCTGCGCGAGCACATCGAGCGGCGTCTCCGGCACGCGCACCTGTTCCAAGTGGCGGCCGCGCGCGAGCCGCGTCGTGGCGCAGGCTTCGACAAGATCGCTGACATTCGTCGCCATCAGCACGCCGCGGCTGATCGCGTGGATGTTGTGCCCGGCGCGGCCGGCGCGCTGCAGCGCTTTGCTCACACCCTTCGGCGTGGACATCATGACCACCAAATCCACGGAGCCGATGTCGATGCCGAGTTCGAGGCTGGTCGAACACACGACTGCGCGGAGTTCGCCGCGCTTCAGCCGATCCTCCACCTCGCGCCGCACGTCCCGCTCCAGCGAAGCGTGATGGCACTCGATCACATCTTCGAGTTCGGGGAAATTTTCTCGCAGCCAGAATGTGACCGCCTCGGCGCCCGAGCGGACGTTGCAGAAGATGAGCGTCGTGGTGTTTTTTTTGATCAACTCACCGAGTTCGCGAATCAGCCGCTGGCCGGTGTAGCCGGCTTCCGGGTAGGGATTTTTGCGCAGTGGTGTGTAAACGCGCAGTTCGATTTTCTTCGCCGACGCCACATCGAGGATCGCACATTTGCCATGCGTGCCGGTGAGGAAACGCGCCACTTCCTCCAGCGGCGCGACCGTCGCCGAGAGGCCGATGCGGATCGGAGGGACGCGCTCCGGCGCGTCCGTGGATGAGGAGCGCGCGGGAGCGCGTCCCTCCGCCAGTCGCTCGATGCTCAGCGCGAGATGCGCGCCGCGTTTGTTGTCCGCGAGCGCGTGGATTTCATCGACGATCACCCAACGCACGTCGGCGAGCAGCGCGAGCCATTTTTCCTGGCTAAGGAGCACGCACAGACTCTCCGGCGTGGTCAGCAGAATGTGCGGCGGTTTGGTGAATTGCGACGCGCGCTCCCCGCTGCTCGTGTCGCCGCTGCGCAGGCCGACACGGATGGGCGGCTTTTCGCCGAAGAGGTCGCGCAACGGCTCGCGGAGATTTTTCTCCAGGTCGTAGCTGAGCGCGCGCAGCGGCGAGATATAAACGCACTGGATCGTTCCGCGCAGCGTGCCGGCGGCGTGCTCCTGCGCGAGTTGATCGAGCACGCCGAGGAAGGCGGCGAAAGTTTTGCCCGTGCCCGTCGGCGACGCGAGGAGGATATTTTCCCCGCGGGCAATCTGCGGCCACGCGGCGCTTTGCGCGGGTGTCGGCGTGCCATACTTCGCCGCAAACCACGCAAAAACGGGCGTAGTTTTGGCGGCGGCGGAGGGCATGGGGATGGAAATTCGGCGAGACCCGATTAGTGTCAAACGCCTTACCGCCGAATGAAGATCCCCACCCTCTGTTTTTTCCTGTTCCTCCTCATTCTGCAACCGCTGCGGGCCGATCCGGAGTTCCGCGCGGCCTGGGTGGCCACGGTCTATAATCTCGACTGGCCGTCGAAGCCGGGCCTCCCTGAGGCGGTGCAGAAAGCGCAGCTCCGGGCCATCCTCGATCGCGCGCAGCAGCTCAAATTGAATGCGATCCTGTTCCAGGTCCGCCCGGTTTCGGATGCGCTCTATGCTTCGAAAATTGAACCGTGGTCCATGTATCTCACGGGCCAGCAGGGCGGCGATCCGGGTTACGATCCGCTCGCCTTTGCCATCGCCGAAGCGCACGCCCGCGGCATCGAATTGCACGCGTGGTTTAATCCGTTCCGCGCGGCGACGAAGTCCACTGCGCCCAACGCCTCGAACCATGTGACGCGCAAATATCCCGGGTGGATCCGGCGCTACGGCGGTCAGAGTTACATCGATCCGGGCGAACCGGCGGCGCGGAAGTATGTGCTCGAAGTGATGCTCGATGTGGTGAATCGGTACGCCATCGATGGGTTGCACATCGACGATTATTTTTACCCCTATCCCACGGCTGGCGGCGCGGCGTTCCCGGATGACGCGACCTGGAAGCGGCACGGGGCGTCGAGCGGGCTGAGCCGCGCGGATTGGCGGCGCGAAAATGTGAACCGTTTCGTGGAAGCGATGTATCGCGGAGTGAAGAGCGCGAAGCCGGCGGTGCGGGTCGGGATCAGCCCGTTCGGGATCTGGCGGCCGGGCGTCCCGGCGACGACCCAGGCGGGTCTGGACGCGTTCGATCACCTCTTCGCCGATTCGCGCCACTGGCTGTCGGAGGGCTGGTGCGACTATCTCGCACCGCAACTGTATTGGAGCATCGACCCGCCGAAGCAGAGCTTTCCGGTGCTCCTGAATTGGTGGCGGCAGCAGAGCCGGTCGGGCAAGCCGATCTGGCCGGGCATTGCGACGGAGCGCGTCGGCGCGAGCCGGCCGGCCAGTGAAATAGCGCGGCAGATTCAACTCACGCGGCAGGGCGACTTGAGCAACAACGCGCCGGGTCACATTCACTGGAACATGAAGGCGCTGATGAAAAATCAAGGCGGCGTGAATGACGTGCTGCTGCGCAATGTTTACCAGCAACGGGTCGAAACGCCCCGGCGCTGATCATCGGCAATGGCTCGGCAGCACTGGCAGGCAGCGCTCGAGGAGCCGTGTCCGTATCTGGCCGGACGCGCCGCGACGACCGATTATCGGATCCTCACCGATGTCTCGCCGGAGGAGCATGAGGCGCTGCTCATCCGCGGCTGGCGGCGTTTCGGGATGCAATATTTCCGGCCGATGTGCGCGGAGTGCATGGAATGTGTGTCGTTGCGGATTGCCGTGGCGACTTTTTCACCGACGAAAAGCCAGCGGCGGGCGTGGCGGAAATGCAGGCATCTGCGGGTCGCCGTCGGGCCGCCGCAGATCACGGACGAACGGCTGGAGCTGTTCCGCGCCTGGCACGCGATGCGCGAGGAGACCCGCGGTTGGAAACCGAGCCCGATGAACGCGGAGGAATACACCGCGACCTTCTGTCCGCCGAACCCGTGCGCCCGCGAGATGGCGTATTTCGATGGAGCGCGGCTGGTCGCGCTCGGGCTGATCGATGTCACGCCGCGGGCGGTGAGTTCGATCTATTTTTTCTATCACCCCGATATCGCGGACTGCTCACCCGGCGTGGCGAGCGTGCTTTTCGAACTGGAGTGGGCGCGGCAGCGCGGCTGCACGCACCTGTATCTCGGCTACCGCGTGATGGATTGCCCCTCGACCGCTTACAAGGCGCAATACGCGCCGCACGATTTGCTCCATGGGCGGCCGGATTTCGACGAGCAACCCGACTGGATTCGCTGACCACCCGCGCGGTCGCGAGCTACGCAGATCTCGCGTTCATCTGGGCGACGCAGTGCAGCAGATAGGGCAGGAGCTGTTTCTTGCGGGAGACGACGCCGGCGAGCTGCCAGATGTGCGGACTGTGCTCGGGGTAATCGATCTGCTGCAAAAAGGTGTCCGCGCCCTGGACGAGCAGGAGCGAGGTCTGATCGTTGATGTCGGTCACGAGCAGGCAGGCGAAAAGCAGTCCTTCCTGCGTGCGGAAGGCGTCGAGTGCGGCGAGCAGCGCTTCCCGCTTTTCGCCGAAATGCGCGAAGGTCAACTCCTCGATCTGCGCGACGCTGAACCGGTGCCCGGCTTCCTCGTAGGGTTTGCAGTCGGCGGTGATCGCCTGCTCGGCGGTCATGGTGAGCAGCGGCGAACCGACGCTGAAAATCTGCGCCGCCAATTCGTCGGAATCGACCCCGGCGATTTTCGAAAGGCGGTTGAGCAGGTCGCAATCGACCGGCGTGGTCGTCGGCGAGGTCAGGTTCAGCGTGTCCGAGACGAGACCGGCCATGAGCAGACCGGCGATCGGCGGCGGCATCGGGATGCCGAGTTGCTGGTAACACATGGTCACGATGCTGCTCGTGGAGCCGACCGGATTGTTCCAAAAAAGGATCGGCGAATCGCTGGAAAAACCGCCGAGTTTGTGGTGATCGAGGATTTCGACGATCGGCACTTTGTCCGCACCGCGCACCGCCTGGGCGAGTTCGTTGTGATCGACGAGGATGAGCTGGCGCGGAATTTCTTTGAGGAAGTCGGACTTCGAAAGAATGCCGACGAGGGTGCCGTGGTCGTCGTTCACCGGAAAAATAAATGCGCCGCTGTGCGCCGCGAGCTGCCGCGCTTCCTCGAGCAAAGTGTCCGGCTGAAAACTGCGGTAATCCGTCTCGATCATGCGCCCGACCCGGACGGCGCCGCGGGCGAGGAGCACGCTGGTCGCGGTGTCGTGCGGCGAAGTGATCATCGTCACATCCGCGGCGCGGGCGGCGGCGCGCATCTCTTCGTCGATCGGCATTCCGCCCGTCACGATGATGGCGTGGACCCGCGCGCGGATGGCCATTTCCTGAATGTGCGGACGGTCACCGACGAAAAGGATGACGTTTTTGTCGTGGTACTTTTGGAGGCGAGGCCCGAAGGATTCCTGGGCCATGGCGCCGACCATGAGGAGTTGCTCCTCGGGTTCGTTGGACAGGGAGCCGGAAGCGAGCGCCCCGCCAAAGGTGGTGACGATGTCGGCCAGCGAGGCGGTGATGACGCGCGCCGTGCCGGCTTCCTCGCGCGGCGGAAAGAGGTGATGGCTCACCATGAACGTGCTGAGCAGGCCGAGGCAGCGATTGCCGCCATCGACCACGGGCAGACCGCGCAGGCGCTTCTGGTCGATGAGCTGGAGGGCGTCGTAGACCGGCGAATCGCCGCGCACGGAAATGACGCGGGTTTCCATGACGTCGCTGACCCGCGGCGAAAGATCGTTGATCAGCAGCGGCGCCTCGATGCCGAATTTGTGCAGGACAAAATCGATGCGCTCGTTGGTATTGCCGGCCCGCGCCGCGATGACGTCGGCGTCGCCGCTGAGTCGCTTCAGCTCGGCATAACCGATGGCGGCACAGATCGAATCCATGTCCGGATTTTTGTGGCCTATGACGATGGTTTGCATCGTGTCGAAGAGGTTGCGCTCGCCGGCGCGCCGGGTCAGTGGCGAGTCGGCAAAGGACGGTTATTCAGCGCTGGCCACGCTCTGCTGAAGTTGCTGCATCTTCCGGCGATCCGCGGGACTGAAGCGGTTGTAATCCGAGCCGTGTTTCGCGCGGAACCGTTTTTCGAGATGGCTGTCGCGCGGCGCGGTCAGGACGGATTGTTCTTTGGTATCGAGCACGGCGGGGGGCGACCAGGGAGTGCTGCTGCGCGCGGCGATTGGCTCCCGCGAGGCGGCCTCGGTTTTCGGTGCGGCAACCGACGGAGCCGGAGCGATGCGGGTTACCGGCGGGCTTTTGAAAGCGGCGGTTTTCGGGGCGGTGCGCGGAGTTACCACGGGCTGGGCGGCGATTACTTTCGGCGCCGGCTTCGTGACTGCTGCGGTCGGCTTCGGAAGGGCGGCCTGGCGCACCACCAGCGGAACGGGCGCTTTTTTCGCCGGGGCCGTCTTCACGACGGGAGCCGCAGGGGCCTTTTTCGGGGGAGCGATTTTCGCGACGGGTGCTGCGGGCCGCGCTTCGGCAGCGACGCGCAGGGCGGGCGCTGGGCGGGCGAACGCGAGACTGGTTTTGCCGCTGCCGCCGCTCGTGGGGAATTCCTTTTTCTCGATGATTTCCGCTTTCCGCCGGAGGTAATAGGACACCTGTTTGTCGAGGCTCCCGTTGGGCAGCCAGAAAGGTTTGATCGAGCGATCATCCTTCAGCCACCACGGATACCGGGGGTTCGACTCGTCGCGATAGATGACGGCGGTCCGGGTGCTGACGGCTTCCTCCCGCAGGCGCGTCGTATAGCGATATTGATAGACGACCACTTGATGCTCGACGCCGCGATCCGCGAGGACGGTGTGCAGCTTGCGGGCGTAGGCATCCGAGGGATCGGGATCGCGCGTGGTCTCCGCCGGGCGGGCGCGCACGGTCTGCTCCCAGGTCGCAGATTTCTCGAAAACATGGCAGCCGGCGAAACCGAGGCAGGCGGCGATGGACAGGGCGAGTGGCTTCTGCATGAGGCTTGGAAAGTGGACGGACGAGGAAGGCGCGGTGGAGTTCGGGCGCGGGCGTACAGGATATTTCCGGCGCTCTCAACGATAAAGTGCGTCCCCCCGGGCCAAGTCGCCCGGCGCCTGGGCTCCGGCCCCTAAGTCAGCCCGAACCGGTTCTTCCAAATCCACGTCTCCGCCTTGACCGTCAATTCAGCGGTGTTGAACGGTTTCGGGAGAAAATCATTGGCCCGGCTCAGGCTGGCCTGGGCGAAATTATTCTTTGTATTGGTGCCGGTCAGGAAGATGACCGGGCTGCGCCGATGGCGATCATTCTCACGAATGCGGCTGCAAAGGTGCGAACTGTCAAAACCGGGGAGGCTGACGTCGAGCAGCAGGAGATCAAAGTCGTTCTTTTCGACGAGGCCCTGGACGGCATTTCCATCGGCGCAGGTGACGGTCGGAAGGTGGGCGAGTTCGAGGGACGCGGTCAGGGACTGCAGTTCGGCGGCATCGTGATCCACGGCCAGCACCCGCGGCTGCGCGAGCCCCTGCGCGGCGTTGAGGTGGCGGGGGTCGAGCAGCCGGGCGATGACTTCGGTCGCCTGAGTCAGCGTGTGAATGTGCGCCGGGGCAGGCGGTTCGGAGCGGCTGGCGAAATCATGGAGCATCGCTTCGATGGAAAGGCCGAGGCGGCTGAGCGGGTGGTCGCCGAGGGCCGCGGTGGAATCCACAAATTGGCTGGCGTAGGTCGCCAGTTCCGCGAGGGCGTGCGTCTCGGAAGGATTGGCGGCGAGGCGCGCAAGGGTCGATTGCACCGGCTGCAGGGCCTGAAACACGGGCTCGAACTGGGGCGGCAGCGGCAGCGTGATCCGTTGGGTGCTCGCGTGCGACTTGGTCAGGACGACGGCGGACTGGGCGGAGGGCGGGCGGGCCGCCGGGGAGACCGGCCGCTCCGGCGGCTGGGTTTCTTCGATGACCGTCAACCCGGCGGCGATCACGGGCTCGGCGGGCAGCACACGAGCGACGACGGGGCCGGTCGCGACGGCAGGGCTGGCCGATAGCTTGCGCAATTCCTGCAGTTCGCGGCGCTGCGTTGCTTTCTCCGCCTGCAAAAGTTCGCAAGCCTGGCGCGCGGCGTCGCGTTCCCGCGCGGTTTCGGCCAGTTCGTTCCGGACGTTTTCGAGTTCAAACTTCAGCCCGCTGGTCAAATGGCGCAGATCGTCCCGCTCGGAAACCACCGCCTTGAGCGAAACGGTATGCGCAGCAAAGGGCGTGGTATCGGCCTTCTTCGTGACCAGCCGGGCGCTGCTCAGGATATCGACCTGCCGCTGCAAAACCTCGATTTTGCCGAGCAATTCCGAGTTTTCCCCCCGCAGGAAACCGATGTCTTTTTCCAATTGCGCCGCGGAGAGCCGCGACTCGGCGCTGCCGCCAAAGGGGTCGAACTCGCCATGCACCGTGCCGAAGGCGATTTTGCAGGCGTGATGCAGGTGAAAATCGGTGACGGCTTCGCCATCGACGAAACTGAGATTGGTCGAACCCAGATCGTGCAGCCGGTAGTGCCCGTCTTCTTCGATCAGTTCCGCGTGGTGCGCCGAAACGCTCCGATCGGAGATCTGAATGGTATTGTCCGGCCGCCGACCGATCGTGATGCGGGCCGCCGTGAACTCATGGAGGACTTCACCTTGGTCGGGAAGGGCGAGGCGAAGCGTGGGCATTATGGGTGGGTTGGGACGTCGGACGAGAAAAGCTCAGCGCATGAGATAGCAAATGTGATGCCCACCCCATGCAACCGCTTGCGCGCCGGGGGGATTTGCGGAAGAGTCGCGGCCCTTTTCTCATGCTTGCGGAAATCCAACGGCGGCGCACCTTCGCCATCATTTCTCACCCCGATGCCGGTAAAACGACGCTGACCGAAAAGCTGCTGCTCTACGGCGGAGCGGTCCAGCTCGCCGGTTCGGTGACTTCCCGCAAAAATGCCCGCGCCACGACCTCCGACTGGATGGAGCTGGAGCGCAAACGCGGCATTTCGATCAGCTCGACGGTGCTGCAGTTCGATTACGAGGGGTATCGCGTGAACCTCCTCGACACCCCTGGGCACAAGGATTTCTCCGAGGACACCTACCGCGTGCTCACCGCCGTGGACGCCGTGGTCATGGTCATCGATGCCGCCAAAGGCATCGAGCCGCAGACGCGCAAACTTTTCGAGGTCTGCAAGCGCCGCGGCGTGCCGATCTTCACCTTCATGAACAAGTGCGACCGGCCGACCAAAGATCCGCTCGCCCTCATCGATGAACTCGAAAGCGTCCTCGGCATCGGCGCGTTTCCGGTCAACTGGCCGCTCGGCAACGGCCCGACCTTTCGCGGGATCTACGACCGCCAGACCAAGGACGTGCATTTGTTCGAGCGGACCGTCCACGGCGCCTACCGCGCGCCCGTGCAGGTCGCCGATCTCTCCGATCCCGTGGTCGCGGACAAGCTCGACGCGGACGACTATGCCCGCGCGGTCGAAGAACTCGAGATGCTCGACATCGCCGGGGTGGAATACGACGCCGAGAAGGTGCATCACGGCGAACAAACGCCCGTCTTTTTCGGTAGCGCGGCCAATAACTTCGGCGTCCAGCTCCTGCTCGACGCCTTCCTTGAACGCTCCCTTCCGCCGCAGCCGCGGCAAAATGTGGGCGACGATCTCGTGCCCGTGGACGCCGCCGCTTTTTCCGGCTTCGTCTTCAAGATCCAGGCAAACATGGATCCGCGGCACCGCGACCGCATCGCCTTCCTCCGCATCTGCTCGGGCAAATTCACCCGCGACATGTCCGTCACCCACCAGCGCACGGGGAAAAAAGTCCGCCTGAGCAGCGCCCACCAGCTCTTCGGCCAGGATCGCGAGACCGTCGATGAAGCTTATGCGGGCGACGTCATCGGCCTGGTCGGGCACGACGAATTCGGCATTGGCGACACGCTGACCGACGACCCGAAAATTCATTTCCAGGAGATTCCGCGCTTTCCGCCCGAATGCTTCGCCTACCTGCATAATCCGAACCCGGGCAAGTTCAAACAATTCCGCCAGGGCGTCGAACAACTCCTGCAGGAAGGCGTCGTGCAGGTCTTCGAGCTGCGGGATGCGGTGCAAAAGATCCCGCTCCTCGCGGCTGTCGGCCCGTTGCAGTTCGAGGTCGTGCAATACCGCCTGGAGAGTGAATACGGCGCGCCTTCGACCCTCGAAAACGCCTCCTGGGAAACCTTCCGCTGGCTCCCGCCGGAGACGGACATCAAGGCGGTGAAACTCTCCACCGGGTGCCGTCTGGCTTACGACAGCGCGGGCCAGCCCGGCGTGCTCTTCCCGAGCGCGTGGACGTTGAAATACTTCACGGAGCTCAACTCCGGCATCCCGCTTCTCGACCTCCCGGCGACTTAACCGCCGGCCCTCCCCGGGCTACGCCTTGACCGGCGTCTTGTTCTCGAAAATAGAGAGGATTTCTTCCGCCGAAGTCGCCATCCCGAGGCGGTCGCGGACGGCGCGGTCGTTGAGAAATTTGGCGATCGCCGCCAGCGTGCGCAGATGGGTCTGGAATTGATCCTTGGGCACGACGAAGAGGACGATGAATTTCACCGGCGCATTGTCCAGCGAATCAAATTCGATCCCCGACATCGACCGGCCAAAAGCGGCGACCACTTTATCCACCCGATCGGACGACGCGTGCGGGATGGCGATGCCGAAACCGATCCCCGTGCTCATCGTTTCCTCCCGCTGGCGCAGCGCGCTGAGGACCACATCCCGATCCGGCGCTTTCACCTGCCCTTGGGCGACCAGCAGATCGACCAACTCGACGATGGCTGACCACCGTTCCGTCGATTTCATTTCCGGAAGGATTTGATCGACTGTGAGAAGATTGCCGAGCGTCATCGAGAGAGAGTGGATCCTTTGGGAAAAGTGTGGGCGACTGTAACAACGAGCAATTCGATGACAAGCGGGATTTCAGACGCATCCGGCGGTCAAAACACACGGATCGCCAGCGGGTATTGGACGGCCTTCGCGGTCCGCGGGCGCAGCGCGTTTTACGCAAATCCTGCTCGCCTCGCGCGACACCTTCGGCGATTTCATCCAGCGCATGAGAATTCTTTTTACCGGCAGCGAAATGGACCCGCTCGCCCGCACTGGCGGACTGGGCGATGTGCTCGAAGCTCTGCCTGCCGCGCTCGCGGCGCACGGTCACGAAGTCAGCGTGGTCCTGCCGTGTTACCGCGGGTTGCGCGAAGATCCGAAGTTCGGCGTGCGCAGCACCGGCGTGCACATCCCGGTGCAGGTCGGCACGAAACTTTTGCCCGCAGAGATTCTCGAATGCACCGCGCCGAACGGCGTGCAGGTTTTTCTCATCCGGCGCGACGAGTATTTCAACCGGTCCGGCTACTACGGCGTCGAGGGGCACGACTACGAGGACAACGCGGAGCGCTTCATCTATTTCTCGCGCGCCGTCGTCGAACTGGCCCGCCGCGCCATGCCGCCGCCCGATCTCATCCACGTGAACGACTGGCAGACCGCGCTCGTGCCGGTCTTCATCAAGGAGCGCAAGCTGCCGTTCAAGACCGTCCTGACCATTCACAATCTCGCCTATCAGGGCAGCTTTTGGGGAATCGACTTTGGACTGACAAATCTGCCCGGCCACTATTTCTCGGCGACCGGCGTGGAATATTACGGCAACCTCAATTTTCTCAAAGGCGGCCTCCTTTTCGCGGATGCGCTGACCACGGTGAGCGCGCGTTATGCGCGCGAGATTCAGAATCCGGAAGAAGGCGCCGGCCTCGATCCGGTAGTCCGGGAGCAAGCCCACAAACTTACTGGCATCCTCAACGGCGCGGATTACGAAATCTGGAATCCGGCCACCGACGCGTTCCTCCCGAAGCCTTACACGGCGGATAAGCTCGCGGGAAAGGCGGCCTGCCGCGCGGCGTTGCTCAAGGAGTGCGGCCTCGCCCCCGACCCGACGGGGCCGGTCTTCGTCATCGTGAGCCGGCTAACCCATCAAAAAGGTATCGAACTGCTTTTCCCGCTGCTCGATCGCCTGCTCGCGGACGACGTCCGCCTGGTCATCCTCGGCGAAGGCCACCTCGCCTTTGAGCGCGAATTACTCATCGCCAGTCGCCGCCACCCGGAACGTTTCGCATTTCGGCCGCACATGAACGATCCCCTCGCCCACCTCGTTTACGCGGGCGGCGACGCCTTCCTCGTTCCGTCGCACTACGAGCCATGCGGATTGAGCGCCATGTATGCGCTGAAATACGGCACGCTGCCGGTCGCGCGTGCCACCGGCGGACTTTACGAAACGGTTCGCGACTACGACCCGACCGACGAAAGCGGCCACGGTTTCCTTTTCTACGACTACACACCCGAGGCGCTTTGGGACGCGATGATGCGGGCGCGGATGTGTTTTACGGCCAAATCGACGTGGGCGGCGCTCCAGCAGCGGGCGATGGCCTGTGACTTCTCGTGGGGAGCCGCCGTGCCGCGGTACGAGGAGATTTACCAGCGGGTCCTCGGCGGGACCGTCTGATCACTGCGGCGGCCAAGCCGCCCGACGGCCCAAGATCAGGAGTATTTGATGCTCTTGCCCGGCTCCATCTCGTAATTGAGAGCCAGCCGATCCGCGGCGTGCGGCTTGATCACGTCCGCCACGAATTTCATGAAAATGGCGTCGTCTTCAGTCATGGCCAGCTTGTCCATCGACTCGAAATCGAGCGCGATGAAGAAGGGCCACTCGGACTTGGGATCGATATTTTTGCCACACCGCACGCTGAGCACTTCCGGGATCTTGAGCAGCGTCATGCGCGTCGTCATCATGAGTTGTTCGAGCTTCGCCGGGGTGACCTCGGGTTTGAGCTTGTAGAGCGTGACGTGATGGACCATGCGGATAAAAAAGAGCGACTGGGTGGAGTGAAAGGGAACCGAAGCGGAACGACAAGCCTCAGAATGACAAAAGCCGGGCGAGCGGGTCGTCCAGCTTTCGTCGGGAGAGGGTGATTGGATGCGTTAACTTTTCCAGTCGAGCGCGCCCTTCTTGATCGCATACACGTAGCCGACTGTGAGGATGCCGACGAAGCTGAGCATGCTCCAGAAGATCCCCGTGCCGTGCTGGACGAGGAATTCGCGATACACGACCGCCCACGGATACATGAAGACGATCTCGATATCGAAGAGGATGAAGAGCATCGCCACGAGGTAGAACTTCACGCTGAAGCGCGGCTGGACTTCGCCGATCGGCAACATGCCGCACTCGTAGGCGGAGTCCTTCATCGCGTTGGTCTTCGCGCTTCGCCCCAGGATGAGGCTGGCGATGAGCGCGGACGCGGCGAAGCCGATCGCCACGATCACCTGCAAAAAAATCGGCAGATACTCTTGCATATCCCTGGGGTTACCCGTGACTGATTCTGCTTAAGCCGCCGCCGAAGCGGGCGCTTTGGGCGGGATGATTTCGAGCGTCGCGAGTTGCTTCGGAATGCCCTTATACTTCTTCTGTTCCTTTTTGACCATGCCGCGGGCGACGAGGTTCTGGAGCTTCTCGTAAGCGCGCAGGCGGAGCATTTCCTCTCCTCCGCTGGCGGCATTGCGAGCCTTCAGGTTTTCATGAACGAGCTCAAAGAGTTCCTTGAATTCGAAGAAGCTTTTCGACGAGAGAACAGCAGCCAGTTCTTCAGTTACCAAATCAGGAAGCCGACGGGAGAAAGCGGTTTTCTTGTGAATGGGCATAGGGTCGCGAGCGTAGCACAGGATGTCCGTTTCACGAACGAAATTTTCGCCGGACGCAAATTTAACTTATAGCTCGGCGCCCGCAGCCGGGGTGGACCCCGATTCCGGCACCGGGGCGGCGGCCGGAGGCGGATTCGCCGGGACGGGCGGAATCGCGGGCGCCGGGTTCAGCAGCAGGCTCGGGTCGAGGTTCAGCCCGCCGGCCAGCGCACTCGCGATCATCGGATACGCCGCGGCCACCGCGCCGCCGACCGTCCCGACCAGCACCTGGTTGAAAGTGAGCGTGCCCACCGACTCGATCAGCGTCCCCTCCTCGGTCACCGACTGCGAATACACGCTCGGCGTGAGGTGTTTGCTGATCGTCTCCGTGCTCGGCAGCTTCCCGGCGTCGATGTATTTCCCGGAGTCTGGGCTGAAGGCCAGCGACATCGCGATGAACGGCCGGAGCATCCCATAGGCGCGCTCGAACAGCGTCTTCATATCCAGATACCCGAATCCCGCCGTCGGCGCGGCCACCGCTTTCACCGTCTCCCCGTAGGCTGGCGTGCTAGTGATCGCCGTCTGCCCGGTCTTCAGTTGCGCGAGCGCCGCGTTGACCTCCGCCGCACTCAAGCCCACGACCAGAAACTTCTCCGTCAGCGCTGCCGTCGGCGCCAGCGCGATCAGGCCGGGCGTCGCCGGGCTCTGATAAACCGTCACCCCAGCCGTCTCCTGGCGGCCCCAGGCCGGGTTGCCGGGCAGGCCGCCGGTGAAAACATCGACGAACCCCTTCGCCGTCGCCGCGTCCCGCACATCCAGCGCCACCAGCGCCGACGGCTGTCCCGAATTCTCCACCCAGTTCGCCAGGAGCCCGAACTCCGGCCCGAACGCCTTGGTGAAATCGCCCCACTTCAAGCCCTTCTCCGCCAGTCCCCGCTCCATCGCCGCGAATCCCGGCACAAACGCCCCCAGCGCCAGCGAATTCTCCGGCACCTTGATCGTCGCCGGCAGCGCCGTCACGTAAGTCAGAAACGTGCTCGGCGTGCTAAAGGCGAGCGTGCTCCGCGCCAGCGGCGTCCCCGCCGCGTGGCCCGGGCTGAGCAGGAACAGCGTGTCGCGCATCTGCGTCCCCTCGAACTTCGTCCCCCACGCCACCGCCTGCACCTTCTTCAACTCCGCCACCTGCTCCGCATCCAGCGTCTGCCCGCTCGCCACCAGCAGCGACACTAATCTCTCCGAAAGCACCCCGACCTGCGCATACAGCACCGCCTCCCCCCCCGCCGGCAGCCGGGCCGTCGATTTCTGATACAGCTCGTTCGCCGCCAGCGCCCCCGTCCCCAGCCCCTGCGGCACCGCGTCGATCGTCCGCTTCAGCAGCTCCAGGTCATTGGAAATCAGATACCACTCGTCGCGGAACGCCTCCCCCACCGTCGTCTCCTGATACGTGAACGTCTCGATCGTCGTCGTCCCGTGCATCGCCACCTCCGACTTCCCCGCCGGGTAGGCCCGCTTCAGGCCCTCGCGCGGCTCGGCGATCAGCGCCTCCGCATCCGCCTGACGGCCCCCGTACGAAAACCCCGCCACAAAGCGCGGCATCGGCCCGTCGATCGACGTCACCGCGAGGAACGCCTCCCCCGGCAGAATCCGCGCGATCTGCGCCAGCTTCTCGTCCCACACCTTCATCTGCGGCAGATTCGCCCGCGGCTTCGCCAGAAAATCCTGCACCTCCTTTTCCGCGCCGATCTGCGCCAGCCCCGTCGCCGGCCAGCGCAGCGCCGTCCGCTTCAGATCCGGGAAATGCGCGAAAAAGATCGTCTCCACCGGCGCCAACTCCGTCGCCGGCGTCCGCGCCGCAGCCACCTTTTTCCACAGGATAAACGCCGCCGCGACGGCGAGGACCACGAGCACGAGCACAGCGGGGATGATTTTCTTCATAAAGTAGAGGCGGCAATGAATGCGGAAACCGTGCCGGGAGCGAAGGAAAAGAGTGCTTAGTTCTTAGTGCTCAGTAGTCAGTCGAGCATCCGCACGCGCACTGAGCACTGAGCACTGAGCACTCCCCTCACGGCTCCTGATACACCCCCACCGCCCGCAACCCCTCCTTGCTCACTTCAAATACCTCCACACTCACCGGCCACGGCGTCGCCCGATACGCCGCGAACACCATCGGCCAGTAATCCTGATAATTGCTTGCCAGCGCCGGGAACACGAACGCCTGGAACCGGCTCGGCACCACCAGCAGCACCTTCTCCCCCAGCGTATCCGCGAAAAGCCCCAGAAACTCCGGCGCCAGCACCGCACTCGCCACCAGCGGCCGGTTCGAGACCAACTCCGCGTATTGGATCACCGCCTTGCGGTCGCGGGAGTAGCGCGGCAGCAACGTCGCCAGATCCACCGCCGCGGCCCGCGCCGCCTGCTCCCGCACCTCCGGCCAGATATCGCCAAACGGCGCCACCACCTCGCGCGGCGGCGGCAAATATTCCTCCCCGTGCACCACCACCGGCGCAAACACCGTCCGCTGCGCCCCCGGAATCTCCCAGACCACCTCGCGCCGCATCGACTTCGGCTCCAGCAGCACCCGCCACTTCGGCTCCGCAGCCCGCGCCTCCGCTCCGCCGATCATCATCAGCAGCAGCGAAAACAACCCCCCCAGCACCCCGGCCAGTCTGCCGCGCCGAGACGCAGAGTTCGCCGAGACTTTCCGCCAAGGCTCCACCTCCCTCTGCGCTCCTCCCACCTCCCTCTGCGCCTCTGCGGTAAAAGCTTTTCCCTCCGAGCAATGCCACACTTTCCCCTTCCCGCCCCGCACCCGGCCCGTATCTTCCGCGCGATGATCACCTTTCTCGAAGGCGCGCTGGTCGAGGCGCTGCCCACGCATGTCGTCGTGAATGTTCATGGAGTCGGGTATCATGTCGCCATTCCGCTTTCCAGCTACGACAAACTGCCCGCCGTCGGCGCCCCCCTCAAAATCCTCACCCACCTCCAGGTCCGCGAAGACGCCCACGTCCTCTTCGGCTTCATGAGCACCGCCGAGCGCGACCTCTTCCGCCTGCTGGTCAACCACGTCAGCGGCATCGGACCGAAGACCGCCCTCGACGTCCTCAGCGGCATCAGCGTCACGAACTTCAAAGCCGCCGTCGTGAATGGCGACGCCGGCCTGCTCGCCAAAACCAAAGGCATCGGCAAAAAAACCGCCGAGCGCATCATCGTCGAACTGAAGGACAAAGTCGGCATCGCCGCCGCCTGGGAAGCCGCCAGCGCCGCCCTCGCCCCCACCCCCGAGGAAGCGCGCGTCACCGACGCCGTCCTCGCCCTCATCGCCCTCGGTTACAAACAGGTCGATGCCTACAAGGCGATCAAACAGGCCCAGGAAAAAGGCGGCCCGGCCATGGCCACCGAGGACCTCGTGCGCGCGGCCTTGAAGATCCTGATCTGAGGAAAAAGCCATGCCTTCAGAGGAAATCGCCGCATGTTCAAAGACCGCCCGCACCGCGGCGGACATCCGGGAGGCGCGTCCCGGCCGTCGGGGCGGCTGGACCGGTCTTCGGGGGGCACCCCGCGACCTTTCCCCGGCACCGGGCGGTCATTCCCGCGGCGCCGGAAAATCGTTCCCCGGCGACAAAATTTACTCTGGAGCCCCCCTGCATTCCCGGAGCCCCTCCCAGAATCACCCAGTGTCATGAATCCCGACACCGCCCACCAGCGCCTCGACGCCATCCGCGCTGCCTTCCCCCCCGAAGGCCTCTTCGCCGACAAAGACTGGCTGCTCTCGCCCGAGCCCTTCCTCATCGACGGCAAACTCGCCGAGCAACTCGCCAAACTCGGCCACCGGCTGGGCCTCTTCAACAAAGCCTGCAACGAACTCTACCAGCGCAGCATCTCCGGCAAACAGCCCGCCTGGATCGCCGATTACCTCGACCGCGGCAAACCGCCCGAACTCGTCGAATACGCCCGGCGCAAACAATTCCGCGCCGACCTGCCGAGCGTCATCCGGCCCGACCTCGTCCTGACCGCCGAAGGCTTCACCATCGCCGAGCTCGACACCGTCCCCGGCGGCATCGGCCTCACCCAATTTCTCAACGCCACCTACGCCGCCTTCGGCACCCACGACATCCTCGGCGGCGCCACCGGCATGCTCGACGGCCTGCGCACCATCCTCGGCGGCGCGGGCGAAATCCTCGTCTCCCGGGAAGCCGCGACCTATCGCCCCGAGATGGAATACCTCGCCCGCCTGAGCAACGGAGCCCTGCGCGTGCACGAAGCGGAGTCCTTCAGCCCGACCGCCGCAGCGCACGACCCGACCACCGGGTCTTTCAGCCCGGAGGGCTGGCCGAAATTAGCCGGTGGTGAAGCGAGTCCGCGAGCGGGAACCACCGTATCACCAGAAAACGCGGCGCACCCCGGCAGGGGTGCCGGAACCTCCGCCGCCCCTGCCGGGGCGGATGCCGTGGAGACACCGGTTCCGGGGGTTTCACCCCCGGCTAATCTCCATCAGCCCTCCGGGCTGTCCGCCGACGCCCCGCAGTCGCTCTACCGCTTCTTCGAGCACTTCGACCTGCCGAATCTGCCCAGCGCGCCGGCGATCCGGCAGGCCGTGACCGACGGCGCGGCGAAGATCACTCCGCCCTTTAAACCGTATCTGGAGGAAAAGCTGTGGTTCGCCCTCTTCTGGCTGCGCCCGCTCCGGGAATTCTGGCGGCGCGAACTCAGCGAACGGCACTTCCTCGAACTGCAAAAGGTCATCCCTTACACCTGGATCCTCGATCCGCAGGTGCTGCCGCAGCACGCCGTCATCCCCGGGCTCGAGATCCAGTCCTTCGAGGAGCTGAAACACTTTTCCCAAAAGCAGCGCGACCTCATCCTGAAGATCAGCGGCTTCCACGAAACCGCCTGGGGCAGCCGCAGCGTGGTCCTCGGCTCCGACGCGTCGCAGACCGAATGGCAGACCGCCGTGACCGCCGCGCTCACCGAATTCCCCACCCACCCGCACATCCTCCAGCGCTTCCATAAAGGGCGGCTGGTCGATCAGCGTTTCCGCAACGCCGCGACCGGCGAGATCGAGACGCTCCACGGCCGCGTCCGGCTCTGCCCGTATTATTTCGTCATCGAGGGGAAGGCCGAGCTGCGCGGCGCGCTTGCCACCGTCTGCCCCGCCGACAAGAAGCTCCTGCACGGTATGAAAGACGCGATCATGGTCCCCACCGCCGTCGCCGCGGAATAACCCGGAGGAACACGCTCCCGCGTGCTCCCCAATAATCAGGACGCGCCGGAGCGCGTCCCTCCGGCCCGGCGGCATCACGGAGGAACACGCTCCCGCGTGCTCCCCAACAATCAGGGACGCGCCGGAGCGCGTCCCTCCGGCCCGGCGGCATCACTCGGAGGGACACGCTCCGCGTGCTCCCCAACAAATCAGGGACGCGCCGGAGCGCGTCCTCCGGCCCGCGGTTATTCGACCCGGTAGTAGCTGTCCGGATTGTGCAGGTAATAGCAGTCCACGGGATTGACCCGCGGCAGGACCATGTAGGGCCGGCCCTTCGCATCCACCCTATTCACCGAAGCCTCGACCTTCGCCGTCGCGGTGTCATCGGAAGCGGCGTCCGGGTTCTTGCGCCACGCCGTCTCCTGGCAGCGCCCGACCACCGTATCGATCCACTTCAGCTTCACCGCTTCATCGGCGAACTCCTTCCAATCACCCGTGGTCGTCTGCGCGTACATCTGCTTCACAAATTCCTCGGTGGTCACGCCCATCTTCGCGGCGATCGGCGCGGCCAGCCGCTGCCACCATTGCTCCAGCGTCTTCAGCCCTTCGCGCTGTTCGGTGAGATTGCCCATCATCCCGCTCGAGATCTGGTGATGGAGGATGATCGCATTCGGGTAGGCAAAGGACCGCGGAGCGAGCGTGGCGATCGCCGCCGCCATGCTCGCGGCGAAGGATTTCACCACCACATAGACCGGCGCCGTGCTGCTCTGCATCGAGCGCAGGATTTTGTAGCCCGCCATCACCGAACCGCCCGGCGAGTCGTCGATCACGATGAAGATCGGCCACTCCTTGTGCTTGTTGTTGAAGTAATCGATGCGCGCGCAGATGGCGTCCGCGGTGGCCATCGTGATCAGGCCGTTCAGCGGGATGCGGCGGTCGCTCAAGACCAGTTCGCCCCCGGCGGTCAGCGGGTCCTTGAGATAGACCGGCTGCTGCTCCGCGTAGGCTTCGGTCTCCTCCTCCTTCTCGCGCTGGGCGAGCTTCGCGCGCAACTCGGTCGTCTTCGCCGTCCACCCCAGCTCCGCGGCTTTGAACACGCTGACTTTCTTCGTGAACTCCGCGGTCGCCAGCGCGGCTTCCAGTTCCGCGCGATCCTTGGCGGTGCGCAGTTCGATGAGCTGGGCCTGGGACTCCGCCTGCTTGCGCGCCGTCTCCAGCGCGGCCCGGCTGGCGATCGATTCCATCTCGACATTGGATTCGTCGATCACGAGGCGGCGGGCGGTCAGCTCCCGCTCCGAGCGGACGCGCATCAGCTCGTTCTCGCTCTTCATCCGGGCCAGCTCGGCCTGCGTCGAGGCCAGCTCCTGGCGCAGCTTCTCGTCACTCAGGGAATTCTCCAGTTGCAACTGGTCGCGTTGCCGGGCGATGGCGGCGGTTTCGTTCGTGGGGGCGACCGGTGCGGGCTCGGAGGCGTGCCCGGAAGTTAGCAAAGTGGCGATAATTGTCGCCAGGACCAATCCCATTTTCGGAGTGCGAATCATGGAACTCGACGAATAGCAGGAACGCTGCCAATCGGCCGCGGGCGTTTTGCCGGTCGTAAGAATGTGTCCGATTTTTCGCCCATCGCCCGCGTCGGCGACCGCGCCGGAAAAAGCGGCCAAGCGCGCACGCAATCGCGAATCATCAAATATGAGAACCATCGCTCTGGCCGCCCTGACGATCTCCGCGGTGCTCGCCGGCAGCCTCGCCACCGCCGCGCCACCGCTCTCCAGCGCCGCCCCCCAGGCCAAACCCGCCGAACCTCCACCCCGGCCCGAGCCTCCTCAGCCCCCCAAACCACCCCAGCCCCCCGCGCCGCCGATCCCCCCGATTCCCCCCGCCCCGAACCCGCCCGCGCCCCCCCTTCCCCCAGCGCCTCCCGATCAACCCGCTCCGGCTCCGATTCCACCCGCCCCGAGCGACCCCAGCCGCCCGCCCGCGCCGCTACCGCCGATCGCCCCGACCGGCCGCTGATTTCCCGCGCATCGCACCGGTCGCACGCGCGAAACCTTGCACTCGGCGGGCCAGCCCTTTATCGAGGTGGGCATGACCGCGCCCCCTCCCACCGCCGTCACCCGCCGCGGCCTTCACGCGCTCCTCGCCACCGCCGCCCTGCTCCTCCTCGTGGCCGGCTGCGACCAGCAGAGCGGGGACTCCAGCCGGCAGATCGAAAGCCTGAGAGCCGACACCGATGAGGCCAAACGCCGCGTCAGCGTCCTGCAAAACTCCTTGGCCGCCAAGGACGCCAGACTCGCCGACACGGTCAAAGCGGTCGAGGCGATGAAAATCGCGCTCGCCGACAAAAACCTGCTCCTCGCCATGCAGGAGAAACAATTGCGCACCGCGCAGACCGACCTCGCCACCCTGCAAAAACACGAAGCCTTGGTCTTCGCCGAAGCCGCCGCCGCGCAGCAGAAAGCCCAGCCCACCATCGCCCGCGCCGCCTACGAGAAATTCCTCGTCGATCACCCCAACAGCGCCCTCGTCCCCGCGGCCAACGCCGCCCTCGCCCAGCTCACCCAGACCACCGGAAGCACCTCCACCCTTGATCCGCAGATCGTGGCCATCGTCGATCCGAAACGCCAGGAGCGCGCCTTTCAGAAAACCTTCGCCGAAGGCTACATGACCCTGCAGGAGCTCGGCCCCATCCTGAAAAAGAAATCCCTCAAGCAAGTCCTCGCCCTGCTCGGCCGCCCCAACCAGACCTTCAATTCTGGCACCGAACTAGGCTACGCCAACCGGGCGATCAACCCCGCCACCGGCACCCGCGGCATGCTCGTCATCGGCTTCGACGCCGGCACCGTCGCCAACATGCGCGTGGAATACGCCGGGCGGAAATACGTCCCCTGAGGCGTTAGTCCGCCTTCCGCAAAGCGGCGCGGACCGTGGGTCATCCTCGACAACCACTTCCACGCCATCGTCGCCGGTCCCGAGCTGGCCGTCACCATCCGCGATCTCAAGCGGTTCACCGCGCGCATGCTTCTCGCCCAGCTCCAGTCGGAGGGCCGCGAGTGGCTGCTCAATCAACTCGCCTACTTCCGCGCCGCGTATCGCAAAGCAACCGCCGAGCATCAGGTCTGGCAGGAGGGCGTGCATCCGCAGGCGGTCAGCGACGACGCGATGATGCAGCAGAGCCGAGCGGAGCGAGACAGACTGGCCTCCGGCCAGCCCGAAGGATGCCGCCGGAGGGCGGCATCAACCTCGATTATCTGCACAACAACCCGGTCAAGCGCGGGCTGGTCGCGTCACCGGAGCACTGGCGGTATTCCTCGGCGCGTGAATGGCTGGCGGGAGCGAGTCCGGTGCTGCGGTGTGATCCGTGGCGTTAGCCGGGACGCTGACCGACGCTGACGGGGAGTCGTCGGGCGTCGGCCCGTCCTTCGCCGACGCTACTTCACCCGCCCAGTCGCTCGTCGCTCGCCCGATCCCCGCCCACTCGTGCCGAAACTCCATTTCGGCACGCCCTTGTCGGGGCAATTCCATTGCCGGCGGGTGGTGTGTCTGCGTGCTGGCCACTCCACGGGCGAAAGAGTCGCGCAGACAGGTGCGTTCCGCGATGGAGTCGCGGAACGAGGGGAAGTCACGTCAAAGAATCCAAAGAGCGCCCGGTCGAACGAAACGCCAACGGCGTTCCATCATCCAGCCCGAGGTTGCGCGCCGCGCGCTACCTTGGGTCGCCGATCCACCCCCCGCGCCAACCCTGCAAGGGTTGCCTCCCCTCCGCCCCAATCCGCTTCAACACCGTCGGGGTTGGCCTCGTGGTGGCGCGCATTCCCAAGATAGCTCGTCCCTCGCAACCCTGGGCTGGATGATCCCGATGCCGTTGGCGTTGGCGTCCCGATTCGCCCGCAGGGGCAATCCGGGAACGCGGAGAACGCAGTTACCTAATCCAAGCTTTCGGTAAGCCAAATGCGGAAACTTTTTGCGATCTCATGAATCAGGTCATCGTCTCGTTGCAGACAAGAATCGTGGACGGACACAGCGCATGTGCTTTCGGATCTCGTATGTGGAAGATGCCTCACCATCGCAAAGACCAACGAACCAGTAGCTCCACAATAGATTATCAGCGACTGGTAGCATCTTGGTAGCGACGAGCAATTAACCTTCCCCATACATCTCGGAAACCGTCCGGCGGAGTTCCGTCGCGGCTTTCGCGGTGAGCTTAGCGAGGCGGCGGATGATCCGCTGCTGGCTCACGGTGCGGATTTGATCGACCGCAATCTCGGCGCGTTTTCCACCGGTGGTAATCTGCACGCGGCTGCGCCACCGCGGGTGCAGTTTGGTGGTGAGTGGGCAGACGACCACGG